>NZ_DBHHFZ010000001.1:0-477611 GCF_057238465.1 Arachnia sp.
TTCCGGTCGTGTGCTTGCGCTGTAGCGCTGGCGTTCGGCGGGAAGGCAGGCGTTTGGCGGGAAGGCTGGCGTTTGGGGGTGGGCTGGGCGGATACGTGGTGTGGGGGGGGGGGTTTTCCACCCCACCCACACCACGTTGGGAGCGTCAGCGATCGCCGATGATGTTCATGGCGATGTGCCACAGCTCGTCGTGGATCTCCTGGGGGACCTTCAGGCCCAGCGACCTCAGCCAGCGACGCATGCGGGGCAGCTCGTTGGCCCATTCATTGGGCACGTAGCGCAGCACCTGCTCCATGTGATCGTCGCTGATGTCCAGGCCCTCGACGTCGATGTCCTTCTTCTCCGGCAGCAGGCCCGCCGGGGTCTCGATCGCATCGACCCTGCCCTCGAGGCGTTCCACGATCCACTTCAGGACCCTGGAGTTCTCGCCGAAACCGGGCCACAGGAACTTGCCCTCGGAGTCGCGCCGGAACCAGTTCACGTAGAAAATCTTCGGGAGCTTGTCCGGGGTGGTGCGTTCCGCGAGGTTGATCCAGTGCCTGAAGTAGTCGCCGACGTGGTAGCCGATGAACGGCAGCATCGCCATCGGGTCGCGGCGCAGCACGCCGACGGCGCCCTTGGCCGCCGCAGTGGTTTCGGAGGAGCAGGTGGCACCCATGAACACGCCGTGCTGCCAGTTCCTGGACTGCGACACCAGCGGGATGGTGTTCTCGCGGCGGCCGCCGAAGATGATGGCGTCGACGGGCACACCCTTCGGGTCGTAGAACTCGTTCGACAGGATCGGGCACTGCGAGATCGGGGTGCAGAAACGGGAGTTCGGATGCGCCGCCTTCTCGCCGGGGCGGCCGCCCTCCGGACCGTTCTCGGGGGTCCAGGAACGGCCCTTCCAATCCGTGAGGTGCTCCGGGGGCTGCTTGCTCTTCCCCTCCCACCACACGTCACCGTCGTCGGTGAGCGCGACGTTGGTGAAGATCGAGTGCCCGCCCTCGATGGCCGCCATGGCGTTGGGGTTGGTGTCGGTGCTCGTGCCGGGGGCCACGCCGAACAACCCGGTCTCCGGGTTGACTGCGTAGAGCCTGCCGTCCTCGCCGAACCGCATCCACGCGATGTCGTCGCCGAGGGTCTCCACCTTCCAGCCCGGCAGGGTGGGTTCCAGCATCGCCAGGTTGGTCTTGCCGCAGGCAGACGGGAAGGCCGCGCACAGATGATAGGACTTCCCCTCCGGCGAGGTGATCTTGAGGATCAGCATGTGTTCGGCCAGCCAACCTTCGTCGCGCCCCATCACGGAGGCGATCCGAAGCGCGTAGCACTTCTTGCCCAGCAGGGAGTTGCCGCCGTAGCCGGAGCCGTAGCTCCAGATGGTCCGCTCCTCGGGGAAGTGGACGATGTACTTGATGTCGTTGCAGGGCCACGGGACGTCCTTGACGCCGGGGGGCAGGGGCATCCCGACGGAGTGCAGCGCGGGCACGAAGTCCGCGTCCAGACGCTCCATGGCCTCCATCACATCGGCGCCCATCCGGGTCATGATCTTCATGGAGATCGCCACGTAGGCCGAGTCGGTGATCTCAATGCCGAACTTCGGGGAGGGGGCGTCGATGTGTCCCATGCAGAAAGGAATGACGTACATGGTGCGCCCCACCATGCAGCCGTTGTACAGCTTGGTCAGGATGGTCTTCATCTGCCTGGGGTCCATCCAGTTGTTGGTGGGCCCGGCGTCGTTCTCGTCAATGGAACAGATGAAGGTGGAGTCCTCGACGCGGGCAACGTCGTCGGGATCGGTGCGGGCGTAGACGGATCCCGGTTGCTTGTCCGGATTCAGCCGCACGAGGGTGCCAGCCTCCACGAGTTTCTCCACGAGACGCTCGTACTCCTCGTCGGAGCCGTCGAGGAAATGGATGGCGCTGGGATTGGTCAGGGCCGCGACCTCCTCGACCCAGTCGGTGACACGGGAGAGCTTTGGAATGCGCCCCGTGACGGGGATGGTGGTGGTCAGACCGTTCTCGGTGAGGTGGGACATTTGGCTCCTTACAGTCAGCACTTCAGCGGGCGACCGGACGGCGGCGGAATCCCCGGTTGGTGATCCCGTATCCGTCCATGTCCGAGCCTAACTCCCAAAACCAATTTTGTGGCCCAAGGGGGGAAACGGTTGCGATCCGGACGGTCCGGTCGCACGTTCCGGATTGCGCGAAACCAAGTTGAGCGTGGTAGACTCAACTTTGTAGTTCGCACTCTGGAGGACCTTTGAATACTGAGAAGCTGACCACCAAGAGCCGCGACGCCGTGACCGCGGCGGTGCGGCAGGCCCTTACCGCGGGAAACCCGTCCGCGGAACCCGTGCACCTTCTGCACGGTCTCCTGCTCACCCCTGACAACACCGTCGGTGCTCTGCTGTCAGCCGTGGGCGCCGACCCGGCCACCATCGACGCCCGGGCCGCCGAGGCCATCGCCAGGCAGCCGTCCAGCACCGGCAGCTCCGTGACCCAGCCGACGATCTCGGGCGCCTTGGCGCGCGTCCTGGCCATGGCCGAGACCCTGGCCGAAAAGCTCGGTGACCAGTTCGTCGCCACCGAACACCTGTTGATAAGCCTCGCCACCGTGGAGTCCCAGGCGCGGACCATCCTGACCCGCGCCGGGGTCACCCCCGAGAAACTGACCAAGGTGTTCGAGGAGGCCCGTGGCAGCAAGCGCGTGACCTCCGCGGAATCCGAGGGCGGCGAGTCGGCCCTCGACAAGTACTCCATAGACCTGACCGAGCGCGCCCGTTCCGGCAAGCTCGACCCCGTGATCGGGCGTGATCAGGAGATCCGCCGCGTCGTCCAGGTGCTGGCGCGCCGCACCAAGAACAACCCGGTCCTGATCGGTGAACCCGGGGTCGGCAAGACCGCCGTCGTGGAGGGCCTCGCCATGCGCCTGGTGGAGGGTGACGTCCCCGACTCCCTGAAGGGGCGCCGCCTGGTCTCCCTCGACCTCACCTCAATGGTGGCCGGGGCCAAGTACCGGGGCGATTTCGAGGAGCGCCTGAAGGCGGTCCTGAACGAGATCAAGGAGTCCGAGGGGCAGATCATCACCTTCATCGACGAGCTGCACACCGTCGTCGGAGCCGGTTCCACCGGTGACGGCGGGATGGATGCGGGCAACATGCTCAAACCCATGCTGGCCCGCGGCGAACTGCGGATGATCGGTGCCACCACGCTCGACGAGTACCGGGAGCGGATCGAGAAGGACCCCGCCCTGGAGCGTCGTTTCCAGCAGGTCTACGTCGGCGAACCCTCCGTGGAGGACGCCATCGCCATCCTGCGTGGGCTGCGGGAACGCTACGAGGCGCACCACAAGGTGCGCATCACCGACTCCGCGCTGGTGGCGGCCGCCGCCCTGTCGGATCGCTACATCACCAGCCGGAAGCTGCCCGACAAGGCCATCGACCTGGTGGACGAGGCCGCCTCGCGGCTGCGGATGGAGATCGACTCCAGCCCGGAGGAGATCGACATGCTGCGCCGCGACGTGGACCGCATGCTGATGCAGGAGCTGCACCTGAAGAACGAGGAGGACGCCGCATCCCGCGAGCGTCTCGCCGCGCTGCGCTCCGAACTCGCCGACGCCCAGGAGAAGTTGCGCGGTCTTGAGGCCCGGTGGGAGCAGGAGAAATCCGGGTTGAACCGTGTGGGCGACCTCAAGGAGAAGATCGACGCGCTGCGTGTTGAAGCCGACAAGGCGCAACGTGCCGGCGATCTGGCGCGCGCCTCGCAGCTGCTGTACGGGGAGATCCCCGTCATCGAGCAGCAGCTCGCCGACGCGGAGAAAACCGATGCCGACGCCTCGCGCATGGTCTCCGACGAAGTGTCCGAGACCGACGTGGCGGAGGTCGTCGCGGCCTGGACGGGGATCCCGGTCGGGCGGATGCTGCAGGGCGAGTCCGAGAAACTGCTGCACATGGAGGAACGGCTCGGGCAGCGGCTCATCGGGCAGCGCCGGGCCGTCAAGGCCGTCTCGGACGCGGTGCGGCGTTCCCGCGCCGGGATCTCCGACCCGAACCGGCCCACCGGGTCGTTCCTGTTCCTCGGCCCCACCGGTGTCGGCAAGACCGAGCTGGCCAAGTCGCTGGCCGATTTCCTGTTCGACGACGAAACCGCCATGGTGCGCATCGACATGAGCGAGTACTCCGAGAAACACTCGGTGGCCCGTCTCGTCGGCGCCCCTCCCGGGTATGTCGGCTACGAGGAGGGCGGCCAGCTCACCGAGGCGGTGCGGAGGCGTCCCTACTCCGTGATCCTGCTCGACGAGGTGGAGAAGGCCCACCCGGACCTGTTCAACATTCTGTTGCAGGTCCTCGACGACGGCCGCCTCACCGACGGCCAGGGCCGCACGGTGGATTTCCGCAACACCATCCTCATCCTCACCAGCAACCTCGGGTCGCAGTACCTGGCCGACCCGCTGCTGAGCGACGCGGAGAAACAGGAAAAGGTGATGGGGGTGGTGCGTTCCGCGTTCCGTCCCGAGTTCCTGAACCGGCTGGACGACATCGTCATGTTCGATCCGCTCACCCGTGACGATCTGCGCAGGATCGTCGCGATCCAGCTCGAACGGCTGGGCCGGCGCCTGGCCTCCCGCAGGATCACCGTCGAGGTCACTGATGCCGCGGCCGACTGGCTCGGCGAGGTCGGTTTCGACCCGGTCTACGGGGCCCGCCCGCTGCGCCGCCTGGTGCAGACCACCGTGGAGGACCAGCTCGCCCGCGGGCTGCTCTCCGGGCAGATCCACGACGGGGACACGGTTCGTTTCGACCGGGTGGACGACAGCATCGCCCTCGTTTGAGGGCACCGGCGCCCGGGGAGCGAAGGGCTCCCCGGGCGTTTCGCCTGATCAGGGACCGAAGACCGGGGGAACGAGCTGCCCGGTGCAGCTGCCGTCCGGGCGCAGCAGCCAACCCATCGACTTGTGGCTGCGCATGTGAACGACGGTCTCGTCAGGGGCCAGACCGGGGATGGCAGAGGCTATCGAGGACTCGAGCGCGGACAGGGAACCGATGCGGTTGACGCGGAAGTTGACGCGCAGGTTGTTGCTCCCCGTGATCCAGAAGCAGGACCGCAGCGAGGGTTGTTTCTTCAGCAGCTCGATGACCCGGTTCTTGTAGTTGAAGGCGACCGTCGTCAGCCAGGTGCACTCCAGCAGCCATCCCGCCAGTTCGGGAGCTGCATCGCAACGCATGATGAGGTGCTGGTTCGCGAGGAGTTTCCGCATCCTGCGGTGCACCGTGCTGGTTGGCATGTCGAGTTCCTGGGCCAGCGACGCGACGCTGGCCCTGCCGTCGCGGGCCAGGGCCTGCGACAGGGCCAGGTCGGCGGCGTCGGTCCCCGGCTGCGACCGGTCGAGTGTGCGTTGGGGGAGGGCCTGGTTGATCTGGCGCTGGGTGAGGATGTTCGCCCGCCAGGACTCCGCCCCGACTATGACGTTGGTCACCAACGAGCTGCGGGTTCCGTACACCCCCTCGATCCCGCCGATCCAGTCGATGATCAGGGAGGTCAGGGTCGCCATGTCGGGGGCCATGATGGTCAGCAGGATGTCACGCCGCCCGGTGGCCTCGTCGACGCTGGTGATCAGCGGGTGGGCGCACATCTGCTTGGTGGCGGAGGGGAGGAACTCGGTTCGACAGTCGACCTCGACCACCGCCGTGAACCGGTGCTCCAGGTTCGGGTATGTGCAGATCCAGGCCAGCCCCCTCTCCACCAGGTGGTTCCAGCGGTTCGCGACGGTCGTCGGCGACATCTGGAGGATCTCACCCGCCTTCGACCAGGAGATGCGGGGATCGATCTGCAGCAGGTTGACCAGCTTGAGATCCGTCTCGTCCCTCACAGACCCCTCCCGGAAGGGAGCTGGTATGGGATGTTTCCCAACTCGGAGCATCGGTGGTGGGAAGATCTCAAGATACGGGCCCCTATCGCAATTGAATCCGGCGTTCTCGGGCTTGTGGCGGGTGGTCGTGGATACCGTGAAAGCGAAATGGTCAGTGGCGACACCTTCACGACAGTGGGCCGACGGGCATCCGCGTGGATGCTCATCGGGCGAGGAGCCCGGGACATGGCGAACATACTATCCGCCGGATTGGAAGGGAGAAGCGGCGCCGGTCCTCGGTCCCCGGAGGAAGGGGCACGTTCGCTCCGAGGTTCTCGGTGCACCCGCGTGCCATGTCCAGGCTGAGGCGGAAACAACAACTCGAGGGAGAGAAGTGAGCAAGAATCAGCGAATCCGAGTGGCTCAGTGGGGTCTCGGGGCGATGGGCCAGGGCGTGGCGAAGGTGATCCTGGCCAAGGACGGCCTGGAACTGGTCGGCGCATTCGACATCAGCCCCGAACTCGTGGGCAAGGATGTCGGCGAGGTGCTCGGAGTGGCCCCGGCGGGTGTGAAGGTCAGCAACGATCCGGCCAGCATCCTCGACCCGGAGAAGGTGGACGTGGTCACGATCGCCACCACTTCCTGGGTCAAGAAACAGCTTCCCGATCTCAAGGCCATCCTCTCCGCGGGCATCAATGTGGTCAGCATCGCCGAGGAGATGGCCGCTCCCGAGGCGCAGAACCCCGAGGAGGCGGTCGAACTGGACGCGCTGGCCAAGGAACACGGCGTCTCCATCATCGGCGTGGGTGTCAACCCGGGCTTCGTGCTCGACCATCTCGTCGTGGTGCTGACCGCCGGCAGCCAGGAAGTCACCAGCATCGAGGCCAGCCGCATCAACGACCTGAGCCCCTACGGGCAGACCGTGCTCTCCACCCAGGGCGTGGGAACCACCCCTGAGGAGTTCAAGGCCGGGGTCGCCGACGGCTCCATCGTCGGGCACGTCGGTTTCCCCGAATCCGTCCGCCTGATCAGCGACGCCCTCGGGCTCGGCGTCGACCGTGTGGAGCAGACGCTCGAACCGATCATCGCGAAGGTGCCGCGCCAGGCCAGGGACCGGGTCATCGAGCCCGGGAAGGTCGCGGGCTGCAACCACATCGCCATCGGGTACCGCGGTGACGAGGAGATCATCAAGCTCATCCACCCGCAGCAGGTGGATCCCGGCGCCGAGGGGGTCGACACCGGCGACTACATCACCATCCACGGCGTGCCCGAGATCAGCATGTCCACCGGCCCCGAGATCGCAGGCGGAAAGGCCACTGCAGGCATCGCGGTGAACACCATTCCCCGCATCTTCGCCGCCACCCCGGGCCTCAAACGGATCATCGACCTGCCGTCGCCGACTGCGCTGATGGGCCCCGAGGCCTACGAGCGCCGGTGACCTGAATCGAGATTGGAGCGATGCAGTGAGTGCAACGAAGGTTGCCCCCGAGGGGGCGTGGGTGGAAATCCAGCAGGTCGTCCTGGCCCCGGAAGAGCGGGCGGAGGGGGTGCCGGCGGACACGGCCGCCACCCCGCTGCTGCAGTGGGTTGACGGTTTCCTCACCGCGCCCGCGGCGCTCGGTGAGGAGGCGACCATCCGCACCATCATCGGGCGGACCCACACCGGGGTGCTGAGCCGGATCAATCCCGGATATTCGCACAGCTTCGGCGAGACCGTGGACGAGATCCTCACGATCGGGACGGAGTACGAGTCATGAGCAACTCATACAAGGACGTGATGGCCCGCAAGAACGAGATCATGCGTTCCGCTCTGGGGCTGGACTACGACGAGTACAACATCAGCCCCATCGCCTTCGACTACGAGGCGATGATGGCGGCCACCGGCTACTCCCTCGACGAGGTGGCCGAGATCCAGCGGGCCACCAAGGTCGGCAGGACCCCGTTGCACGAACTGCATCGCCTCACCGAGGCGGTGCGGGCCATCGCCGGCCCCGGCAAGGGGGCCAGGATCCTCGTCAAGGACGAGGCCGCGAACGCCTCCGGCAGTTTCAAGGCGCGCCGCGCCTCCCTCAGCGCCCACGAGGCCCGCAAGAAGGGTTTCAAGGGCATGGTCACCGCGACGAGCGGGAACTACGGGGCGGCCGTCGCCTCGCAGGCCGTCCAGCAGGGGCTCAAGTGCATCGTGATCCAGGAGGTCTACGACTCCGAGCACGTCGGGCAGCCCGAGATCGTCGAGAAGTCCCGGGCCTGTGAGGCCTACGGGGCCGAGGTGGTCAAACTGACGGTCGGCCCGGAGCTGTTCTACGTGCTGCTGCGCACTCTGGAGGAGACCGGCTACTTCAACGCCAGCCTCTACACCCCCTACGGAATCGCGGGGGTGGAGACGCTCGGAGCCGAGATCGGCCGTGAGGTGGAGGAACGCTACGGACGCCAGCCCGACGTGGTCGCGGTCACGCACGCCGGCGGCGGCAACCTGACAGGAACGGCCCGCGGCCTGCGCAAGGTGGGTTGCGACCAGACCCAGGTGGTGGCGGTCTCCGTCGACCTCACGGGCCTGCACATGGCATCCGACAAGGACTTCAACAACAAATCCTTCACCACGGGCCACACCGGTTTCGGGGTGCCGTTCGCCACCTGGCCCGACCGGGTGGACGTGCCGCGCAACGCGGCCCGCGCCCTGCGGTACATGGACGGCTACCACCTGGTCACCCAGGGTGAGGTCTTCTACATGACCGAGCTGCTGACGAAAATGGAAGGCCTGGAACGCGGCCCGGCCGGCAACACCAGCCTCACGGCGGCCGTCGCCCTTGCCATGCAGATGGACCGTGACCAGATCATCGTCGTCCAGGAAACCGAGTACACCGGCGCCGGCAAGCACCACAACAGCCAGCTGTCGTTCGCGAAGAGCCGGGGCATCGAGGTGCGCAGGGGCGACCCGGCGGACAACGTCCCGGGCAAGACGATCGTCATCCCGGAGCGGCTCGACCAGGTGGCGGGCAAACCCCTGGACCTCGACAGGCTGCGCGGCAGCTACATCAGGCATGCCGCCAAGGTGCTGCCCCCCGAGCAGTGGAGCAGCGAGGACG
The DNA here is from genome assembly GCF_057238465.1 of Arachnia sp. Taxonomy (NCBI): domain Bacteria; kingdom Bacillati; phylum Actinomycetota; class Actinomycetes; order Propionibacteriales; family Propionibacteriaceae; genus Arachnia; species Arachnia sp. The sequence goes on from NZ_DBHHFZ010000001.1 coordinate 8,916, forward strand.
TCGAATTCCTGGCAGCCGACGCCAACACCACCGAAGAACACGTTCGATCGCTCGCCCCCGGGGCCGCGGGCGGCGAGTGAACAGGAAGGACGATGATGAACACCGAGGAACAGGAGCGGCTCGACCGCTTCGAGAAATTGCGTTCCGAACTGGCGGACCTGGATGACGAGGCCCTCAAGGCAAGGTTCTGGGAGCTGTGCCACCAGGTGATGGAGCCGGTGGTGGAGCTGGCCCGCACCCACACCACGCCGTCGATCGAACGGTCGGTGCTGTTGCGCATGGGCATCGACTCGGTCACCACCCATGCCGTGGTCGAGAACGTGCTGAACGCCGGGCTGCTGGGCAAGGGAGCGGGGCACGTGGTGCTGCGCGTGTCCAGGCGCGACGGAATTGACGTCCGGGCGGCGGCAGCCGCCATCGCCGACGATCCGGCCGTGATGGCCGGGCTCTTCGAGGAGAAGTGAGCGTGACCGACAAGCTGGATCCGAATACCAAGATCAACGTGGAGGAGATCCTCGAGGGTCTGGAGAACTACCACCCGCCGCGCAAGGGCTGGACCTGGCGCACCGTGCCCGAGGGCGGTGTCGACATGGCGGGATTCCACTTCCGGGACATGTCGGAGCCGCTGAAGAACAGCGTCCCGATGCCCACCGCGAAGTACTTCGAGGGCATCGACCCGCAGCCGTCCCCGGTGGTGACCTCCGAGATCGCCTCCGGGCACTTCGAGGACGACATCCGCCGCATGCGGATGGCGGCCTGGAACGGCGCCGATCACATCATGGTGATCCGCACCACCGGGCAGAGCCACATCGACGGCCTGATGGAGGGAACCCCCGAGGGCATCGGTGGTGTGCCGATCACCCGCAAGCAGCTGCGCGCCAGCCGCAAGGCCTGCGACCTGATCGAGGACGAGGTCGGTCGCCCGATCAACTTCCACAGCTACGTCTCCGGCGTGGCGGGCCCCGAGGTCGCGGTGCTGTTCGCGGAGGAGGGCGTCAACGGCGCCCACCAGGACCCGCAGTACAACGTGCTCTACCGCAACATCAACGCCTATCGCAGCTACGTCGACGCGGGTGAGGCCAAGAAGGTCATGAGCGGGGCCCGGATCTTCCAGATCGATGGCGCCCACAACGCCAACGCCACCGCCCGCCAGGGCTGGAAGGTGATGCCCGAGCTCATGGTCCAGCACGGCCTGAACTCCGCCTTCTCCGTCATGGTCGGGATGCCCAAGGATCTCATCGGGCTCTCGACGGTGCCGCCGAGCGCCCCGCCGACCCCGAAGCTGTGGTTCGACCTGCCCTACGCGGTCGCGCTGCGCGACTTCTTCTCCGAGTACAAGATGCGCGCCCAGCAGAACACCCGCTACATCGAGTCCGACATCAACGAGGCGATCCGCCTGCACGTGATCGACACGATGATCTCCATGCTCACCAGCGCCGACATCCAGAGCACCATCACCCCTGATGAGGGACGCAACCTGCCCTGGCACTACAACTCGGTGCGTGGCGTGCAGACCGTCAAGCAGACCTGGGCGGCACTGGACGGCATCAAGGAACTGCTCACCCTCAACCGGGAAGGCCCGCTGGGTGGGATGGTGCGCGACCTCAAGGAACGCGCGATCGGCTTCCTCGCCGAGATGATGCACGCGGGCGGCTACTTCGCGGCCGTGGAGCAGGGCTTCTTCGTCGACTCCGCCGAGTTCCCGGAACGCAACCACGACGGCATCGCCCGCGACGGGGACGGCGGCATCGCGGTGGGCACCGTGGTCGAACGCGACCCCGACTACCTGGCGCCGGTGTGCGACCACTTCGGCAACAACAAACTGCCCGACGGGGTGGGCAAGGCCTGCGACCTGATCGACGGTTGCACCCTCTGCGACCCGGAGAAGATCGTCTACATCGACGAACTCGACCCGGAGGACAGCGCCCACAAACGGCTCGAACGGACCCGCGAGTACCGCACCGGGAACCTGCTGCGGCCCGAGGCCGAATGGGCCGGTGACGGTGTGGCCCTGGTGGAGCTGATGATCCCCGAACGGGCCGAGATCGCCGTCGAGGCGGCCCTCGAAATGGCCAAGCGCATGGGGCTGGAAGACCCCGAGGTCGTCAACCTCCAGGTGCTGCAACCCGCCGAGGGATGCTTCGTCGAGGTGAAGGGGCACGTCGGTTTCGATGTCGACAAGACCGAGCTGACCATCCCCGAGAAGATCGAGCTGCTTCCCGAGGAGGAGCTGCGCCAGTTCGTCAGCGACCACGAGATCACCGTCGTGGCCGGCACCGTCGGTGAGGACGAGCACAGCGTCGGCATGCGCGAGATCCTCGACATCAAACACGGCGGCCTCGAGAAGTATGGTGTGAAGTACCACTACCTCGGGACCTCGGTCCCCGTCGAGAAGATGGTGGATGCGGCCATCGAGTCGGGTTCGGACGCGATCCTGATCTCCACGGTCATCAGCCACAACGAGGTTCACCGCACGATGATGAAGAAACTCGCCGAGCTGACCAAGGAACGCGGCATCCGCGACGAGAAGGTGCTGATCGCCGGCGGCACGCAGGTGAGCCGCGACATGGCCGCCGAGACCGGCCTGGACGCCACCTTCGGCCGCGGCACCAAGGGCATCGACGTGCTCGACGCGATCGTGCGCACCATGCGCAGCCGCGAACAGGAAAAGGTCGGGTGAGTTGAGTGATGCGGGTCGTCACCACCCTTGAGATCGGGTCCACCATCACGAAGGCGAACGCCTTCTCGCTGGAGGACGGAAGGTTCAGGCACATCGGCCAGGGGTTCGCCCCGACCTCCGTCGCCCAGGGGGACGTGAAGATCGGCGTCGATGCGGCGATCGACGAGATGCGGAAGACCTCCGGCATCGAGATCGACAAGACGCAGGTCTTCGTCAACAGCTCCGCCGCTGGCGGGCTGAAGATGAGCGTCCACGGACTCACCCAGGGGATGACGGCCCGCGCCGCCCGGGAAGCGGCCCTCGGCGCGGGGGCGATCGTCGGACTGACCACGGTCGGGGCGATCGACTCCTGGGATGTGGAGGATCTCGTCGAGGCGAATCCCAACATCGTCCTGCTCGCCGGGGGAGTGGACTACGGTGAGAAGCGGATCGTGGTGGACAACGCCCGGATGATCGCGGAGTCCGGGCTGAAATCTCCGGTGATCTACGCCGGGAACATCGCGGTGCGGCGCCGGGTGCAGGACGTCTTCGCCCGCAACGACGTGGAGTTGATGTGCGCCGACAACGTCTTCCCCGACGTGGATGTGCTCCAGATCGAGCCGGTGCGCAAACTGATCCACGAGGTTTTCAACCAGCACATCGTCAAGGCCCCGGGGATGGCCAGGCTGACGGAACTCTCCGGATTCGAGATCCTGCCCACCCCCGGCGCGGTGCTGCTGGCCGCTGAGATCTTCGCGGATACCCTCGGCGACGCCCTGGTGATCGACGTCGGCGGCGCGACCACCGACATCCACAGTGTCACCGACGGTTCGGCTGAGTGGACCAGCCACAGCATCGACCCCGAACCCCGGGCCAAGCGCACCGTGGAGGGCGACCTCGGCGTCTTCGTCAACGCCCGCCAGGTGGCGGCGATGTCGGGGGAGACCGGTGACGAGGAGCGGCTCGAGTACCTGCGGGCCATTCCCTCCGACGAGAAGGAGGAGGACGTCACCCGCTGGTTGGCCGCCCGCGCCGTCGAGGTCGGGATCCGCAGGCACGTCGGCACCGTCAGCGACCTGTTCACCCCGACGGGCAAGAAGCAGATCGTCCGCGGCAAGGACCTGACCGCGATCCGGTGGATCATCGGCACCGGGGGCGCGTTGACCAGGATTCCCGGCGGGGACGAGATCCTCGGGCGGATCCGCCTCGGCGCGGGTGCCCGGCTGCTGCCACCACCCGAGGCGCGCATCCTGATCGACCGCGACTACCGGTTCTCCGCGTTGGGAACCCTGGCGCAGGTCTACCACGAGGAGGTCGCCGCGACCTTCCGGGACTGGGTGGCCGGCGAGGTGGGGGAACTTCCCGAACCAATCGAAGACGAAACCCCGGAAGGATGAACGTGGAAACCCCGAGACTGGAGATCCACATCGACCGGATCGCCCACAACGCCTCCGCTGTGATCTCCCAGTGCGCTGCGCAGGGGATCAAGGTGGCCGCGGTCACCAAGGTCATGCAGGCCCATCCAGCCCTGCTGCGGGCGCTGGAAGGGGCGGGCTGCGTGATGCTGGCCGACTCGCGGATCGACAACCTGAAACGGATAGCGGAGGCGGGTCTGGACCTGCCGACCATGCTGCTGCGGGCCCCGACCCCCGGCAACGCACCGGAGGCCGTGCGCTGGGCCGATCACACCCTCATCTCCTCCTATCAGACCGCGGAGGCGCTCTCGAACGCCGCAGGGATGGCCGGGGTGCGCCACAAGGTCGTGATGATGGTCGACGTCGGCGACCTGCGGGAGGGCGTGTGGCCGGACCGGGCCGTCGAGGAGGTGAGCCGGATCGCCCGGCTGCCCCACCTCGAGGTGGCGGGCCTGGGAACCAACCTCGCCTGCTTCGGCGGGGTGATTCCCACCCGCGAGAAGATGGAGATGCTCGTCGCTCTCAGGGACGAGTGCCGCAGCGTCACCGGGCATCCGCTGGAACTGGTCTCCGGCGGGAACAGCGCGAACCTTCCGTTGCTTGCCAGCGGGGAAATGCCCGCAGGCATCAACAACCTGCGGATCGGCGAGGCCATCATCCTGGGCCGCAACGTCCTGGATCGTTCGCCCTGGCCCGGGACCCGGCAGGACACGGTGGAGCTGGTCGGCGGGATCATCGAGCTGCAACGCAAACCGTCGGTTCCGATCGGCCGGACCGGGCAGGACGCCTTCGGCAACACCACGCACTTCACCGACCGGGGGCTGAGACTGCGCGCCATCTGCGACCTCGGCCGCCAGGACGCCGCCCCGGACGCCCTTGAGCCGGTGGACCCGGGCATTGAGGTGCTGGGGGCCAGCAGCGACCACCTGATCATCGATGTCACCGATGCCGAAACCCCCGTGAGGGTGGGTTCCGAGGTCAGGTTCCTGCCCAACTACGGGGGCCTGCTGTCCGCCAGCACCTCCCCACACGTCCGGAAAGTGGCCACCGGAAGGCCGTGGACAACATCGCCACCCGGGAATGGTTCTGCCCGGGTGGTTGACGAGATTCCAACACAGAACGAAGGAGTTCCCAGATGAGTAACCCCCTGACTGACGCACCCAAGGACGTGGTGGTCGAGGGCGATGTCAACGAGGACGGACAGGGGCTGCAACGCGGCCTGAGCAACCGTCACCTGCAGCTGATGGCCCTGGGCGGTGCCATCGGCACCGGCATGTTCATGGGGTCCAGCAACACCATCAACCAGGCGGGCCCCTCCAGCATGCTGGTCTACGCCGTGGTCGGTTTCTTCCTGTACTTCATGATGCGGGCCATGGGTGAGATGCTCCTGGCGAACCTGAAGTACAAATCCTTCCGCGACATAGCCGAGGACGTGCTCGGACCGGCGGGCGGGTTCATCGCGGGCTGGACCTACTGGTTCGCCTGGATCGTGGCGGCCATGGGTGACCTGGCGGCCATCACCGGGTACGCCCAGTTCTGGTGGCCAGAGGTGCCGAAGTGGCTGCCCGCCGCGGTGCTGGCGCTGCTGCTGTTCGTCCTGAACGTGGTGGCGGTCAAGTACTTCGGTGAGGCGGAGTTCTGGTTCGCCCTGATCAAACTGGTCGCGGTCGGGGCGCTCGTCATCGTCGCCGCCAGCCTGCTGTTCTCCGGTTTCGTCTCGGAGGCGGGGCATCGCGCAACCGTCGAGAACCTGTGGAACGACGGCGGTTTCTTCCCGAACGGTTTCCCCGGGTTCCTGGCCGGTTTCCAGATCGCCTTCTTCGCCTTCGTCGGTCTTGAGGTGGTTGGCACCGCGGCTGCCGAGACCCACAACCCCGAGCGCAACCTGCCCAAGGCCATCAACGCCATCCCCGTGCGGCTCGCCTTGTTCTACGTGCTGGCCCTGGCTGCCATCTGCGTGGTCATCCCGTGGCGCGCGGTTGTCCCGGGTGAGAGCCCCTTCACGGCCATGTTCCAGCTGAGTGGTTTCGGAGCTGCGGCCTCGGTGATGAACTTCGTGTTGTTGACCGCCGCGGCCTCCTCCGACAACTCGGGGCTCTACTCCACCTCCCGCATGATGTACGGACTGGCCGAGGACAAGCAGGCCCCACGGATCTTCGGCAAACTGTCACGCCGCAACGTTCCCCAGAACGCCCTCATCTGCTCCTGCCTGCTGCTGCTGTGCGGCATCGGTTTCCTCTACGCCTCCGAGACCATCAACCAGGCGTTCGTTCTGGTCACCTCGATCACCTCGGTGCTGTTCCTGTTCATCTGGGCACTGATCGTGGTGTGCTACATCGTCTACCGGAAGAAGCACCCGGAGCTGCACGCCAAGTCCACCTACAAGATGCCCGGTGGCGTCGTCACGGCCTGGATGGTGCTCGTCTTCTTCGCGGTCAGCCTGGTCATCCTGTGCCTCGAGGAGGAGACCCTGCAGGCGGTCCTCGTGACGCCGATCTGGTTCGTCATCATCATCCCCTGCTACTTCATCAACAAGGCCCGCCGCCAGAAGGCGGCCCAAGTGGCAAGGCAGTGATTCCCTGAATCAATGCGTGAGGGGCGGGTCCCGGCCGGGACCCGCCCCTCGACGCGTCCCGGTCAGGGTGCGTGCAACTCACCCAGAACCTCGTTGAGGGCCTCCGTGGTGGAGGGGTGGGTCCAGATGCCGTCGCGCAGCGCGGACGCGGTGACCTTGTTGCGCATGGCCAGGGCGACCAGGTTGATCACCTCCTGCGCGTCGACGCTGAAGATCGTGGCCCCGAGCACCTCGTCGGTTGCCGGATCGACCAGCACCTTGATCAGGCCGTGGGTCTCGCCCAGGGTCTTCGGGCGCGGCATCGCCGCGATGTTCGCGACCGGCTTGGCGGCCACCAGGTAGGACACCCCCTGCTCGGTGGCCTCGCGTTCGCTGAGACCGACCTGCGCCAGCGGGGGAGTGATGAAGGTGGTCGTCGGGATCGCCCTGCGATCCGCCCGGGAGCGTTTCGAGTCCCCCGCGAGCTGATCCCTGACGATCCGGTAATCATCGAGGGAGACGTAGGTGAACTGCGGACCCCCGTTGATGTCACCCACCGCCCACACGCCCTCGGCACTGGTGCGCAGGTGATCGTCGACGACGATGAAACCGCGCTCGTCGGTGGCGATTCCGGCGGCTGGCAGGTCCAGGGCCGCGGTCTCGGGTTTGCGGCCGACCGCGACCAGCACCGCATCCGTGTCGAAGGAACCGGCCTCGGAAACCACCCGCCTGCCGTCGTCCTCGATCGCGGAGACGGGGGCGTTCGTGACGATCTCGATGCCGCGGTCGGTGAGGGTGGTCACCACCGCCTCGCGCACGTCGTCGTCGAGACGGGGCAGGAAAACGGGGCCGCGTTCCAGGATCCGCACCGCCGAACCGAAGGCGGCGAACATGCTGGCGAACTCCAGGCCGATGAACCCGCCCCCGACGATCGTCAGGGTCTTCGGAACCCTGCCATCGGCGACGTGCTGGATGGTGGTGGAGTCGTGGACGAGGTTCCCGTCGATGCCCGGGATCCGGGGCATCAGCGGGGAGGTGCCGGTGTTGACGACCACGGCCCCGGCGGTGATGTCGAGGACGTCATCGCCGGCCTGGACCCTGATCCTGCGGGGGCCGGTGAACCGGGCCTCGCCGTGCACGAGGGTGACGGTTTCCAGACTGGAGAGCATCGCCTTGTTGGCGGCCCGGAGTTTGTCTATCAGGGAGTCCCGGGAAGCGATGGCCCGTTTCAGATACTCGTCCGGGTCCCGGTCGCCGCGTCGCTCCGCGAGATTCACCAAGGTCTTGGTCGGGACACAGGCCACGTTGATGCAGGTGCCGCCGATCATGGCATCGTCGCGTTCCACCAGCACCACGCGCCTGCCTGAGGACGCGAGGTCCCGGGCCAGTGTCTTGCCGGCCTTGCCCCAGCCGATCACCAGGAGATCGGCCTCCAGGGTCAGGGGTTTGGTTGATTCTTCCATGCATTCACTGTATGAGGTTTTCCCTAATTTCAGCCGGTGACGAGCCAGACATCCGAGCGTTCCCGCCACCACAGGGTCGCGGCCCGGGCCCCCATGAAACCGACGGTGAAAGCCAGCCACAACCAGACCAGGCCCGGCACACCTCCGGGGGCCAGCCAGGCCACCGCCAGCGCCAACGGCGCGTACACGGCCAGGGTGATCAGGCTGGCGCGGGCCAGGTAGGGGCCGTCCCCGGCGCCGATCAGGACCCCGTCGAACAGGGTCACCCAGGAGGCGATCACCAGCGTGCCGCCGATCACCACCAGCACCGCCGCCACCGCGTCGCGCACCCCCGGATCCGGGGTGAACAACGCGGCCAGGGGATGCCTGACGAGCAGGGTCACGATCCCGAGCAGAAAACCGGCACAGAGCGACCACCCGGTCATGCGGCGCGACAACGCCCGGGCCTCGTCGGGCCTGGAGGCCCCGAGGGCTTGCCCTATCAGGGTCTGCCCGGCGATCGCCAAGGCGTCCAGCACGTACTGCAGGAAACTCCAGATCGTGAACCCGACCTGGTGGGCCGCCAGGGCCACGGCACCCGAACGGGCCGCCGTCCAGGTGGTCAGCAGCAGGGCGGCGCGCAGCGCCAGGGTGCGGATCAGCAACGGAACACCGACCAACAGGCTGGTCCGCATCCCCGCCAGCCGGGGACGCCGCCCCGCCCCCGCCCTGGCTGCGCCGCGGGCCACGATTCCGGCCGCCGTCAACCCCATGAGCGTTTCGGCGAATGCGGTGGCGGCCCCCGAACCGGCGATCCCCATGCCGAGACCGAAGACCAGGACGATGTCCCCGACCAGGTTCAGGACCGCGGCGCCGATCGCCAGGACCATGGGGGTGCGGCCGTCCGCCATTCCACGCAGCGTCCCCGTCGCCGCCAGCACCAGGAACATTCCGGGCAGCCCCGGCAGTGACCAGCGGAGGTAGGCCACGGCCTGTTCGTGGACCGCTCCACCCGCTCCGAGCCAGGTGGCCAGCTGCGGCGCGAAAACCCAGGAGACCACACCGACCACCGCGCCGAGAACCAGGGCCAGCCACATGGCCTGAACCCCGGATTCCGCCGCGTCCTTCTCCCTGCCCGCCCCCATCAGACGCGCCACGGTGGCGGTTGAACCGTAGGCGAGGAACACGAACACCCCGACCAGCGCCAGGGTCAGCGTGGAACCCACCCCCAACCCGGCCAGGGGATCCGTGCCCAGCTGTCCGACGATCGCGGTGTCGGCCATGACGAACAGGGGCTGGGCCACCAGAGCCGCGAAGGCGGGCAGGGCCAGCTCCAGGATCCGGCGGTTCAGGGAATGCGGCACCCAGCGATCCTAGATCCTGTTGCGCCACCCGCGGGTCCGTCAGCACGCCGGTTCCCACCAAGCCCTTCCCGTCCTTGACCGAGTTCATCGAGTGGCTGCCATCGCCGACATCACCGCCCGGTCGTGACGGGATGGACAAGGCGTTGCTTTTCATCAACGACGTGCCGTCCCGCGGGTCGTGACCCGGTATTTCCTGCAATCAGTCTTGGACGATGAAGGCTTGTGCCGGTGACCCTCCGGCTCAGGAACAGCCGTTCATGAAGGGAACACCGGGCGCCAGCTGGGCCCATTCCCGGCTGGTCAGGGGATTCCCCAGACGGGAACACAGGTCGGCGGCCGCTGCCGTGGCACTGCCCGGCCAGGCCACGGCCGTGTTGTCGGAGAGAGCCAGCAGCAGTTGGCCGTCGACCAGGTCGGCTCCCGCGATTGAAGCCGAGGGGTGTTTGATGTGCAGACTCAGGGCAGGGGTTTCATCCACCCGCTCCCAGACCCACAGGTCCCCCTCGACGCTGGTTGCCAGCAGATGGTTTCCGTCCTGGCTGAATCTCAACCGCTCCAAGGATGCGTGGGCGTCGGAGACCCGGGCCTTGGTATGCGGCCTGGTCGGGTCGCTCAGATCGATGATCGAGACCCCACCGTTCAACGCACCCACTGCCAGAAGACCCGAGGGGGAGAACTCGAAGGCGCTGGGAACCACCCGGTCGGGCAGCCCCGCCTCCGTCAGAACCTCCGGGCCGGAATCGGTGAGGGCGGCCACGACGTACCCCGTGCCATCGGCGCTCAACGCGGCCATCAGCGTTCCATCGGAGTTGAAGGCCAAACCACCCGGCCAGGCGTGGAGGGTTCCGGTGGGTTCCCAACCCGAGTTCCCGCGCTGATAGATGTCGTAGCCGACCTGGCTCCTGTGCCCGATGGCCAAGCGCCTGCCATCGGGGGAGAGCACCAGGTCCACCACCGCGGTGGTTTCGTCGATGACATGTTCCGTCTCGTATCCGCTGCCGGCCAACCGGAGAAGCACCACCTTCCCGTTGCGCGACTGCGTCGCCAGGGTGCTGCCCGTGGTGTCTTGGGTCACGTGGGGCAGGTAGCCGTCGCCGTCGGGACTGGCGGGCACCGTCAGCTCCGGGGACTCCGGGGTGGTGGTGTCCAGGACACGCGGCCCGGTCCCGGTCGTGATGATGGTTTTCCCGCCCATCCGTCTGATGTCGTGAATCTTGACGCCGTTCGTGCGCAGCAGGGTGGGCAGCGGTGGGCACAGGGCCAGGGTCCCCTCCGTGGTTCCGGTCAGGATGCCGGTGGCACCCCGGGAGATGCTCGTCACGACGCTGCGGAGGGGGCACAGCTCGGTGACCTCACCCGTTCTGTTCGCGACCACGACCTCACCCTGGGAACCACCCAATGCCACTTGGCCGCCCAGATGCCTGACCGCGTGCACTCCCGATTTCATGGGGAACTCGCGGCTGATCCGCAGCGCGGTGCCGGAGACCTCGAAAAGCAGGGCCTTCGAGGCGCTGCTGCCCGCCAGGATCTCCGTACCATCCTCCGAGACGTCCAGGGACATCACCTGACCGGGCACCTGGAAATCCGGCAGGGCGGTTCCCGCCGAGTCGAACAGGGCGAGCCTGTTGCGGGAGGCGCTCGCCACGACGAGATCGGGTGTCGCGGTGAGTGCCGTGACCGCGACATCCTCGCCGGTCAGGAGCGGGGAGCGCACCTCGGGGTGTTCCGGGTTCGCGAGGTCAATGCGCTGCACCTCACCCTGGAGGTTTCCGATCAGGGCGACCGTTGACTGCCAGGCGGCGCTGTAGGAGGTGACCCCCGCTTCCGCCCACTCACCCAGTTTGCGGGCGGAGGTCGTCAGGTCCCAGACCGAGGCAGTCCTCTGGCCCGCGACGATCACGAGGTACCGCCCGTCGCGCAGAACCGGTTGTACCGCGAACAACTGCCCGCCGTCGGTCTCGACGAGCTCGGGTTCCGAGTTCAGGTTTCCGTCGCGCCAGACGGCGAGGTGGCCCTGGCTGTCGCCTCGCAGAATGATGTCGCTTCCCGCAACGGCAGCCACCATGGTGTTTCCCGCGATGCCGTTCACCCGCAGCGAGGCCCTTCCCCCGGCGGATTCGATGACGGTGGAGCGGGTACGGGGATTCTCCTCCAACCGGTGGGCGGCGACGGCCAGCTGCGCGGCCTCGTTCGGGTCGGTGTTGCGGATCTGGTCCGAGATCAGGGCCAACTGCTGGGCCTGTGCGGAGCGGGTCGCGGTGTTGGCCTGGTGGGCCAGGCCCGCGGAATGGATGCCCAGGAAAGCGGCCACGACCGCCAGGACGACGGCGACCGCCGCGATCCCCAGCGCCGTGCGCCGCTGTCTGCGGGTGTGTTTCAGCCGGTTTTCCTGCTCCTCCTCGTGGGCGCGGCCCAGAGCCAGCGAGGCGTCGATGAACTCGTGTTCGTTCCTCGAGAGCACCGGGGCGTCCTCGGCCTTCGCCCAGGCCTGCCACAGCTCCGCCTCAACGGGCATCAGCCCCTCCGGCGCCCGGCCGCCTTCGTCCCAGAGTTTCGTCGCCATGTGGATGCGCCGCCCCACCAGAAGCGTCGCCTCCTCCTGCTCCACCCAGCCGCGCAGCCGGTGCCAGCGGGTCAGGAGGGCCTCGTGGGTGATGGTCAGATGACCCTCGCCGCGGGTCAGGAGACGGGATGCGATGAAGGCCTCCGCCACCGGAATCATCTGCTGCGACAACGAACCGAAGGGGATCGAACGCCGGAGCAGCCGATTCGCGTCCACGACCACCAGCGACAACATCAGGCGCCTGACCAAGGGGCGGTCCTGCGCCGGCAGATCCTGCCAGACGGCCTCGGCCTCGTCGTTCAGCGAGGTCCACAGACCACCCGAGGCCAGGTAGTCGGAGGTGGTGAGGGTCTCTCCCGACGTGGCGTTCCAACAGCGTTTCAAGGTGTTCGACAGCAGCGGCAGCACGATTCCCGGGTCGGGATAACCGTACTGGTGCAGGTCGCGGATCAGCACATGGGTCAGTTCGGTGGAGACCGCACGGCCGTGGTGACGGGCCGGGACCTCGATGATCCGCCGGTACTCGGCGGTGGTGAGGGGACCCACGAGGACGGGGGAGGCCAGGAAGGGAGCGAGACGTTCCTGGCGGAGCACGGTCCCTACCGCGTTCGCGTTCAGGCCGATCACACAGGTCACGTGCCCGGGCAGCCGACACAGGGTGTCCACGAGCTCCTCGGTCTCGGTGGCTCTGAGCTGCTGGATTTCCTCGAACTGGTCGACGACCAGCAGCGTTTCGTCCAGGGGCGTTTTCCAACCCAGCAGGTCACGCACCGTCAACTGGACAGGTGTCAGGTGGGAAAGTGGGCCGTCGGGCGCGGTGCCGCGGCCGATCAGCCCGGCGGCAAGGAGGGAGGACTTGCCCGTCCCGGACGCCCCCACGACCATCACGATCCGGGGAGGCCGGGTCCGGGAGCAGGCCTCCAGGAGCTCCTCCAGGGAACGTTCCCGTCCGACGAAAAGACTGGACTCCGTGGTCGCGTAGGGGCGCAGGCCGACATAGGGGGATTCCGCGACGATGCTGGAGCGGCGCATCCGGTCCAACGCCTCCGCCCAGGCCGTCTCGTTGTGCACCGTGACAAGTTGCAGCGCGCGCAGCAGGGTCATGAACTGCGGCATCAACGACGGGGTCGGCAGATGCCTGCCCTCGAGCCATCCCTGAGCGGTCGAGGCGGGCACCTCGGCTATCGCCGCGGCGCGCCTGATGGACAGCCCGATCCTGCTTCGAGCGGCCGCCATCTGCTGGGTCAGGGCATCGCGGCTGAGTGGTGGGAGCATGTGGACTACCCTAAAGGGTGTCATCTAAAAGGAGGACTGTGTGCACGGATCCCCCTCCGTGAGTGAACTGATGTAGACAATGGACAGAAAAAGCAAACGGGCCTGACTACGGGTTATGCTCGTACGAGCTACTCTCGTACAGGTCCGTACACCCCTTGGCTTGGAGACAGGCCCGGGTGACCCCCTAGTGTTCCAGTCAGTCCAGGCACGTACCGGAAGGACGATTGGGCGGGGGGTGCCTGGACTGAAGGCTTGGCGGGAGAACGTAGGAAGAAGGATGCATGGCCCTGGTCACGCGCAAACGCGTCGAGACCGCGCTGGTTGGTCTTGTCGCGCTCTCCCTCGGGATCCTCGCGTTGATCCACCGGGGGGTTCCGGCAGCCGACGTCGATCTGAACGACGGCGGCGTCTGGGTGACCAACCAGAACAGACGACTGGTGGGGCATCTCAACCACGAATCCCAGACCATAGACGGCGCGCTCCGTCCCCCGGACAGCTCCTTCGGGGTCACCCAGTCCGCCGGCAACGTGCTGGTGCGCAGCTCTGACACCGTGCACCCCGTCGACACGGCCTCCCTCACCTTCCTCGGCGAGGCCGGGGCGGCCGGCGTGCTGACGGCCCATGGCGGCAATGAGGTGCTCTTCGCGGACCAGGGGGAGGGGCGGGTGTGGGCCACCGACACCCGGGGGGCCGCGAGCTTCAGCCTCACCGCGGATCCGCTCCTGAAGGGCTTGGACACACCCAGGATCGCCGTCGGCACCGACGGCGTCGGGTACGTGTTGACCGCCACCGGTCAGCTGTACACCGTCACCGGCGCGGGGGATGATGCGGCGGTCAGGGAACAGGGACGAAAACTGGAGGGAAGGCTCTCGGACTCCGCGCAGCTGACGGTTGTGGGGGACAGGGTCATGGTGCTGGACGGCGAAACCCTGACCGTCGACGGGCACACCTTGACGGACGGCGACTTCGCGGGTGGCGTCCTGCAACAACCGTCGGGGCCCTCCGGCACGGTCGTCGTGGCCACACCGTCGCAGCTTTTGAGGGTGGAGATCGCCTCGGGGAAGGTGACCCGGGAGAGCATCCCGAACGGCAAACCCACCGCTCCGGTGCAGCTGGAGGGCTGCACCCATGCGCTGTGGGCGGAGTCGGGTTACTACGTCCGCGACTGCGGGGGGGACGACTACGAACGGGCCCAGCATCCCGCCCTGGCCGCGGCCAAACAACCGGTCTTCCGCACCAACCGGAAGGTGATCGTCATAAACGACGAGGTCACCGGTGACGTCTTCCTGCCCCTGAAGCAGATGGCCAAGGTGAACAACTGGGAGCAGGTCGAGTCCCAGCTGGTGGACGAGAAACAGGACAAACAGACCGAGGAGACCGACAAGTCCCAGACGAGGGAGTTCTCGGAGGAGCAGCACCCCCCGCAGGCCATTGACGACGAGCTGGGGGCGCGCCCGGGAACCGCCACCGTGCTTCCCGTCCTGAGCAACGACATAGACCTCGATGGCGACGTGCTGACCGCGATAATCCGGGACGTCCCCGCTGGTGTGAAGATCTCCCAGGCCAAGGAGGGCCGCGCGCTCCGCATCGAGGTGCCCGCGGACGCGAAGGAGACGATCACCTTCACGTATCAGGCCTTCGACGGGGTGGATGTCTCGAATGTGGCCACCGTCACGGTCAACATCCGCGCCGAGAACGAGAACTCCGCCCCCCACAAGATTCGCGACAGCCAGGTCAACCTCAGCGAACGGGCCTCCGCGGGGTATTCGGTGCTCGCGGACTGGGTGGATCCGGACGGCGACCCCCTCTATCTCCAGCAGGCCACCGTTGAGGACGACGGCCTGGAGATGACGTGGCGTCCCGACGGGTACGTCTCCGTGAAAGACCTCGGCAAGGGAGGTCCGGGCCGGCGTTCGGTGAACCTGACGGTCTCCGACGGCAGGGACGCGGCCTCCGGTGAGTTGATGGCACAGATATCACCGGGCTCCACGAATTCCCCGCCCGTGGCCAACAACGACCACTACGTCGCCACCGTCGGACACGCCGTCACCCTCGACCCCCGCGGCAATGACACGGATTCCGACTCCGATTCCCTGAAGCTCGTGGAGGTCTCCGCCGCCCCCGAAGGGGTGGAGCTCAAACCCGACTACCAGGCGGGGACGATCCGTTTCACGGCCTCGAAGGCCGGAAACTACACGCTGGTCTACGGGATCACGGACGGCCCCAACAACGCGAAGGGCCGTATCCGTGTCGATGTGATCGACCCGAACTCGTCGGGACTCCAACCGGTGCCCGAGAACGACCTGGGATTGCTGCCCGCGAACGGTTCCCTGACGATCAACGCGCTTGAGAACGACTTCGACCCCGCGGGCGGGGTGCTGGCCATCCAAGGGGTGTCGCAGTCCGGTGCTCCCGGACTGAACATCGAGGTGGTCAAGCACTCGCTGCTCCGGGTCACCGCCCCGGCGGGCATCGATTCACCGCAGAGCTTCACCTACACCGTCAGCAACGGGCATGCCTCGGCGACGGCGAAGGTGCTGGTGATCCCGAAGGAACTCCCCTCAACGGTGCAGTCTCCCGTGGCCGTCCCCGACAACTCGGTGGTGCGGGTCGGGGACCTGGTCACCGTGCCGGTGCTGAGCAACGACTATTCCCCGGCGGATCTGGACATCTCGCTGTCACCGGACCTCGATGTGCGTTCCGATCCGGAACTGGGTGAGTTCTTCATCTCGAACGGCGCGATCCGGTTCCGGGCCGGCAGCGAGGCCGGTACGGCTGAGGCCATCTACACCGTTCGTGATTCGCAGGGCAACCCGGCCTCGACGACGGTGACCGTGAGCATTCGTGCCAGGGACGAACACAACGAACAACCAGCCCCCAAACAGATCGACTCCAGGACCTTCGCAGGCTCCTCGGTGCGGATACCGGTGCCCCTGGACGGGATAGATCCCGACGGGGACTCGGTCACCCTGGGCGGGCTCGGTGGTCAGGTGCCGAAACTCGGGGCCGTTAAGGTCGAGGGAAACCACCTCGTCTACGACGCCTCGAAGGGGGCCTCCGGCACCGAAACCTTCACCTACCGGGTGCTCGACCGGTTCGGTGCCGAGGGGGAGGGTGTGATCCGTGTCGGTGTCGTGCCGCCCCCGGCGGCAAATCAGGCTCCCGTGGCGGTGGCCGACGAGGTCGAGGCGAGGCCGTCGACCAGGTTGGAGATCCCCGCCCTGGCCAACGACATCGACCCCGACGGGGACCAGTTGCAGCTGGTGAAGGGTTCCGCGACCGTCACCGACGACAGCTGGGAGCCGAAGGCGCAGACCAGGGGGCAACGGATCGTCGTGGTCACCCCCGCCCAAGAGGGTACCTACCACCTGTACTACACGATCACGGATGGTGGCGGGGTTTCGGACCGCGGGGTCGTCACGATCCGGGTCGCCTCGGACGTGCCACCCAAGGCGCCCGTCGCCAACGACGACGTGGTCCCCACCTCCGCGATCGCCGGGGTGGACCAGGTCGAGGTTCCCGTGCTGGAGAACGATTCCGACCCGGATGGGGTGGTCTCCGATCTGAAGATCACTGTCGAGTCCCCGGCCACAGTGAAGGGCGGGACGGTGACGGTGCCCGTAGCCGATGACCGGCAGATCGTGCTCTACACCGTCACCGACTCCGACGGATTGTCCTCGCGCGCCGCCATCGTGGTGCCGGGTCGCGAGGCGATTCCCCCAGCGATCAACGCGGGCAGGGGACAGGCGCGCGTCAAGGCGGGGGAGCCGTTGACGATCCGGTTCGCGGACTGGGTGGTCACCAGGCCCGGGCGCACGGCGCGTCTGACCAGTGTCGACTCGGTGGTGGCGGGGCCGGGGGGCAGCCCCGAGGTGGGCAACAACGGTGTCCGGGTGATCGACGATCAGACCGTCGAGTTCACCCCCGCCAAGAATTTCTCGGGGCAGACCACGGTCTCCTTCGAGGTCACCGACGGCGAATCCATGGACGACTCGACCGCGCTCAAGAGCAAACTCAGCCTCAGCGTCATCGTCGAGGGTGACGGGCAGCAGCCCCCGCAGCTGAGACCCACCCAGCTCAAGGTGGCTCCCGACGAGGCGCCCCAGCAGATTTCGCTGAGCAACATGGTCTCGGACCCGAACCCGGGCGACAACGACATCATGGCCTACTCCCTGGTGAGCACCGAAGGCCCGGTGCAGGCCAGCGTCTCCGGGCAGGAACTCAGCGTTTCCGTGCCCAAGGGCACCCCGGTGGGCTCCACGGGTTCCGTGGTCGTCCAGGTCCATGACGGTTCCACCGAGCCGGTCAACATGACCATTCCGGTTACCGTGATCGCATCCACCCGGCCTCCCATGACGATCTCGGAGATCGTCGAACGTGACGGGCGGGTCGGCAACACGGCCTCTTTCGAGCTGACCCGGTGGGTCACCAACCCGTTCGCGGACACGGGTGGGGAGATCACCCTGGTCGGCAGCCCGCAGGTTCGAGGATCGGCCACGGTCACCAGCGAGGGCAACGTCATAAATGTCACCCCCACGGATTCCGGGACCGGGGCCGACAACGTCGATGACGTCCTGGTCACCTTCCGGGTCGCCGACGCCACGAAGGATCCCTCCAGGGAACGCACGGGAGTGATCCGCGTCGTCGTGAAGGACGTTCCCAGGGCGCCCACGGCGGTGACGGCCCAGTACGCGGGGTCACAGACCGCCCGCGTCTCGTGGACCCACAGCGGGTGGCGTGGCGCGACCCCGAAGGGGTTCACCGTGTTCTGGCAGGGGGGCAGCAAGAACTGCGGTCTCCAGACCACCTGCGACATCCCGGGGTTGGCGAACAGCGGCCGCTACACCTTCACCGTCAAGGCGGAGGTGACGGAGGGCGACCTGAACTCCCGCAGCCCGCGCTCCGAGCCGAGCAACGAGATCCTGGTGGATGCGCTGCCATCGAAACCCTCCGCCCCCACCACGGCCTTCGGGGACCAGCAGATCGCCCTTGCCTGGGATCCCGTCGCGGTCCCGGGTGGTGGTTCACCCGTAACGCGGTACACCGTCACGATGTACCCGGGGGGCCAGAGACAGGAGACCACCGCCACCAGTCTCAACTGGACGGGCCTGACGAACGGGCAGGCCTACACCTTCACGGTCACGGCCCACAACCGGTTGACCGACGAGAACAGTCAGCTCACCCCGCCGACCAGTGACGAGTCTCGGCCCGAAACCCCGGCCGGCGCGCCATCGGCCCAAGGGGCTCCCACCGTGACCATGGACAGCAGTTCGAGTTCGGTGAAACCCAGGGCGAACATCAAGTGGTCCCAGCCCGGCAATCCGAACGGGGACTCGAACTTCCGTTACGTGGTGACCGACGCGAACGGGAAGGAGGTGTGCCCGGAGCAGCAGGACACCAGCTGTACCACCCTGATGGATCCCTCCACCGAGACCGTCACCTTCTCGGTGCGTTCCACCAACAAGTCCGGCAAGTGGTCCGCGGCCTCGCCGGCCTCGAACGCCGTGCGCGCCTTCCAGCCGCCGGGGGCGCCGAGTGGGTTCTCCCTTAGGCCGACGGGCAGGGGATCGGAGGTGGAGTTCAGCTTCGGCGCGGCTTCCGGGAACGGGATCAGGGTCGACGAGATCACCTACCGGTGGAGTGCCGGTGGCCACTCCGGCACGGTGAAACCCGGCACGACGGTGGTCAGCAGCCCAGCCTTCCAGTTGGGACAGGCGGTGACCGTGCGGCTGGTGGCCGTGGCGAACGTGCTGGGACAGACCTCGGAGGGGGAGGCGGCGACCGCCTCCGTGACGGCCTACGGGCCTCCCCAGGCGCCCGTGGTGAACAGCGAGGCCGGGGTGGATCACGTGACCCTGCGCTGGCAGGTGCCCGGCTCCAGCAACGGTGCCCGGGTCAAGCAGGTCGAGATCACCAGCACGGTGAAGGCTGACGGCAAGAACCCCAGCACCGAGACGTGGACGACCACCGACCTCTCCGGCTCCGTGGACAAGGGGAACGACCGCAAGCAAAATGTCTGCGTGAGGGCGAGGGCACAAAACGAACACGGCGACTGGAGCGACTATTCCGCCGAGTCCTGCGCCTCAACCTGGGGGGACACCAAGGCGACCCTGTCCAAGGGCGACGCGGTCGAGTGCCGGGCCGGAGGGGGACGAGGATGCAACGCCTTCAAGGTGACGTTGCAGAACTGGAAACCCGGGGAAAGCGTCAAGTGCGAACTGCCCAACCCCATCAATGAGAAAGATGTGGCCAAGGTCAGGGTGGGGCCGGTTGACGCCAGTGGAAACGCGAGCAGGCAGTTCTCGGACTGGGTGTTCCCGGAGAACTACAACGTCCCCTCAGAGGGATTCGACATCACTGCCCGGTGCAGGTGAATGTCCCGACCGAAAACAAAGGTGATTGACCCAAGATGACCATGAATCCGGAACAGGCCGCATTTTTCGCGGACACCTTCGCGCGGCTGACTGACAACGTCGGGCAGGCGCTGCTCGGCAAGGCCCCGGTGATCCGCCTTGCGCTGACCTGCATGCTGGCAGAGGGCCATCTGCTTCTCGAAGACGCGCCAGGCACCGGTAAAACCGCCTTGGCGAGGGCGATCGCCGCTTCGGTTCACGGCAGCCACAACCGGATCCAGTTCACCCCGGACCTGCTGCCCTCCGACATCACGGGCATCACGATGTACGACCAGGCCACCTCGCGCTGGACCTTCCACCACGGGCCCATCTTCAGCTCGATCGTGCTGGCCGACGAGATCAACCGCGCATCGCCGAAAACCCAGTCGGCGTTGCTGGAGGTGATGGAGGAGTCGCAGGTCACGGTGGACGGTCAGCGTTATCCGACGGAGCGTCCGTTCATGGTCATCGCAACCCAGAACCCCGTCGAACAGGCCGGCACCTACCGGCTGCCCGAGGCGCAGCTCGACCGCTTCCTGATGAAGACCTCCGTTGGCTACCCCGACACCGAGGCGGCCATCCAGGTGCTCGCCGGGTCCTCCCAACCCGACCGCTCCAAACGACTCAATCCCGTGCTCGCCCAGCAGGCGGTGGCGGAGATGATCGAGTCCGTCAAGGACAACTACGTCGACAACTCGGTGCTGCACTACGCGCAGCGGCTGGTGGAGGCCACCCGGGAGGATGAGGACACATCGATGGGGGTCTCCACCCGTGGGGCGATCGCCATGGTGCGGGCGGCCCGGGTGTGGGCGGCCGCCCACGGCCGCAACTACGTCCTGCCCGACGATGTGAAGGAGCTGGCTGCGCCGGTGTGGACGCACCGGCTGATCATGTCGCCCGAGGCGGAGTTCGCAGGTGTGCAGCCGATCGACGTGATCGCCCGGGCGCTCGCATCCGTGGAGGCCCCCACGAACCGGATGAACGCCTGAGTGGGACCCGTGCCAGAACCCGCCGCCACCGCAACCGTTTCCCGGAGGCCCGGTCCGACCCGGGTCCTGCGGCGCATCTCGCGTTTCCGTCCCGTAGCTTCCGTCACCGCGCTGGGCTGGGCCCTGCTCATCGGAATCGTGGTGACCGGGATCCCGGGTTGGTGGCTCGGCTGGCTGGAGTTCCGCGCCCTGTCCGTGATGTGCGCTGTGGTGATGGTCGTGGCGGTGCTGTCGGTGCTGGGGAGACGGGAACACGAGGTGCTGTTCGAGTTGCAACGCCCCAGGGTCCAGGTGGGCGACGAGGCCAGGGGGAACGTGCAGGTTCGTTCGGCACCGGGCAGGTCATCCGGTTCGGCCACCCTGGAGTTCCCCGTGAACGGCGAGGTCGCTTCCTTCCGGGTGCCGGCGCTCGGCCCCGGCCAGGTGCACGAGGAACCCTTCTCGATTCCCGCCCGGCGCCGCGGGGTGATCCTGCTGGGGCCGGTGCGATCCGCCATGACGGATCCGCTCGCTGCCGTGAGCCGCAAGAAGGTGCTCTCGGATGTGAGCGAGTTGTTCGTCCATCCGCGCGTGGTGCCGTTGGAGACCCGCGCGATCGGCTTCCTGCGGGACATCGAGGGGATAGCGACGCAGAACCTCTCCTCCTCGGATGTTTCCTTCCATGCGCTGCGGGAATACGTCCAGGGAGACGACCGCCGCTCCGTGCACTGGCGCACGACGGCCCGCACGGGCAAGCTGATGGTCCGGCAGTTCGAGGAGACCATGAGGGCCCATCTGCTGATCCTGCTGTCCACCCTCCCCGGGGACTACGCGTCCCCGGAGGATTTCGAGCTCGCCGTTTCCGTGGCGGGGTCCCTGGGGGTGGCGGCGCTGCGGGAGGAGAAACAGGTCACCCTCTGCACATCGATGGGGGAGGTTCCCTTCCCGAACGCGATGGGCCTGCTGGATCGGCTCTCCGGGGTGGATCTGGACGAGAAGGGTCACGAGTTGCGGGAGCTGGCGGTCAAGCACGGTTCCAAGCCGGGAATGTCCGTGGCGGCCTTCGTCGCGGGCAACCCCAGCCCTGCGGTGCTGCGATCGGCGCAGCTCGCCCTGCCGCCGGGGGTGTTCCCGTTCGCGGTCAGGTGCCTGGGGGGTGAGGAACTGGCCAGACGCAGGGTGGGGGACCTGGTGGTCCTGGACATCCCGCAATTGGACGACCTGCGTCCCGCGGTCGGGAGCCTGGCATGAGACGCGAGGGTGTCTTCTCCCTGCCCCGGGTCGCCGGGGCCTGGTTGCTGTTGCTGCCCGGGGTGGTGGCCTTCCAGCCGGTCTTCGGCGGGACCTCCGGATACCTGCCCGCTCTGGCCGGGATCACGGCGGGGACCCTGGTGCCCCTGCTGGCCGCACGGTTCCGGTGGAGCGCGGCCCTGTGGTTCTCCGCGATCCTCGGGTTCTACCTGCTCCTGGGAGGGCCGCTGGCGCTTCCGGAGACCACGATCAACGGTTTTGTCCCCAGCCTCACCACCCTCGCCCGGTTGATGCAGCTCACCTACCAGGGCTGGTACGACATCCTGACGGTGGCCACCCCCGCGGGGGACCTCTCCGGACCCCAGGCTGCGCCGCTGCTCGGAGGAATCCTGTTCTCCGCCGCGCTGGTGGGGATCGTCAGGTTCACGCGGGCTGTGGTGTGGCCGATGCTGCTGCCGACGCTCTGGCTGGCGCTGGGAATCGCCTTCGGCATCCGGCAGGCGCCGGCAGCCCTGTGGCTGGGGGCGGCGCTCGGGGCCGGTCTGCTCGTCTGGGCCACGGTCCACAGGATCAGCAGGGTGGGGGCGGCGAACGCGGAGTTCCTCGTGCGCCAGCCCCGAGGCCTGTCCCGTCGCACCTGGCAGGGCCTCTCGGCGGTGCTGGTGATCGCCCTCGCGTCCGGGACGGCGCTCGGGGTGAACGTGGTCGCCGGCAACGACGCCCACAGGCAGGTGCTGCGCGACCACGTGGCACCTCCCCTGAACCTCCAGGAATACCCGAGCCCGCTCACCAAGTACCGGCTTTACGAGCTCAACCAGAAGGACGAGGTGCTGTTCCAGGTCTCCGGAATGCCCGCGGGGGGAAGGCTCCGGCTGGCGGTGATGGACGAGTGGAACGGTGTGGTGTTCAACGTCTCCCAGAACATCGGGGAGTATCTGCGGGTGGGGCGGGAACTGCCGTGGCAGCCGGAGGTCGCCACCCAGGTCTCGGAGATCACGGCGCAGGCCTACGACGATGTCTGGGTGCCGAGCTTCGGGGAACCGTCCCGCATCGAGTTCGAGGGGGAACAGGGCACCAGGCAGGCGCGCGGGCTGTACTTCAATCGCAACACCAAACAGACGCTCACCACTACCCGGATCGGTGACGGCAGCATGTTGCGGGTCACCGGTGTCGCGGTCATCCCCCTGACTGAATCCCAGCGGGAGGGGCTCCGGGGCGCCCGCGGCGGTGCGGCGCCTCTGGCGCGGGTGGACCGGGTGCCCGAGGTGCTGGTCAAGAACGCCACGGACTGGACCCAGGGGGCGACCAGCGCTTACGAACAACTGTCGATGATCGAGCAGAAACTCCGGACCGAGGGTTTCTACTCGAACGGATCCGACAACCGCTCCAGGGCGGGGCACACCGCTGAGCGGCTGGCCTACATGTTCAACCAGGAACAGTGGGTCGGTGACGACGAGCAGTACGCTGCATCCATGGCTCTGATGGCCACGCAGTTGGGCATCCCGACCCGGGTCGTGATGGGTTTCCACCCCGCCCCCGATGCCGAGGTGGGCAACGGCTGGCAGGTGCGTGGCACCGAGGCCCACGTGTGGGTCGAGGCTTTCCTGGAGGGCGCCGGCTGGGTCAATTTCGATCCCACACCGGACCGCAACCGGGTGCCGAACTCCGAGGACCCCCAGCCCAAACCGAAACCGAAACCCCGCGTCGATCCGCCGCCGACCCCCCCGGAGCACGTCGAGGACGAGACCGTCGTCGCCGACCAGCAGGAGGTGGACTTCGACGACCAGAAGGAACAGCCCCCGGACTGGATGCAGGTCGCCCTCGTGATCGCCGTCGGCGCCGGCGGGGTCCTGCTCCTGCTGTCCCCGCTGATGGTCATCGCCATCCTCAAGGGACGGCGGGCCGCCAAGCGGCGGAGGAAGGGCGAGATCGCGGACCAGGTGGCCGGTGCCTGGGACGAGGTGGTGGACCGCGCCAGGGACCTGGGTTTCGTCGCGGTCACCAACCACACGCGCAGGGAATCCGCCGACGATCTCCAGGACGGGTATCCGGATCTGCCCATCAGATCCCTGGCGGATCGGGTTGACGCCTCCGTTTTCGGACCCGAGGAGCCCGAGACGGAGGTTCGTGACTCGGTCTGGAAGCAGGGGGGGAAACTCAGGAGTTCACTTTTGGCCACCAAGCCTTGGTACGCTCGGCCAGCCGTCTTCTTCTCCCTCAAATCGCTTCGGCGGGTGGGGGTGGAAACGGAGCGGCGTTCCCGGAAGTCGCAGGCGAGTGACCACGCTGGGAGGAACGAAGGTTCCACCGGAGAACTTAAGAAATGAGGAGAGAATGATGCCTGGCCAGTTCGGCGGCAACAAGGCCACACCTGTCGGCGCCGGCCGCAGGGTGCTCGGGCACCTGCTGTGGATGGCGGGGTTGCTGATTTCCTCCCTGCTCGCGGTCAGCGGGACCTTCCTCGGTTCCGAGGAGATAACCGTGGCCCTGAGCTTGGGGGGGATGGTCCTGGGGGGTGTGGTTCTCGTCTTCAGCATTGCCGCGGCGCTCCTGTGGTCCACGTCATTCGGGGGGAAACTCCTCGGATACCGTTTCGTCGACAGCCGCACCAACCAGCCGAAGGGCTCGGTGATGCTGGCCAGGTTCCTGGTCCAGGTGATCTTCGAGTGCGTCACCCTGATGCTGGGCACGATCTCCTACTACTTCACCTACAGGGACGGCCAGCACTGGCTGGACAGGGTCTTCAACCTGGTGGCCGTCGACAAGGGGAAGGCCCCCCAGGTCGATCCGGTTCACCAGGAACCCACCGCCCGGGCCGTCGCGGCGGGCGGGGCCGCGATGCCGCAGCCCGCGGAAGCGTATGCGGCATCGCCGTTCAGCGCCCCGGCCCCGCGCATGTCCCCCGGATCGGCGTTCGCGCCTCCCGCCTACGGCGGTCCCGCCGCCCGACCCGCGGCTTGCGGGCAGCAGGTGAGGATGCCGCAGCCGGTCGCGGTCGGTGCGGGCACCGGTGGGGCGGAAACCCCGAGGTTCGAGATGCAACAGCCCCCGGGTTTCTCCGCCCCGGAGGGCCATGATCCCGGGGGCCAACCTGCCGGGGCTCCCTTCTACCCGCCCACCGCGGCCCCGGTTCCCCCCGAACCCGTGATGTCCTCACCGGACCGGGTGCCCGCCACCTCGGTGCCTTCCCCGGCCTCCGAGACGGACGCCGGCGGGCCGATACCCGCCCCGGCGCGTGGCATGTCCCCCGAGATGCCGCCGGCCGGCCCGGCTCCGGGGACCAGAGCCGTCCCGACGCGCGCTGCGGAACCGGTTCGTCCCCCGAGCCCTTTCACCCCGCAGCCCTTCCCGTCTCCCTCTCCGTTCCCACCGCCCTCGCCGACGAGCCCCTCGCAGGCCTCGGTGTTCCAACCTCCGGCCGGTTCCTGGGTGGCGAACTCGGCCTCTCCGGTGTTTCCTCCCGTCTCGCCCGCCCGCGCCACGACGAGCAGCCCGGCCGAACCGCCGGCGGCCGAACCGGTCCCGGCGATCCGCGCCGCGAGGACCCCATCCCTGGTGCAGGACAGGACAATTGCGGACGAGAAACTGGAGCTGAGTCCCGAGGTGGTCCTGGACGATGGCCTGCGGATCAAGGTCGACGGGTCACTGGTGCTGGGACGCAACCCACTCGCTCCCGACGCCTACCCCGATGCGCGTTTGGTGCGGGTCACCGACGAGAGCATGAGGCTGTCCAAGACCCACATGGTGCTGCGACCCGTCGATGGTCACGTCCAGGTGATCGACGTCGGGGCGACCAACGGCGTCTACATCGAGGTCGACCGGGAACGCACCCGGATCCCGACCCACGAACCCTGGCAGCTCTCGACGGGTGACCTGGTGCATTTCGGGGGGCGCACGCTGAGGCTGGTGCCGTGACGGGACCCCGGATGACGATGTGATTCACAGCCACGACTCATCCGGGGCAGACCCCGCGGGGCGGCGGCACGTGAGATTGGCGAAGTGGATGACGTCGTGTCGCTTGACGAGGGGGAGGGGGAAACAGTCTCATGGATTCACGAGGACACCATTCCTGATCCGGAGGGCAATTGATGGCGTTCGATGGCGTGCTTCGATGGAGCGAAGGGCGGTGGATCGCTGTCGCCTGGCAGAGTGGGTTCGCGTTGCTCTCCCCCAGCGTGGGGTTGCCCGTCGCGGAGTTGTTGTTCTCCAGATTACGGGAGAAATCAGAACTTGAGGTTTTCATCAGGACCCTTTTGGGGAACACCGGGACGGGGCAGTTGGAACCGCCGTCGTTCGCCGTCGCCATCGCGGACGGCGAACGATGGCATCTGGTGGTGCGTGGCACCCTGACCGTGGAGATCGTGAGCTCGGACGGAAACGAACCGCTCCGCGGTGAGGGGGCCGCGACCTGGGTTGAGCGGGTCGTCTCCGGGGTGACGGCGCTTCGCATGGGGCGGGTCGCGGAGCCGTCGAGCCCCCTGGTGGGGGGCGTCGTCCTGGCCGACGGCGTGGGATTCGGGGAATTGCCCCGGGACCACCGGGTCGTCGAGGAGCCGGGGGAACCGGCCATTCCGGAGAAGGGACCGGCGTGCCAGGAGGACACGCCCGCGCCCAAACACGGCCCCGTAGCCCCCAGCGACGAGGAGTTGCTGATGGGTGACACCCTCTCCGACGCATCGGAGGACAACAGGCCCCGCCGCCCCGAGACGACCGAGGTGATTGCCCGGTTCTGCACGGCGGGGCATCCGAACCCGCAGGAGAGGTCCCGCTGTTTCGTGTGCGGCGATCCGGTGACGGGGGAACCGCGCAGCACCGAGCGACCCCGGCTCGGTTGGCTGAAGGTGCCGCATATCGAACCCATCCCGCTGCTCGAGTCCATGATCATCGGACGGCATCCCAGCGCGGACGCACTCTGCCTGCCGGAACCCCCGAAATTGTTGGCCCTGCAGTACCGGCACGTTTCCGGTAATCACCTGGCGATCCTGCTGGACGGGTGGCGTGTCCTGGCGCTGGACCTGGCCAGCCGGAACGGCACCTGTGTGCGACGCAGAGCGAAACCACCCGTGCGCTTGCCCCAAAGGCCCATTACCCTGCTGCCTGGAGACGTGATCGACCTGGGTCACGACCTGCTTCTACATCTTGATCGGATTCCTTGATGGCACAGCGAACAACTCCTCCCGAAATACCGGGATTCACCTTCATCGAGTGGCTCGGTGGCGGTGGTTTCGCTGACGTCTTCCGCTACCGTGATTCGCTGGGCCGCGGGGTGGCCGTGAAGGTGCTGCACCAGACCGTCAACGAGGCCACGTTCAACGCGTTCGCCGCGGAGGCTGTGCTGATGGCCCGGTTGTCGGGGCATCCGAACATCGTCACCATCCACAGCTCGGGCCTGTCCGCCGACGGCCGGCCCTTCCTGGTGATGGAGGAGTGTTCCACGGCCCACCTGGGGATCCGGGTGGCGAACCGGGTCCTGGCGACGACCCTGGCGATGGAGTACACGGTTCAGCTGGCGGGCGCAGTGGAGACCGTGCACCGGCAGGACATCCTCCATCGCGACATCAAACCCGCGAACATTCTCTTCACCGGTTTCCAGCGTCCGGCCCTGACCGATTTCGGGATCTCGGCCTCCCACGACTTCTCCGCGGCGGCCAACGCACTGAGCCCGCTCTGGGCCCCCTCCGAGATGCATCCCGACTCACCGTTGGATGCGGGTCCCTGGAGCGATGTGTTCTCGTTGGCGGCCACCACGTGGGCGATGCTGGTGGGGCGCAGCCCGCTCGCGGTGCCGGGTGGCGACAACGAACGTCACGCCCTGCGTGAAAGGGCCCGCTCCTTCGTGGCCCCCCGGACGGGCCGCCTCGACGTGCCCGAGATGCTGGAGCAGGTGCTGGGAACCGCGATGGCCGCGCACCCGGCGCGGCGCTACAGCTCGGCGCTGGAATTCGCGCGCGCAATCCAGGCCGTCCAGGCCTCCATGGGGGTGCCCGTGACTCCGGTGGACGTCCTGACCGAATCCGAGGACCACACCGCCTACGGCACCGAGCACCGGGAACCGGGAAGCATTGATTCCGGGTGGCTGCTCGGGGATTCCGGGTCGATGCTGACCGCTGGCTACACGATGGGGATGTCTTCGCTGACGGGCGGCTACACCTTCCACGACACGATGAACCCCGCGTTCGACCCCACCCCTCCGGGGATGTCGACGGGGGCCCCGGGGCCGGGGGTGCTGCTGCGCGGGCACGGTTTCGCCCAGGCGGGGCTCCGGCACGTCGAGGGGCTTCCCGTGCCCGAGCCGAAGAACCCGGAGGTGAACAAATCCGACGAGGCCGAGAAGGCGCGCAGGAAGAAGAGGAAGCGCAAGCAGTTCACCTTGTTGCTGACGGGGATCATGGTGATCGCCACCGCGGTTACCTTCGGGGTGCTGTGGTTCAACGGTTTGCTCGGTTTCGGGGCCCAGGAAGCCCAAGGGGGCAATGACCGGGGCACCAGGACGGTTCCGGCCGTGGTCGACGCGTCCGGCAAGGTGACCGGCCAGGAGGTCAAGTTCACCTGGACCAACCCGGAACCACAGCCCGCTGACTCCTACCTGGTGGAGGTGGTGGGTGCCCCGGAGTCCGAATCCCGCCGCAGCGTCGAGGAGCCCAGCATCATTCTTCCTCTGAAGGGGGAACAGACCTGCATCAAGATCGTGCTGCGGCGTGCCAAGGGGCAGGTTTCGGAACCGGTGCAGACCTGCGTGCGTTCCTGACCTCCGGGTGGTGCCACCCCGCCCGGCCGGGGAATCCGGGCGGGGTCGCGCAGAAGGTCCTGGGATAATCGGCTCATGTCGCTGGTGCCAGATCCCCAACATCCGGGAGCTTTCCGCGTGGTGTTCGGGGATGCGTCCCAGTCCTGGGTGGATCCGGCCCGCCCGGACCTTCTCCTCTTCGAGTACGTCGTCCAGGTCTCGTTGCTCTTCGAACACGGCCTGGCCGACCTCGGACAGAGCGAACGAATCCGGGTGATCCACATCGGAGGGGCGGGACTCAGCATCCCGCGCTGGATCGCTCGGCGGCGGCCGGGAACGGCGCAGATCGTGTGTGAACCCGACGCCGGATTGACCGAGGAGGTCCGGCGGAAACTGCCCCTGCCGCCGCGCAGCGGCATCAAGGTGCGTGACGTCGACGGTCGCTCGGGAGTGGCCGCCATGCCCTCGGGCTACGCCGACCTGGTGGTGCTCGACGCCTTCGACGGAGCGCGGGTTCCCGGCGGGCTGGTCAGCGCCGAGTTCCTGGATGAACTGGTCAGGCTCGGCAGGGGCAGACGGATGGTGATCTGCAACGTGACCGACTCCTCTCCGTTCCGGTGGACCCGACGATTCGCCGCGGGGCTCGCGGAGCGCTGGCGTCACCTGCTGGTGGGAACCGAACCCGCGGTGTGGAAGGGGCGTCGGTTCGGCAACCTGCTGCTCGTCGCGTCCGGAACCCGGGTGGACGAGACCGGTTTGCGCCGCGACAGCGCGAAACAACCCTGCCCCTACCGCTGGATCGGGGGAAGGGAACTGAGGAGCTGGGTCGGGGGTGCGGAACCGTTCACGGACGCGGACACGCAAGATTCGCCACCGCCCTCCGGCAGCAAGCTGTGGTTCTCGTGATGGAACAATGGGCGGCGACCCCGAGCCCGCGGTGGGCCTGAGATCACAGGAGCCGAAATGACTGATCGTGAAGACCTGATCCGTGCCGTCAAGGAACTGGCCGTCGTGCGTGGCCGGGTGACCCTGGCGTCCGGGAAGGAAGCCGACTACTACGTCGACATGCGTCGCGTGACCCTCGACGGGGTGGCCTCACCGCTGGTGGGACGGGTCATGTCGGAGCTGACGGCCGACCTGGACTTCGATGCCGTCGGGGGACTGACCCTGGGAGCCGATCCGGTCGCCACCGCCATGCTTCACGCCAGGGCCGCGGCGGGGGGCCGGTTGGACGCCTTCGTGGTGCGCAAGGAGGCCAAATCCCACGGCCTCCAGCGCCGCATCGAGGGCACCGACGTAGCGGGCCGCCGGGTGCTCGTGGTGGAGGACACCTCGACGACGGGCGGATCGGCCCTGACCGCGGTGGAGGCCGTGCGCAGAGCGGGCGGAGAGGTGGTGGCCGTGGCCGTGGTCGTGGACCGCGCCACCGGGGCGGCGGAACGCGTCGCCGAGGCTGGTCTGGAATACCGCTACGCCATTGGGCTGGACGATCTCGGGCTCTGACCGGTCACCCCCCGCGGCGTCGCGACCCCGGTACGCGGGCCCGAGGACCTCACGAGGCGCTACCGTTGTTGTGAGCCAAATTTTCTAAGGAGCTGAGTTCATGCCATTTCTGTTGAGCTTCATCGGGATCCTGTTGATCCTGGTCCTCGTGGGACTCCTGTGGGGTGTCTCCTCCTACAACGGCCTGGTGAAGGCGCGCAACGTCATTCAGGAGTCCTGGCGGCAGATCGATGTGGAATTGAACCGCCGCTACGACCTCATTCCGAACCTCGTCGAGACGGTTCGCGGTTACGCGGCCCACGAGAGAGGTGTCCTGGAGAAGGTCACGAGCCTCCGCCAGAACGCGATGGCCCTCGCGGCCCAGGTGCAGGGAGCACCCAACGAGCAGCGCGCAGCTGCCGAGTCCGCCCTGACCGAGGCGGTTCGTGGCCTGATGGTTTCCGTCGAGTCCTACCCCAACCTGAAGTCGAACACCAACTATCTGGAGCTGCAGCGCGAACTCGCCGACACCGAGGACAGGATCGCCGCCAGCCGTCGCTTCTACAACGCGAACGTGCGCGACTACAACACCCGCATCGAATCGGTGCCCACCAACATCATCGCTGGAATGGGCAAGTTTGAGCGCGCCACCTACTTCGAGGTCAATGACCCGACGGTTCGGCAGGCCCCGACGGTCAACTTCGGACAGCCCCCCGCAGGAGCCTGATCGCGCCGAACGGCAACTGACGCTAACGTTGTCCGCCGGGTCGGTCGCGAGAAGGAGCCTGATGCAAAACCCGAGGCGCGCCGCTGGGCGCTTCAACCCGACAACCGCTGTTGCCAACCTCGTCAGGGGAATGTTGATCGGCCTCGCCGAGCTGGTGCCCGGCGTCTCGGGAGGCACGATCGCCCTGATATCGGGCATCTACGAGCCGCTCATCAACTCGGCCAGCCACATGGTCAGTGCGGTGAAACGCGTGGTGACCGGCAAGTTCTCCGAGGCGGGTGCCGAGCTCAGGAAGGTCCGCTGGGGCATCGTGATCCCGGCCCTGCTGGGTATGGCCATCGTGGTGGTGGCCATGGCGGGGATCATGAAGGTGTTCGTGGGGGACACTCCTCAGCTTGCGCACGCGCTGTTCTTCGGGATGGTCCTGGCCTCCGTCGTCGTCCCGGTGATGGAGATCAAACCGGAGGACATGAACACGGGAAGGAAGAAAGCGGTCGTGGCCGTGCTGTTCCTGACGGCTGCCGTTGCTGCTTTCTTCCTGACCGGCCTGGGAGCGGGAGGCGCCATCGAGGGGCCTCCCGCCTGGATGATCTTCGGGTCGGCGGCGATCGCTGTCTGTGCCTTGGTGTTGCCCGGGATCTCGGGGTCGTTCATGCTGAAGATCTTTGGTTTGTACGTGCCGACCATGGCCGCGGTTGAGGCCCGGAGCTTCGGCTATCTGGGTCTGTTCGCCGCTGGTGCCGTGGTGGGGTTGGGGTTGTTCGTGAAGGGTCTCAACTGGTTGCTCGAGCACAAGCACGCCGCCACCATGGCCGTCATGTCGGGTCTGCTGCTCGGTTCGCTCCGGGCGGTCTGGCCGTGGAGCCCGGACGGGGCTCCCCTGGCTCCGGATGCACACTGGTCGATACTGCTCGGGCTGGCCCTGCTCGGTGCCATCGTGGTGGTTGGCATAGTGTGGGTCGACCGGCGTCTGAAGCAGCGGTGAGCCCCGGCGCGGAAAGCCCCGCGGCCCCGGTCGTGGGGGTAGGGCCCCATCTGCTGCCCTGGCCCTCCGACGACCGGCTGGACCCGGAGTTGCTGGCCGGTGGGGACCGGCGCAACGTCATCGACCGCTACCGTTACTGGAAACTCGAGGCGATTGTCGCTGATCTCGATCTCAGCCGGTCCGGGTTGCACGTGGCCATCCAGAACTGGGAACACGACTTCAACATCGGTTCCATCGTGCGCACGGCGAACGCCTTCAACGTCGGCGGGGTCCACATCGTCGGGAGGCGGCGCTGGAACCGGCGGGGCGCTATGGTCACCGACCGTTACCTCCACGTCCACCACCACGAGACCGAGGAGTCGCTGTTCGGCTGGCTGGGGGAGCGGGGCATCGAGGCGGTCGGGGTGGACAACCTGCCCGGGTCGGTGCCTTTGGAGGCCGCTGCCCTGCCTCGTGACGTCTGCCTGGTCTTCGGGTCTGAGGGGCTCGGCCTGACCCCCGGCGCGGTGGCGGGTTGCGCCCGGCTCGTCGCCATCACCCAGCGCGGTTCCACCCGATCCCTGAACGCGGGTGCCGCTGCCGCCATCGCCATGTACCACTGGGCCCTCCAACACCCGGTAGTGGAGCCTCTAGCATGAAAGCCATGACCCCAGCAGAACGATTCGCGGTTGCCCTGACCCCGGCCCCCACGGCCGCGCGCATCGCCAGGCAGCGTTCCGCGCTTCGCCTCCAGGTGATCTTCGCGCTGGTCTTCGGTGCGGTCCTGCTGCTGGTGTGGCTGGGACCGGTGTTCCTGCCGGAGGACGCCAGGCAGGCCGTTCAGGGGGCCCTTCCCTCCTGGAGCCTCCCGGCCCTCGCGGTGATCTGGGCGGTACCGACGCTGGTTCGCGTCATCGCCACGGTGGTTTCCCTCAAGCGCGCGAAACAGGACCTGGCCTCCCTGGGACAGGGGGTGGGGCTCTACATCGACGGCACCGGGGTGGAGTTCGTCCACCCCGAACAGGTGCGCGCCCGCTGGGCCGAGATCACGGCCCTGAAGATCTCCGGGCGGACTTGGGGAGCAGGTCCGCGGCTGCGGCTGGAGGTCTCGGGACGGGAGGTGGCGAGCATCCCGATCAGCTTCCTGGACGCCATGCCCGGGGCCATCGACTCGGCCGCCAGGGCCAGGTCCATGGGGAGGATCGGGGTGGATGCCTCGGACATGGACCGGCTGCTCTGAGCATTGACATCCCGGGGCTCCCCCCGGACGGGCGTTGCGCGATAGGCTGGGCCCGTTCCTAGTCTTCAGCACGAAAAGAGGCATCATGCCAGTTGCAACTCCTGAGGTCTACGCCCAGATGATCGATCGGGCCAAGGAAGGCAGGTTCGCCTACCCGGCCATCAACGTCAGCTCCTCCCAGACGCTGAACGCCGCCCTGCAGGGCTTCGCCGAGGCGGGTTCTGACGGCATCATCCAGGTCTCCACGGGTGGCTCCGAGTACTTCTCCGGCCCCACGATCAAGGACAAGGTCGCAGGCGCCTCCGCCTTCGCCGCTTTCGCCCAGGAGGTCGCGAAGAACTACCCCATCAACGTTGCGCTCCACACCGACCACTGCCCCAAGGACAAGCTGGACAGCTTCGTGCGTCCGTTGCTGGCCATCTCCGAGGAACGCGTGAAGAACGGCAAGCTTCCGCTGTTCCAGTCGCACATGTGGGACGGTTCCGCGGTGCCGATGGAGGAGAACCTGACCATCGCCGACGAGTTGCTGAGCCGCTGCGCCAAGGCGAACATCATTCTCGAGATCGAGGTTGGTGTCGTCGGCGGCGAGGAGGACGGCGTCTCCGCTGAGATCAACGAGAAGCTCTACACCACCGTCGCCGACGGCCTGCGCACCGTCGAGGTGCTCGGCCTGGGTGAGAAGGGCCGCTACATGACGGCGCTGACCTTCGGGAACGTGCACGGCGTGTACAAGCCCGGAGCGGTGAAGCTGCGCCCGGAGGTGCTGAAGGAGATCCAGGACGCCGTCGGCGCCAAGTACGGCAAGGAGCGTCCGTTCGACCTCGTGTTCCACGGCGGATCCGGTTCCAGCCCGCAGGAGATCTCGGACGCCGTGGACTTCGGTGTGGTGAAGATGAACATCGACACCGACACCCAGTACGCCTTCACCCGTCCCGTCGTGGACCACATGTTCCGCAACTACGACGGCGTGCTGAAGATCGACGGTGAGGTCGGCAACAAGAAGCAGTACGATCCGCGCGCCTGGGGCAAGGCCGCCGAGGCGGGCATGGCCAAGCGGGTCGTCGAGGCCTGCGAGTACCTGCGTTCCGCAGGCACCCACGCCTGACCAAGGGCAACACCGGCCGGGTGGTCGTCCCCAGGGGCGGCCACCCGGTTTTTCATGTCCGGTGCCGCGGTTGAGGAGGAAAAGTGCCATCCTCTCCGGGAGCCAGCGGAAAGGCATTTGTGGCAGCGTTGCCATGTGGCTCTGACTAGGGGTTTTGAGAAAACTTGATAACCATTGCATAACGCACTTGACGCGTCCCGAGGAGGTGGTGATAGCGTTAACATCCGCCGGGGCGGATACCTTCGCAGATCTCGGCGGATCAGTACACGAAGGAGTGCAAGTGACGGAGCTGCTCAAGCTGAAGAACATCAGCAAGACCTTCCCCGGGGTCAAGGCGCTGCAAAACGTCAACCTCGACCTCAAGGCCGGAGAGGTGCTCGGTCTGTGCGGGGAGAACGGCGCGGGCAAGTCGACGCTGATGAAGATCCTCACCGGTATCTACACCGCCGACCCCGGGGGTGAGATCTGGCTCGAGGGCAGCAGGGTCGCGGTGGGTGGGGTGAACCACGCCCGGGAACTGGGGCTGTCCATCATCCACCAGGAACTGAACATGGTCCCCGACCTGACCGTGGCGCAGAACCTGTACCTCGGCCGCCCGGGCAGCCACCGGGCGGGCTGGATCAACGACGCCAAACTGAACCGCGAGGCCGCCGAGCTCTTCGAGCGCCTCGGGATGAACCTCGACCCGGCCGCCCGGATCGGGGACCTCTCCGTGGCCCGCCAACAGATGGTCGAGATCGCGCGGGCCCTGTCCTACAACTCCCGCGTCCTGGTCATGGACGAGCCCACGGCAGCTCTGACCGTCGGTGAGACCGAGGCGCTGTTCGGGATGATCCGCGACTTCATCACCCCCGAGACCGGGCTGATCTACATCTCCCACCGGATGCCGGAGATCGAGGAGATCACCGACCGCGTCTCGGTGTTGCGCGACGGCCAGTACATCGGCACCGTGACCACAAAGGATGTCGAGATGCGCGAGATCATCTCCATGATGGTCGGCCGCGAGGTCTCCTCCGATGCCCGGCCGCGCACCGAGGTGACCTCCGACGAAGTGGTGCTGAAGGTGGAGGGGCTGGCCACCAAGAAACTGCTGCACGACGTCAGCTTCGAGGTCCGCAAGGGCGAGATCCTCGGTTTCGCCGGACTCATGGGGGCCGGGCGCACGGAGGTGGCCCGCTGCATCTTCGGCGCCGATCCGCGCGCCGCGGGCGAGATCTGGATCCACGGCAGGAAGGTGTCGATCAACACCGCTGCGGACGGCGTGCGAAACGGCATCGGCTATCTGTCCGAGGACCGCAAACAATTCGGCCTGCTCCTGGAACAGGACATCAAACAGAACGCCGTGATGGCGGCGATGAAGGACTTCAACATCGGTGGATTCATCCTCGACGGCAAGATCCGCACCGTCGGTGAGGAGTACAGCAAGAGGCTGCGGGTCAAGACCCCGTCGGTCAACCAGCTGCTCGGCAAGCTGTCGGGCGGCAACCAGCAGAAGGTGGTCATAGCCAAGTGGCTGATCCGCAACTGCGACATCCTCATCTTCGACGAACCCACCCGCGGTATCGACGTCGGCGCGAAGGAAGAGATCTACGAGCTGCTGGAGCAGCTCTGCGGCCAGGGCAAGGCCATCCTCATGATCTCCTCGGAACTGCCCGAGGTGCTGCGGATGAGCCACCGGATCGCGGTGATGGCGCACGGCCACATCACCGGTTTCCTCGACAACGAGGAAGCCACCCAGGAGAACATCATGGAACTTGCCACCCTCGGCAAGGCGCAGCTGAAAGGAAACGCAGCGTGAGCAACAACACCGGGACCGCCGAGGCGGTGGCGGCGCCGAATCCGGTCCTCCGGATCGCGAAATCTTCCCTGCAGCAGATCTTCGTGTTCGCGGCCCTCGCGATCATCTACCTCTTCTTCTGCTTCGCGGCACCCAACTTCGCCCAGTTCGGGGTGGCCCTGGACATCATCCAGCAGTCCGCCTACATCGGGGTGATGGCGCTGGGGGCCACCTTCGTCATCGCCACCTCCGGCATCGACCTGAGCTCCGGGACCGGCATGACGCTGGTGGCGGTCTTCGCGGGAATCTTCCTCTCGGGGGACTGGATGAACCTTCCACTCGGTGGCGGTCTCGTGCTGATTCTCCTGGTGGGTGCGCTGCTCGGTCTGGTCAACGGTGTGAACATCTCCTTCCTGGGGCTGCCGCCGTTCATCGCGACCCTGGCCATGATGATGGCCGCCCGCGGGCTCGCGCTGGTGCTGACCAACAAGTCGACGATCTCCATCAAGAACCCCGACTACAAATGGCTCGCCGCCGGTGAACTGATCCCCGGCGTCGCCAACGCCATCCCGCTGTTCATCATCCTCGCGATCATCGCCAGCGTGCTGCTCAACAAGACCCTCCTGGGGCGCTACGCCCTGGCCATCGGCTCCAACGAGGAGGCCACCCGCCTCAGCGGCGTCAACATCAAGCTCTGGAAGACCCTGGTCTACGTCACCGCAGGTATCTTCGTGGCGCTCGGCGCCATTCTCTACTCGGCGCGGTTCGGTTTCGTCCAGCCATCCGAGGGCGTCGGCTTCGAGCTCTACGTGATCGCGGCCGTCGTCATCGGCGGCACGTCCCTGGCTGGTGGCCGCGCCAACATTCTCGGCACGGTCGTGGGCGCCCTGATCATGGAAACCCTCCGCAAGGGCATGCAGATGATGGGGGTCGCCCAGGAATGGCAGCTCGTCGTCACCGGCATCGTCGTGCTCATCGCCGTTTTCGTCGACAACGTCAGGCGCCGCCGCGCGGCCGCGGTCTGAACAGCGAACCAGAACCTTCTCCTGACAACTGAATAACCCGAGGGTCCTGAACACCCTCTCTGCCGGGGCGTCGAAGCCCCTGACTAGAAAGGAAAGACCATGCGTCTTCTGCGTCCCGCCGTCGCCCTCGCCTCCGTTCTGGCGCTCGGGCTCTCGGCCTGCACCACCTCCACCTCCAGCAGTGGGGAGGCCAGCAAGACGGCCGACAAGTCGTCCACCGCCGCGGCCACCGCGGTCGCCGACAGCGACGTCCCCAAGGGTGACAACACCAAAACCATCTACCTGGTTTCCAAGGGTTTCCAGCACCGCTTCTGGCAGGCGGTGAAGGAAGGTGCGGAGGACGCCGGCAAGAAGTTCGGATACAAGGTCGAGTTCGTCGGTCCCGAGAACGAACAGGCAGTCACGGAACAGCTCAACCAGCTCCAGACCGCCCTCGATTCCAAGCCCGCCGCCATTGGTTTCGCCGCTCTCGATTCCGGCGCCGCCGCCGATCTGCTCGGAAAGATCAAGGCCGCGAACATCCCGGTGGTCGCCTTCGACTCCGGCGTGGACTCCGACATCCCGCTGTCCACCGTCCAGACCGACAACAATGCGGCTGCGGCCGAGGCGGCCAAGCACATGGTCGAGCTGCTGGGCGGCAACGGCAAGGTCGGCCTGATCTGCCATGACCAGACCTCGCAGACCGGCAAGCAGCGCTGCGACGGCTTCAAGGAGTACATCAGGACCAACGCCCCCGGCATCACCCTGCTGCCCGAGCAGGTCGCGGGCGAGGTCGGTCTGGCCGCCAACACCTCCAAGTCGATGATCCAGGCCAACCCCGACATCGCGGGCATCTACGGTTCCAACGAGGCCGCCGCCACCGGCGCCATCCAGGGTGCCAACGAGTCCGGTGCCAAGGTCACCGTCGTCGGGTTCGACTCCGGGAAAACCCAGATCGAGGCCATCAAGGCCGGCACCCAGGCCGGGGCCGTCACCCAGTCGCCGGTGAAGATCGGCTACGAGACCGTCAAGGCCGCCATCCTCGCGGTCAACGGCAAGGAGCTGCCCAAGACCATCGACTCCGGGTTCGCCTGGTATGACAAGACCAACATCGACGATCCCAGCATCAAACCCAACCTCTACGAGTGATCCTCCGTTTTCGCCGGGCGGGTGCCGCCCCGCCCGGCGGGAGCCTTCCAATTTGACCGGTTCCCGCGTCTCGAAACCGTCAGCTTCGGGACACCGGAATTGATCAAGCCCGGTAACCGCAATCGAAGTTTAAGGAACAATTCATGACGAACCATCCGAAGATCGGCATCCGTCCCATCATCGATGGCCGGCGCCGCGGGGTCCGCGAGAGCCTCGAGGACCAGACCATGAACATGGCCAGGCGTGTCGCCGCCCTTTACGAGGCGGAGCTGCGCTACATCGACGGCAACCCCGTCGAGTGTGTCATCGCCGACTCCACGATCGGCGGGGTGGCCGAGGCGCAGGCCACCGCCGAGAAATTCCGCCGCGAGAACGTGGGCCTCACGCTGTCCGTGACCCCCTGCTGGGCGTACGGAACCGAGACCATCGACATGGACCGCACCATCCCGCACGCCATCTGGGGTTTCAACGGTTCGGAGCGTCCCGGCGCGGTCTACCTGGCCGCGGCGCTCGCCGGACACACCCAGCTGGGCATTCCCGCCTTCGGTATCTACGGCGAGCACGTGCAGGACGCCGATGACGAGACCATCCCCGACGAGGTGCGTCAGCGGCTGCTCGACTACGCCGTCTGTGGCCTCGCCGTCGCCCAGATGAAGGGACGCTCCTACCTGTCCATGGGTGCGGTCTCCATGGGCATCGCGGGTTCCGTGGTCAAGGACGAGTTCTGGACCAAGTACCTGGGCATGCGCAACGAGTACATCGACATGAGCGAGTTCGCCCGCCGCGTGAACGAGGAGATCTACGACGTCGAGGAATACGAGAGGGCACTGGCCTGGGTGAAGGAGAACTTCCGCCAGGGCGAGGACTTCAACCCCCCGCACAACCAGAAACCCGAACTGCACGACGACTGGTGGGCCTACTCGGTCAAGATGACCCTCATCGCACGTGACCTCATGGCCGGCAATCCCCGGCTCGCGGAGAAGGGCTGGGGCGAGGAGGCGCTCGGGCGCGGCGCCATCGCCGCCGGTTTCCAGGGGCAGCGGCAGTGGACCGACGGGTTCCCCAACGGCGACCTGATGGAGACCATCCTCAACACCACCTTCGACTGGAACGGCACCCGCGCGCCCCACATCCTGGCCACCGAGAACGACTCCCTCAACGGCGCCTCGATGCTCTTCAACCACCTGCTGACCAACACCGCCCAGCTGTTCAGCGACGTGCGCACCTACTGGAGTGCCGAATCCGTCGAACGCGTCACGGGGCACAGGCTCGAGGGCCGGGCCGCCGGCGGCATCATCGACCTGCGCAACTCCGGGCCCACCACCCTCGACGGCACCTTCGCCGCGGTGCGTGACGGCCAGCACGTCATCAAACCCTGGTGGGAGGTCACCGAGGAGGATCAGAAGGCCATGCTGGAGGGCACCACCTTCCACCCAGCCACCTACGAGTACTTCCCCGGCGGCGGCATGTCCACCCACTTCCGTTCCGCAGGTGACGTGCCCGTCACGATGTGCCGCATCAACCTCGTGGACGGACTCGGTCCCGTTCTCCAGATCGCCGAGGGCTGGACCGTGGAACTGCCCGACGAGGTCGCCACCGTCATCGAGAACCGCACCGACCGCACCTGGCCCACCACCTGGTTCGTGCCGAACCTGACCGGCGAGGGCCCGTTCACTTCCGTCTACGAGGTGATGAACGCCTGGGGAGCCAACCACGGTGCGATCAGCTACGGCCACATCGGTGCCCGCCTCATCACGCTGGCCTCCATGCTGCGCATCCCCGTCAACATGCACAACGTTCCCGTCGAGCAGGTCTTCCGCCCGAAGAACTGGCTCGGTTTCGGCACCGCCGACCTGGAGGGCGCTGACTACCGCGCCTGCGCCCAGTTCGGCCCGTTGTACGGCTGAGCCGGTCCGCACCGGAACCCCTCGGAGGTGAAGGCCGGTGCGGGCCAGTTCACCGATGAGCCGATTCGTCCTCGGCTCGTCCCAGCGAGGGAATCGCCGCGAGAACCCAGCTCCGCGGCGATTCCCCCGCGAGGTTGCCCACCCAGCTACCAAAGTTGTGTTGGCAACACCACGTTTGTCCAGAACCAGTTTTTCAGGAGAGTCCCGTGACTGCCACTGCCCTAGCCGTCGACCTTGGTTCCTCCTCCGGGCGGGTGATCGCGGGGGTACTGGACGATGGCCGCATCACCGAGACCGAGGTGTACCGTTTCCCGCACACCGCCGCGATGCGCGACGGCTACCTGTGCTGGGACCTCGACCTGATCCGGCAGGAGATGATCAAGGGGTTGCAACTGGCCGTCGAACGGTTCCCCGACGCGACCAGCGTCAGCATCGACACCTGGGGAGTCGACTGGGTTGCCCTGGGCACGGACGGTGAACCCCTCACCCCGGGACGCTGCTACCGCGACGAACGCACCAACCGCACCCTCGCCGCCTTCCGGGAGAGACTGCCCGACGCGAGGGCCTGGGAGTTGACCGGGACGGCGCCGGCCACCATCAACTCCGCGAACCAGCTGTTCGCCTACCTCAGCGAGGAACCCGAATCGGCGGCGCGCACCGAGCAGATCCTGTTCCTGCCCGACTGGTTCACCCACCTGCTGACGGGCGCCCGCGGCTGGTCGCGTTCCATCGCATCCACCTCCGGTCTGTGCGCCCCGGGTGTCAACGACTGGGCCGGTGAGGTTTTCGACGCCCTCGGGATTCCCCGTTCCTGGGTGGGGGAACTGACCCCCGAGTACGGCATCGCGGGGCCCTGCACCGTAGCCGGGCTGGAGCAGCTGACCGTGGTGCGGGCCGGCGCCCACGACTCCGCCTGCGCGGTCGCCGCCCTGCAACGCGACGAGGGCGCCACGTGCTTCCTGTCGGCCGGGTCGTGGTCGGTGCTGGGGGTGCTGCGGGACGAACCTCTGCTCGGTGAACAGGCCCGTGCCCTTGGGCTGACCAACGAGGCCCGCGCCGACGGCGGGGTGCGTCCCCTGTTCAACATCACCGGGCTGTGGATCCTCCAGGAGTGCCAGCGCGACTGGCAGGCGGCCGGGCAGGTCCACGACATCGTCGCCCTGGTCGAGGCCGCCCGCCGGGCCGACTCCCTGGGTGTGGTGATCGACCCCGACGATCCCCGGTATGCGAAACCCGGCTCCATGGTGGAACGCGTCACCGAGGCCCTACGGGCGGGGGGAGCCCCTGCGGGGATCAGCCAGGGGCAGCTCGTCAGGGCGCTGTGCGAGTCCTTCGCCGAGCGCTACGCCCGGGGGGTGAGGGATCTCACTGCGCTCACCGGCCAGGCCCCGACGCAGCTGAACCTCGTCGGTGGCGGATCCCGCAACACCCTGCTGTGTGACCTGACCGCGCGTTCCCTCGGTGTTCCCGTGCTGGCGGGGCCCGCGGAGGCCTCCACCCTCGGGTCGCTGCTGGGGCAGTTCGAGATCACCGGGGCGCTCGACCCGGCCCGCAGGAACGAGGTCATCGCCGCCACCGCCGAGACCAGGATCCACCGGCCATGAGGTTCAGCGCCCGCCGGGCCCGGCTCTCCGACGTCGCGAAACTCGCAGGGGTCTCCAGTCAGACCGTTTCCCGGGTGGTGCGCGGCGCCAGCGTCGTGGCTCCGGAAACCCGGGCACGGGTGCTGGCCGCCGTCGAGGAGCTCGGCTACCGCCCCAACCTGGCGGCCCGATCGCTGTCGAACCGTCGCACCGGTGTGATCCACGTCGTCAACGCCACCCCGCTGTTCGGCGGGCACGCACGCACCTTCCTGTCGATCGTCTCGGAGCTCGGGCGGCTCGGCTACCAGACCTCCGTGGCGGGCCGTCCCAAGAACCAGAACCCCACCCTGGACCAGCTCGTGCCGCTCGGGGTGGACGGGATCTTGGTGCTGGGTGGTCACGCCCAGTCCACGGATCTCGTCTCGGTGCTGCACGGCCGGATACCGGCGGTGTTCGTCGGGCAACGGTTCGACCTCCCGGACGACGTCGCCAGCGTCGCCATTGACCAGGAAGCGGCGGCCCGGAAGGCCGCCAACCACCTGGTGGAGCTGGGACGCCGGCGGTTGCTGCACATCTGTGGCCCCTCCGACTGGTTCGACGCCCACGAACGCCGCGACGGTTTCAACGCGGCCTGCCGGGAAGCCGGGATCGAACCGATCAAGGTCTCGGCCAATTCATGGGAGGCCCGGTGTGGCTACGCGCTCGGGGAGCAATTCCCCAGCGACATCGACGGTTTGTTCGCCAGCAACGACCACCTGGCGCTCGGGGCGCTGCGTTGGCTGGCGGAACACGACCGGGCCGTGCCCGGGGACGTGGCGGTGGTCGGCGTCGACGACGTCGACGGGGCTGACAGCTTCCTGCCTCCCCTGACCACCATCCGGCAACCGCACCAGGAGGTGGGGACCTGCGCCGTGGGGCACCTGGCCGAGCTGATCGCCGGGGGACCGGCCAGACACACGCTCCTCGCCCCCGAACTGATCATCCGAGAATCCACGAAAGGAAACTGACATGCTGTACGGACCCATGACCCACCCCGGGCTGCTGGCGGCGCTGGGACGCAGCGGGCACAGCGGCAAGATCCTGATCACCGACGGCAACTACCCGGTCGCGAGCGGGGCACCCGCGGCGGCGGAACGCATCTTCCTGAACCTCGCGCCCGGGCTGCTCGACGTCACCCAGATCCTCGAGGTGCTGAAACGCACCGTCCCCATCGAACGGGCCGGGTTGATGGTGCCCGCCGCGGACGCGGTGGGCATTGAGGCCCCGGACGTGA
Organism: Arachnia sp.; assembly: GCF_057238465.1. Lineage (NCBI taxonomy): Bacteria > Bacillati > Actinomycetota > Actinomycetes > Propionibacteriales > Propionibacteriaceae > Arachnia > Arachnia sp. Next base: position 51,737 of record NZ_DBHHFZ010000001.1, read on the forward strand.
TCCCCGCCCACGACGAGTACCGGGCCTCCCTGCCCGGCGTGGCCTTCGACGAGATTCCCCGCTGGGATTTCTACGACGCCGCGAAGGCCGAGGACGTCACCGTCGTGATCGTCTCGGCGGACCAGCGGCTCTACGCCAACCTGCTGCTCACCATCGGGGTGCGTTCCCCCGGCGAATGAGAAGAACCCCGAGAGGTTTCCCACCCGGCGTTGACTGAGCCGAGCCTCGGCGAGCCGGCCTGTAACTCATCCGAAGATGGTTGAGCCGACCTGTTCTCTCCGAAGTTGGTTGAGCCGACCCGCGAGCGTCAGCGAGCCGGTCGTGTCGAAACCATGCGGCGGGCCGCCCCGCGCCGATCGCGGCTGAGGAGATGGACGGGCGGCCGGGGGAGGGGGATCCCCGGCCGCCAGCAGGACCGCTGCGGCGAGCCCCGCGAACCTGGCCGTGATCTTCCTGAATCCCATTGCTGTCCCGCCTTTCGGTTTCGTCCCTTGGGAAGAATCCTTGGGCTCGCAACGATGGGTTTCCCCTGAGAAGCCGGTGCGTTTCCTGTGAACCTCAGAGGTTCACGATCTCCACCCGGGCGGCCTCGGTACGCCCGTACACCCACATCAGCAGCTCGCCGGGTTCGCCAGTGATCTGCTTGGTGACGGGGCCGCGCCCGATCCTTCCGTGACCGCCCTGCGGGGTGCGGAACTCCCAGGATGCGAACGGGTGCAGCTGCCGGGAGGCCGTCCTGAGACGCCGCCACAGGGCCTCGGCCAGGTCGGGGGAGATCTCCTGCTTGGGCAGCCGGTTCGGGCGGCGCACGTCCTCGGTGTGGATGAAGTACTCGCCGAGGGAGTGCCGGTGCTCCTCCCGGGGATCGGTCGGCATGCACGCGAAGGACGCGGGACCGGTGCGGATCTCCTCGACCAGCCCGGCGTAGGAGAACCGTTCCTTCGTCCGCCGGATCTCCCGGTCCGTGAGCCACGAGAACGGCGGCAGCAGCATTCCCGCCCAGGCGAGGGGCCCGTGGTTCAGGATCCAGACGTGCGCGGCGAGATCGAAGGCGGTCCAACCCGAGCACAGCGTCGGGGCGTCCGGGGTGACCATGGACAACACGCGACAGAACTCGTCGCGCTGGGCGTTACGCAACTCTGCGGTCATGCAACGAGCCTACCCGGGAGGCGGAAACGGAAGGTTGAACCGGTGCGGTGGGAATGCGGGCAGGTAGCCTTTGTGTTTCCGTTTCGGCAGTCATCAAACCACTTGGAGAAGCAATGGATCCTGCACGTATCGTCGCCGACCACCTGATCTGGGAGTCCATCCGTGCCGAGTGCGCCGAGGCCGCCGCCAACGAGCCGCTGCTGGCCGGGTTCCTGTCGCACGTGGTGCTCAGCCAGCCCGACCTGGAAACCGCGCTGGCCTACATCCTCGCCGCGAAACTCGACAACGCCACCCTCCCGGCCCTCAGCCTCCGCGACATCATCCTCGACGTGCTGCGCGAAGAGAAGTGCATCCAGAACGCCATCCGCGCCGATCTGCAGGCCGTGGTCTACCGCGACCCCGCCGCCGCCGGATACGCCAATCCGCTGCTCTACTTCAAGGGTTTCCACTCCATTCAGGCCTACCGGGTGGCGCATTCCTACTGGGAACGTGACCGCCACTGCCTGGCCCTGTACCTGCAGTCGCGGATCTCGGAGGTGTTTGCCGTCGACATCCACCCTGCCGCGCGGATCGGGAAGGGGATCATGTTCGACCACGCCACCAGCGTGGTGATCGGCGAGACCGCGGTGGTGGAGGACGACTTCTCCATGCTCCACGAGGTCACCCTCGGCGGCTCCGGCAAGGAGGGGGGTGATCGCCATCCCAAGATCGGGCGTGGCGTCATGATCGGAGCAGGAGCCAAGGTGCTCGGCAACATCCGGATCGGGGAGGGCGCGAAGATAGGTGCGGGTTCCGTGGTGCTGAAGGACGTCCCCCCGCACACCACGGTCGCGGGAATCCCCGCGAAGGTCGTCAGCGTGCCCAGCGCCGCCCTGCCCGCCCTCGACATGGACCAGTTCCTGCCATCGGTGCAGTAGCGATCAGGGCTACTCCGGGTCGATGATCTCGCAGATCACGTCGCCCGCGTTGACGGGCTGCCCCGGGGCGATGGCTATCCTCACCACCTGACCGGGCCGGTGGGCGTGCAGCGGTTGTTCCATCTTCATGGCCTCGATGACCGCCACCACCTGACCCTCCTCGATGACCTCGCCCTCCTGGACGGAGAGTTTCACCACGGTGCCCTGCATGGGGCAGATCAGGCCGTTTCCGCTCGGGGCGGAGACCTTGGCGCCGCCCCGGTCGCGGCGGGTGGGACGTTTCGGGGTCTTGCTGCGGGCCTCGGGACGGGTTCCGAAGCCGGCGGGCAGCTTCACCTCCATGCGACGCCCATTGACCTCCACGGCGATCAGTTCCGGCTCGCCCAGGTCCTCGGGCTCACCCAGCACCCCCGTGTAGGCGGGGATCTCATTGGTGAACTCGGTCTCGATCCAGCGGGTGTGGACCCTGAACCCGCCGTCGGCGGCCACGAAGTCGGGTTCCTCCAGCAGGACCTGGTGGAACGGGACGACCGTCGGCATCCCCTCGATCTGCAGCTCACCCAGGGCGCGGCGGGCCCGGGTCAGGGCCTGGCGGCGGTTCGCGCCGGTGACGATCAGCTTCGCCACGAGCGAGTCGAAGGCTCCCGGGACGGTCATGCCCACGTGATAGCCCTCGTCCACGCGGATTCCGGGACCGGTGGGGGCGTGCCACTTGACCAGGGTGCCGGGGGCGGGCATGAAACCACGTCCCGCGTCCTCGGCGTTGATGCGGAACTCTATGGAGTGGCCGTGGATCGCGGGGTCGTCGTAGCCCAGCTCCTCACCCTCGGCGATGCGGAACATCTCCCGCACCAGGTCCAGTCCCGTGACCTCCTCGGAAACCGGATGTTCCACCTGAAGCCGGGTGTTGACCTCCAGGAAGGAGATGGTTCCGTCGAGGCCGACGAGGAACTCGCAGGTTCCCGCCCCGACGTATCCGGCTTCCTTAAGGATGGCCTTCGACGAACTGCGCAGCAGGTCTTCCTGTTCCGGGCTGAGGAACGGGGCCGGCGCCTCCTCGACGAGCTTCTGGTGGCGGCGCTGCAGCGAGCAGTCGCGGGTGGAGACCACCACCACGTTGCCGTGTTCATCGGCCAGGCACTGGGTCTCCACGTGCCGGGGTTTGTCCAAGTAGCGTTCCACGAAACATTCGCCGCGCCCGAAGGCGGTGATGGCCTCCCGGGTGGCGGAGTCGAAAAGTTCGGGAATCTCCTCGAGGGTGCGGGCCACCTTGAGCCCTCGACCACCACCGCCGAAAGCGGCCTTGATGGCCACGGGCAGGCCGTGCTGCTCCGCGAAACGCACCACCTCCGCGGCGTCGGCGACGGGATCCGGGGTGCCCGGCACCTGTGGGGCACCCACCTTCTGCGCGATGTGGCGGGCCCTGACCTTGTCTCCCAGGCTCTCGATGGCCTCGGGGGGTGGGCCGATCCATTTCAGGCCCGCATCCATGACGGCTCTGGCGAAGCTGGCGTTCTCGGCGAGGAAACCGTAGCCCGGGTGCACGGCGTCGGCTCCGGAGCGGCGCGCCACGCTGAGGACTTTCTCCACGTTCAGGTAGGTGTCCGCGGGGGTTGCCCCGCTCAGGGCGAAGGCCTCGTCCGCGAGCCTCACGAACAGGGAGTCCGCATCGGAGTCGGCGTACACCGCGACGGAGGCGATGCCCGCGTCGCGTGCGGCCCGGATCACCCTGACGGCGATCTCCCCGCGGTTGGCGATCAGAACCTTCGAGATAACTCCGCTGTTCACCTTCTGCCTCCTCCGGTAGAACCTCTTCGGCGGAGTCTAGTGGCAACCACAAACCTGTGCCCCGTCCGCTGCATCCGGACAGGAATTTCGCAACAGGGCCTAGGGTTGAGCCATGCCGACACCTGAGTTCATCCTTGAGCTGCGCCGCCACATCGGGAACGAGACACTGTGGCTGAGCGGGGCCAATCTCGTGGTGCTGCGGGAGGGGGATACCGGACCGGAAGTGCTGCTCGGCCGCCGTTCCGACGACGGCAACTGGGCCGCGATATCCGGGATCGTGGAGCCGGGGGAGAACCCCGCCGACACGGTGGTGCGGGAGGCCTTGGAGGAGGTCGGCATCGAGGTGGAGGTGGAGCGGATGCTGTGGTTGGACGTCATGGACGAGGTCACCTTCCCAAACGGTGATCGCTGTCGTTTCCTGGACCACGGGTTCCGGGGCCGGCTGGTGGGTGGCCGGCCCGGGATCGGTGACGGTGAGATCAGCGACTTCGGTTGGTTCCCGGTGGACCGGCTTCCGGTCCCGCGGCAGGAACGGTTGGCGGAGCAGGTGCGCATCTGCCTGGAGGATCCCCGCGACGTCGTGCTCGGGTTGGAGCGCCGATGAGGCGAACAGCTGCCGGGTTGCTGGTGTTCCTGGTGCTCGCGGGCTGCACCACCCCGCCGCCCCAGCCGGCCACCCCGGAGGTCACCTGGAGCGCCAGCGCCCCCGCCGGCGGCGTCACCTTGACCCAGCTCGGGTTCCGAAACGGCCCGGCCGAGTTCTGGCTTCCCTCCGGGCTGGTGATTCGCGACCGCGTCGACCTGGAAACCAACGTCACCTTGACGATCACGTCCCCCGGCGGGGCGGAACTCGCGGCCTGGCTCAGACGAAACTTGCCCGCCGCCGGATTCGAGATCACGGCTGACGGGCAGGACTCGTTGTTGTTCCGGCGCGGTCAGTGGCAGGGGGCCTTCACCGTCACCGGAGGACTCTCGGCGCTTTCCCTGCGCACCGATCGCGAGCAGTGAGCTGGTCGGATCACCTGGCCTTGGTGGTCGACTTGGCCGAGGTGTTCTTCTTCGTGGTGGCCTCCTCGGCGGCAACGTCGCCGGGGCTGGTCGGGCTGGCGGGCGCCAGGTTCATCGACAGGGCGCTGCCTCCCAGGGTGGACAGCATCTGACGGACGTTCGCGAGCTGCTCGGTGATGGAGTCGCGACGGGCAGCCAGGGCGCTCAGTTCGCGCTCGGACTCACGCTTGACGCGCTCGGCGGCGATCCGCGCGTTCTCCAACCGCGACTTGGCCTCGGAGGCAGCGCGTTCCCGTTCCTCCGCAGCGGAGGCGTGGGCCTCCTCAAGGACCCGGGTTGCCTCGGTCTGGGCCTCCATCAGTTTGTCGTTGGCCACCGCGAGAGCACGTTCGTGGTTGGCCATCTGGGTGGCGAACTCGGCGGTCGCACGTTCCCGGCGTTCCGCCAGCGTGGCCTCGAACTCGGCCGCGGCGGCACCGGCGGCGGCGCGCTGCTGTTCGAAGACGGCCTCGGCTTCGCGGCGACGCGCGGAGGCCTCGCGGTCGGCGTGATCCAGCAGCTCGTCAGCCTCGCGGTTGGCCTGCTCGATGACCCGGGCGGCGTCGGCCTCAGCCTTGCTTCGGGTCTCGGTGGCGTAACCATCCGCGGCCGCGCGGGCGTGCTCCACCTCGTGGGCCACCTGGATCTCCATGGCCTCGGCATCCTCCTGGGCGCGCAGCCGGATGTCGTCGGCCTCCTCCTGGGCAAGGCTCAACATCTGGGCGATCCGTTCCCCGAGGGAGGTGAAGTCGGTGCCGTGGCCGTTCGAGGCGTGTGTCTGGGCCTGGTTCACCTGTTCCTGGAGCTCGCTCACCTGTTGCTGCAGCCCGGTGACACGGCCCTGTGAGGCCTCGAGCGCCTGGTTGAGCTTGTTGATCTCAACCGTCTGGGTGGCCGCCTCCTGCAGGGCGGCGGCGTGTGTCTGTCGCATCCGGCGCAAAACGGAATCGACTTGGGCTGGATCGTAGCCCCGGCGCACCGTTGCGAATGTTTCGTCGGTCATCGGTCTCCTAATTCATTCTTGCCGGGCGCGGCCAAAGCCTCAATGACCCCGGACAGTTTATTCAGCTGGGATGTGATCTCGTCGCGTTGCCTGGAAAGTGCCTTGACCTCATCGCGTGCATCTCTCAGTCGGCGTCGTGCGTCTGCGCGGGCGTGCTCTGCTTCCGCGCGGGCTTTTTCGACATCACGTTTGGCGGCTTCGCGATCGGTTCGCAATTTCGTGTAGTGCTCCGAGTGGAGCTGCTCCAGTTCGGTCATCGTCTGCTCGCGCAGCGTCTGGGCCTCGTCCTTGGCGACGGAGAGAATCCGGTTGGCCCGCTCGACCAGTTCCCGTGACTCCTCCGCGGCGGTGCGACGGCGGTTCTCGGCCTCCTGCTCGGCGGTGCGACGAGTTCGCTCGGCCTCCTGCTGGGCGGCCGAGAGCAGGCTCCCGACCCGCTCGTTCGCCTCCCGGACGGCCGCGACGGTGGCGGCCTCCGCCACCGCCAACTCGTGGCGGCGGGAAACGATGAAGGCGTCGAGGTCGTCCTTCTGGGTCTGCTTCCAGACTTCCAGTTCCTCCGCCGCCTCGGCCCGTTTCGCATCCACCTCGGCCTCGACGCTGCTGCGCAGGTCGGCCACGGTCTGTTTGGTCCAGCTCAGCTGCGAGGAAGCCTCCTTGAGCAGCTGCTGGGATTCCTTCTGGGCCGAGGCGAGCAGGTCCTCGCGCTGTTTCTCGGCGGTGGCCACCGTGGCCTCCGCGGCGGCGACGTACTCCTCACGCCACTTGGTGGTTGATTCCCTGATCCGCTCCGCCTCCTCGCGGGCCTTCTTGATGATCTCCCCGGCTTCCAGGCGGGCCGATGCCAGGAACTTCTTGGTCTCGGCCTCAGCCTCCGTTCTGCGTTCGGCGATGCCCTTCTCGCATTCCTGTTCCCGTTCGGCCCAGGTGGCTTCCAGCTTCTCCTGTTCGACGCGTTGCTGTTGCGTGACCTCTTCTGCGGCCTCCTTGGCCTTTGTCAGGATCTGCTCAGCCTCGTCGTGGCTGTTGCGGATTATCTGCTCCGCCTCCAAGGTGGCGTCGGCGCGCAGTTGGTCGCAGGTCTGCTCCGCCCCGGCCACCAGCCGGGCCGCCCGGGAGGAGGCCTCGCGCATGGTGGAGCGCGCCTCCTCGTCGGCCTTGACCATGCGCTGCCGGGCCTGGCTGCGGGTGTCGGCCAATTCCTGCCGGGCCTGTGCGTTCGCCGCCGCGAGGTCCTCGGCCGCAGTTCGTTCCGCCTCGTGGCGCCGCAGGATCTCCAGCACCTCTGCGCGGGTCTCGGCTCTCAGCTGATCGGCCATCGCCTGCGCCTGGTCCAGAATCCTGGCAGCCTTCGCCCCGACGTCTGTCAGGGGAGAGCGGGCAGGCAGCGACATGTCCCAATTCTGCTGCTCGGCCAAGCCGTCCTTCAAGTCCCCGCCGAGACTGGTCAACCGGCGATAACACATCGAGGTAGTTGAAACTGAAATTGGCTTCGTTGGGGGAGGGTATGACTTTCCTCGGGAACCGGAACGAAAATGTGGAAGCATTGCATCATGGCTGTGACCCTCGCTGACGCCCTGACCGATTTCGCCCTGCTCGCCGTGGAGGGCCAGCAGGCCCTGTTCGACGAGGACGGTGCTGCCGAGTGGAGTGCCGACCTGGACCAGCGCCTGCTGTGGTTGGGGGAGCGGGTCCACGAGATCGCGATGATCGGTACCTCGTCCGAGATATCCAACACCTGGATGTGGTCCTGGGCGAACCCGGGTTATGGTGCATCGCATCCCGCGGTCACTGCGATCCTGCCCGGGTGTGCAAAGGGACGTGAGGCCGGCATCCCGGAGTTCGCCGCGGAATCCTTCTCCCTGGACGGCGTGACGGACTACGGCATGAGGCCGGGATCGGCTGTTGCGTTCCTCGCCGCCCGGCTGTCGGGCGCGCCCGCGGTCTATGCCGCTCCGTACAGCAACGGGGTGGCCTATCTGGCGGTCCTAAACCTCGCACTGCCGATCCCCAGACCGGAGTCGCTGCCGCGGATGTTGTCGGCCTGCCTCCAGTACTCCGGGAATCACCGGCAGACAATCGGCAACTTCGGGGCCCAACGAGGGCTCAAACCGATACGGACCAACGACGGCGGCATCGTCCTGAGCTACCCGAACGGAACGCGCGTGCACTGTACCTTCGACGACTGGAGCCGGGTCACCCAGGTGCGGATGGAGCAACCCGGTCAGGGGTGAGCTCAGGTCCTGGTGCCGTCTCGCCACAGACTCGGCCAGGTGACGCCCAGGTCGAGCAGGATCTGCCGCAGCAGGGGGAGGGAGATCCCGACCACGTTGTGTGGATCGCCTTCGACCCCCGTGATGAAGGCGCCACCCAGCCCGTCGATGGTGAAGGCGCCAGCCACCCAGCGGGGCTCGCCCCGCGCGACATAGGCGGCGATCTCCTCATCGGTGATGTCGGCGAATTTCACCACCGTGCTCGCGGTGCGCAGTGCCTGCCGGGCCTCGTCGCCGCTGCGGACCAGCACGAAATGGCCCGTGTGCAGCACGCCCTGGCGGCCTCGCATCCGCTGCCAGTGAGCGGTCGTGGCCTCCACGGTGCGGGGTTTGCCATGGGCGCGGCCCTCGAACTCCAGCACTGAATCACAGGCCACGAAGATCGCATCACCCGCGACCCGCTCCGCCACGAACTCTCCCTTCGCGGCCGCCCGCCTCAGCGCGAGCCGGACCGGCTGGGGGTCGGTGATCAGGGATTCGTCCACGTCACTGGCGTGGACCTCGGGATCCAGGCCGGCCCGGCGCAGCAGCTCCAGGCGGGAGGGGGATTTGGACGCGAGTATGAAACGCATCGTCAGAACCTGATGTAGGTGCGCCAGGCGTCGCGTCCATAGACGAGTTGCTGGCGCACGGTCCGGTAATAGGATTTCCAGCCGCCCGCGAGCGGGCGGTCATCGGCCGCCTTGAGCTTGTCATCGGCCATGTCGCGGGCCCTGAGCACCACCACCAGCGCGGCGATCTCCTCCTCCGTCGCCCCGCTCGCCCGGATGTCGTAGCGCCCGGTCACAGCGGAATGTTCCCGTGTTTCTTGGGCGGCAACTGCTCGCGTTTCGTGCGCAGCAGCCGCAGCACCCGGATGATCTGGGCCCGGGTCTCGTGCGGGTAGATCACCTGGTCGATATAGCCCCGCTCCGCCGCGACGTACGGGTTCGCGAACTCCTGGTCGTACTCGGCGATCAACTCCTGGCGTCGCAGGTCGGGATCCTCGGCCTCCGCCAGGGTCTTGCGGTGGAGGATGTTCACCGCGCCCTGGGCGCCCATCACCGCGATCTGAGCCGTCGGCCATGCGAAGTTCACATCCGCCCCGAGATGCTTCGAACCCATCACGATGTAGGCCCCGCCGTAGGCCTTGCGGGTGATGACCGTGATGGTGGGCACGGTCGCCTCGGCATAGGCGAAGATCAGCTTCGCCCCGCGCCGGATGATGCCCTGGTGTTCCTGGTCCACGCCGGGAAGGAAACCGGGGACGTCGACGAAGGTCAGAACCGGGATGTTGAAGGCGTCGCAGGTGCGGACGAAACGCGCGGCCTTCTCGGAGGCGTCGATGTCCAGGCAACCGGCGAACACGGTCGGTTGGTTGGCGATGATGCCGATGGGGCGGCCCTCGATCCGTCCGAAACCCGTTATGACATTGCCGGCGAACAGCTCCATGACCTCGAGGAATTCCTCGTCGTCCAGCACGTTGTGGATGATCTCGCGCATGTCGTAGGGCTGGTTCGCGGAATCCGGTATGAGCTGGTCGAGTTGCCGGTCGTGATCGGTGATGGTCAGATCCACCTCGGCGTCGTCGTAGACGGGAGGATCCTCCAGGTTGTTCTGTGGCAGGTAGCTGATCAGGTCCCGCACGTACTCCAGGGCGTCGTTCTCGTCCGCCGCCAGGTAGTGCGAGTTCCCCGACCTGCTGGAATGGGTGCGGCCACCACCCAGTTCCTCCATGGAAACGTCCTCGCCCGTGACGGTCTTGATCACTTCGGGGCCGGTGATGAACATCTGCGAGGTCTTGTCCACCATCACCACGAAATCCGTCAGGGCGGGGGAGTAGACGTGGCCGCCCGCAGCCGCCCCCATGATCAGCGAGATCTGCGGAATCACCCCGGAGGCGCGGGTGTTGCGGCGGAAGATCTCCCCGTACAGGGCCAGGGAGACCACGCCCTCCTGGATGCGCGCACCGCCGCCCTCATTTATCCCGATCAGGGGGCATCCGGTTTTCAGGGCGAAGTCGATGATCTTGACGATCTTCTCGCCGTAGACCTCGCCCAACGCCCCGCCGAAGATCGTCACGTCCTGGCTGAAGACGCAGACGGGGCGGCCGTGAATGGCTCCGGTGCCGGTGATCACGCCATCCCCGTAGGGGCGGCGGGCATCCATCCCGAAGTTCTTGGAACGGTGCCGGGCGAACTCGTCCAACTCCGCGAAACTGCCCTCGTCCAGGAGAGCCAGCACCCTTTCCCGGGCGGTCATCTTGCCCTTGGCGTGCTGCTTCTCAACGGCGGTGGCGGAACCGGCATGGACGGCTTCGTCGATGCGACGTCCCAGATCCGCCAGCTTACCGGCAGTGGTGTGGAGGTCGATGTCCATGTATGGAACCTTAGCGTCCGGACGAAACGGGCGCGGCCGGACCGGCCGTGGATACCTGCCGCGAGTTCGCGTGGGGTGCCGGAAGGCATCGTCCCTCAGGTGCGCACCCGGGGCGGTCCCGTCGCACCCCCGGCCGCGGAGCCTCTAAGGTGACGGTCATGTCCGTGAGCATGTGGCGTGAGGTGCGTTGGCTGGATCACACCGGATCCACCAATTCCGATGTGGCCGAGGAGGCCAGGCGGGGTGGGGCGGAGGGGCTCGCCGTGGCGACCCTGGAACAGCGGGCCGGTCGTGGGCGCATGGACCGCACCTGGGTGGCCCCCCCGGGCACTTCGCTCGCTTTCTCCATGCTGCTGGAACCGAGGCCGGCGCTGCCTCAGTGGGGGTGGCTGTCGCTGCTGGCGGGCATGGCCGTGCACGCGGCCATCGACGACCTGGCCCCCGAACCGGGACGGGTTCAGCTCAAATGGCCCAACGACGTGCTCATCGACGGACGCAAGGTGTGCGGGATCCTGAGCGAACGCGTCGAACATCCGGACGGGGCCCGCGCCGTGATCGGGATTGGCATAAACGTTTCGATCAGGGAGGATCAGCTTCCGGTCCCGACCGCAACCTCCCTCGGGATCGCGGGACTTCGCGAGGACCCCAGAGAACTCCTGGAATCGGTCCTGGAGCACTTCCAGCCGCTCTACGATCACTGGCAGGGCGCCGGAGAGGTCCGTGACGAGTACCAGCGGCGCTGCGCCTCCATCGGGACCCCGCTGCGGGTCGTCGTTGACGCGCAACGAGTCGTCGAGGGAATCGGGCACGGGGTCGACGAGCACGGGCGGCTCCGGGTGGCGACCGCATCCGGGATCGAGACCTTCGCGGTCGGTGACGTCATCCACGCCCGGCTTGCCCGGTGAACGTGAAAGACTTGTGTCATGGCGCTCAAGAAGGACATGTTGGCCCCCGACGAGCAGGTGGTTCTGCACCTGCGCACCCATCTCAAGTCGCTCACAGGGGCGATCCTGACCCTGCTCCTGGCCAGCGCGTTGCTGACCATCTTCCTGGTGTGGCTCCCCGAACAGGTCAAACCGTGGGGCATCTGGGTTCTGGTCATCATCTTCGCGGCCGTGATCGTGTGGCTGGTCATCAGGCCCTGGCTGCTGTGGCTGACCTCCACCTACACCATCACGAACCGCCGGATAATCACCCGCAAGGGAATCCTCAACAAGACGGGCCACGATTTCCCGCTGCGCAGCATCAACAACGTCAACACTGAGAGCTCCCTGATGGACCGGATGTTCGGTTGCGGCACCCTGACGCTGTTGACGGCAGCAGAAGATCCGTTGACCTTGCGTGACGTTCCGAGCGTGGAGAAGGTGCACACCGTGATCGCCGACCTGATCTTCGACGGAGAAGCGGAAATCGAATAGTAGGCTGCTGCCCCGTGGATCGTCGTTATCGGGTCGGAATCATAGGGGGCGGGCAGCTGGCCCGGATGATGCAGCAGGCATCCATCGGGCTGGGCATCGAAACCCGTCTGTTGGCCGAGAGTTCCGACTCCTCCGCGGCGCAGGTGATCCCGCTGACCACGGTCGGCGACTACACGGACCTGGATACGCTCACCGCGTTCGCGCAGGAGTGCGACGTCATCACCTTCGATCACGAACACGTCCCCACCGGGCACCTGCGCCTTCTTGAGGACCGGATCGCCGTGAAGCCCGGTCCGGAGGCCCTCGAATACGCCCAGGACAAGGCCCGGATGCGGGAACGGCTGTCGGGTCTGGGGGTGCCGTGCCCGCGTTTCGCGATCTGCCGGACGCCCCGGGAACTCGTCGACTTCGGGCGGGAGCAGGGTTGGCCGATCATCGCCAAGACCTCCCGTGGAGGCTACGACGGGAAGGGTGTGTGGAAACTCCACGGGCCATCGGAGGCCACGGCCCCCTTCGAGGCCAAACCCGACGTCTCGGCAGGCGAGGAAGTGGTGATCGTGGCCGAGGAGTTCATCGATTTCGAACGCGAGCTGTCCGTCATCGCGGTTCGTTCGGGCTGCCAGGCGGTGGTCTATCCCGTCTCCGAGACCATCCAGCGCGACGGGGTGTGCGTGGAGACGATCACCCCGGCACCGGGGCTTCCCGGACCCGAGGCGACGGCGTTGCAGGAACTGGCGCTGCGCATCGCAGGTGAGCTGGGGGTCATCGGTGTGCTCGCCGTTGAACTCATGCAGGCCCGTGACGGCCGTATCGTCGTCAACGAACTGGCCATGCGCCCCCACAACACCGGCCACTGGAGCATCGACGGCGCCCGGACCAGCCAGTTCGCCAACCACATCCGTGCGGTCCTGGACCTTCCGCTCGGCAGCCCGGAGATGACCAGCCCGGTGGTCGTGATGACCAACGTGCTGGGGGGAACGGAGAAGGACCTCACCGAAGCCCTCAGACACGTGTTCGCGAGGGACCGGGAACTGGCCGTTCACCTGTACGGAAAGCAGGTGCGTCCCGGCCGCAAGGTGGGGCACGTCACCGCCTGCGACACCGATCCCGGAGCGGCACTGCGACGTGCCCGGCATGCTGCCCACTACCTGATGGGAGAAACCGATGAGTGATGTCGCGATCCTGATGGGTTCCGATTCGGACTGGCCGACGATGCAGGCCGCCGCTGAGGCCCTTGAGGAATTTGGAGTCAACTACCGGGCCGACGTGGTGAGCGCCCACCGGATGCCCGAGGAGATGATCGCCTTCGGGCGCTCCGCTCACGAACAGGGCTTCAAGGTGATCATCGCCGGGGCCGGGGGTGCTGCGCATCTGCCCGGGATGCTGGCCGCCCTGACACCGCTGCCGGTGATCGGGGTGCCCGTGGCGCTCCGACACCTCGACGGCATGGATTCGCTCCTGTCGATCGTTCAGATGCCCGCCGGGGTGCCCGTCGCCACGGTCGCCGTCGGCAACGCCCGCAACGCGGGCCTGTTGGCCGTCCGCATCCTCGCCGCCGGTGACGAGAAACTGCGGGCGCAGATGGTGCAGTTCCAGGCGAACCTGCGTGACACCGCACGCGCCAAGGGCGAGGTGGTGCGCAGGGCCAGTTCGGGGAACTAGGTCCTTGGGATACGAGGACGCCCCCGGAAGTTCACCAGGGGCGTCCATGTATCAGTGAGGGGTCACTTGGTGCCGACCCGGACCCAGGAGTCGAAGTAGTGGTCATCGATCTGGCCCGTGACCATTCCGATGCCGCTGATCGGTTCGAGGTTCTCCTTGAGCTTCGCCGGGAGGCCATTGCTGCCGCCCTTGTCCACGGTCTTGAGGACCTGTGGGACGTTGACCCACGCGGAGGCCTGCGGGTTGTCGATTCCCTTGGTCAGCTTCTCGTGGTCGCTGTTCGCGCTGAGCTTCTCGCCGGGATTCGAGAACGCGCCGATGTCGGTGCCGAAAGTGGTGATGACGGTGTCGCCTTCAACGGTGGTCTTGGCATCCTTGAGGCTACCGGTCTTGGCGATCTTCTCCATGATGCTCTTGTGCTTCTCCGGGTCCTTGGTGCGCACCTTGAAACCGGCCTGGAGTTTGTTCGAATCGCCCGTGAGCGCGACGGAGAACTGGGTGCCGACGAGCGCGTTCAGATCATCGGCCGAGGAGAGCCCGAGGTTCTTCAGCTGGCGTTGGCTCGAGTCCGGCAGGGAGTTGAGGTTCTCCCACATCCTGTTCACAAGGGTGGGTGACAGGGAGAAGGCGAAGGAACCGAGCCAGTCGGCGGGCATGCTGCCGGCCAGATCCTTGACGTTCTCGCCACGGTCCTTGGTCTCGTCCTTCTGCCAGGTGATGGACCGCAGGGCGAGGGCCCCGTCCTGCACCTTGAGGCCCATCGCGAGACGGGACTCGGGGAGAGCGGCGGCGCCTGTCTTCTCAAGGTCGCCGACCTGCTTGAAGAATTCCGAGGAAACCCAGGCGGTGGCGAGGAAACCGTCTCCCAGCTTGCCCATGTCCGCCTTGTAGGACTCCACGGAGGTGATGTTGTCGTTCTTCAAGGAGGATTCGCTGATGTCGCTGTTGTCGTCCTTGGTGAGCACCATCAGATCGTCGACGAAGATGACCTTCTGGCTCTTGAAGTGCTTGTCGGCGAAGGTCTTGGCGGAGTCCTTGTTGGTGACCTGGATGGAGAAGACGTATGAGTTGAGCCCGGACCTGCTGGAGTCCTTCTCGGGCAGGGCCGCGATGGCGAGCGAGTCGCCGAGCCACGGCTTCACCTCGGACTCGTAGTCCGGGACGCTCTTGTCGGCCTTGGCCAACACGGACCAGAGAGCCTTCTTGTAGTCGTCCCCGGCATCGTTGGCCTGGTCCTTCAGGAAGGGGAACTTGGCCGCGAGGTCCTTGACCGCCAGCTTGTCGCCCGCGGACGGGTTCAGGTTCATCTCAAACACGGCCAAGGCGTTGGAGGGGATGCCCTTGGCCGCGGCGGGCGCGGCCCCCCGCAGCAGCGACCACGCCAGGATGCCGCCCCCGACCACCAGGGCGAGGGCAAGGACGCCGGCGATGATCGCTGTCTTCTTGGACTTGCGCTTGACGGGAACGGCAGGACCACCCTGGGGGAAGGGAACTCCCTGCGGCTGGGGACCCTGCGGGTAACTTCCCTGTGGTTGGGGACCCTGCGGGTAGTTTCCCTGTGGTTGGGGACCCTGCGGGTAGTTTCCTTGCGGTTGGGGACCCTGCGGGTAGTTTCCTTGCGGTTGGGGACCCTGCGGGTGATTTCCTTGCTGGGGAGGTCCTTGATAGTTCTGACTCATTGTTTTGTCTCTCCGACTCGGGAAACTGACACTCCCGTCCAGAGTAGCCAAATCTTCGAGACGGGGGCCACCGGCCCGCCACGAGCCGCGGCCGGGCCCCGGCCGCCGGGATCAGTGGGAGTACTTGGCTAGAGGCTCGGTGTTGCCCTCGAGCACGGCGTTGAAGACCTCCTGGCTGGCGTTCTTGTCCCAGAGCATCACGCTCTGACCGTTGCGGCTGGCGTTCGCGTCGGAGACGGGCACGCTGAGGGAATAGCCGGATCCCGTGGCGGAACTGAGGAACACCCCAACCCCTCCCAGCACCTCACCGAAG
This sequence comes from Arachnia sp., assembly GCF_057238465.1. Taxonomy (NCBI): domain Bacteria; kingdom Bacillati; phylum Actinomycetota; class Actinomycetes; order Propionibacteriales; family Propionibacteriaceae; genus Arachnia; species Arachnia sp. The sequence continues at coordinate 67,344 of NZ_DBHHFZ010000001.1, forward strand.
CCGGTCTCGGAGCCCCGCCCCAAGGTGTGGGCAGCCGCCATGTTCAGATTCCAGTAGGAGACGGGATTGAGCAGGGTCAACGGATTCAAGGCCTTCTTGGCAACCTTCCCGATCACCTCGCGCTGGCGCATCATGCGTCCGATGTCGCCGGTCTGGTCGGACTTGCGCATCCGGACGTAACCGAGGGCCGTCTTCCCGTTGATGTTCTGGCAGCCCGCAGGCAGTTCCAGGTGGGCGTCCCTGTCGCTGATGGCCTTCTCCGGGCAGACCTCAATGCCACCGACCGCGTCCACGGCCTCGACCACGCCCAGGAAACCAACCTCGAGATAGCCGTCGATCCGGATCCCGGTGTTGGTTTCTATGGTCTGGATCAGCAGTGGAGCCCCGCCCCAGGCGTAGGCGGCGTTCAGCTTGGCCTTGCCGTGCCCTGGAACATCGACCCAGGAGTCGCGGGGCAGCGAGATCATGGCGGACTTCCCGGAGGGGGGTTTGTACAGCAACATCATGCTGTCCGTGCGCTGCCCCTCGGTGTCCCCGGTGCCGAGTTCACCGCGCTGCTGTTCCGTGAGTTTTTCGCGCCCATCCGAGCCCACCAGCAACACGGCGGTGCCGGGTTGCTCGGCGGGCCGGTCGCCCCCGGGGTTGGTGTCCACCTTGGTGCCGATGGTCCAGGCGTAGATGGGGGTCCCGACCATGAACGCCACCCACGCGAGAACCAGGACGAGAACCAGGCGCCTGATCGGATGCCGGCGTTTCGGCCCACGCGTCCTCGGCGGCCGGGAGGGCGGCGGGGTCTGGGAGACCCCCCGGGAGGGCTGCTGCGGCATCGCCGGTTCGGGATGTATCGGCTGCCCGGCGTCCTGAGCCGCCGCGGAACCAGGGTGGGGGGACGATTCCTGCCAGGGGGACGGCTGCTGGGTTGGGTAGGGCGACGGCTCCGACCGGTAGGGCGGGTAGGGGGCGGGTTCCTGCCGGGGAGACGACGGGTAGGGCGGGTAGGGGGAGGGGTCCTGCTGGGGCGACGACGGGTACCCGCCGCGAGTCCGGTCCGGCTCCTGGTTGCGGCGGTACAACCAGTCGAGATCGGAATCGTGTCTGTGGTCGCTCATGGTTTGAAAGGTTACCCTTCGGCTGGATTGACCGGTTCGGCGGCGTGCCTGCCCGCCAGGCGGTCGCCAGCGGTTCACCCTTGTAAAAGGTCCCACGGACGGGGGGCGCACCCGTGGTGCGGATGTCCGGGGCGCACCGGCCGCGTCGTTTTCGGCGTACGCGCGATCCGGCGCGGTCCTCGTCGTCCACTCCACCGGTTCGTGGCCGTGATGGTTACCGCAACGGTCCCGTCCGCCCGTGGCACCCTCGGAAGTCCCTGTCGCCTGCCCATGGAGCCGCCATGACCGCCCCCGATGCCGCAGTACGGAACAGACGTGCCATCGGGCTCATCCTTTTGACGGTCCTCCTTCCCGGAGCCGCCCAGTACGTGGCGGGAAACCGCAGGGTGGGTCGGACGGCGCTGCGGATCTGGGGGGTGATCGTGGCCTGCGCCCTGCTCACCGGGTTGGGGTTGTTGTTCTGGCGGGGACCGACCGTCGGTTTCCTGCTCAACGGCGCGGTCTCCGGGGTCATGAAGATCCTGGTGTGGCTGGTGTTCCTGGGCTGGCTGGTCCTGCTGTTCGACGCCTGGCGTCTGTCGAGACCCCCGGAGCTGAAACGCCGCGGCCGCCTGATCCTGACCGGGACCTGCCTCGCCCTGGCCGTGGCAGCCGGCCTGGGCACCAGCCTTCTCGCCAGCGCCTTCACCGCCGCCGGATACGTCTCCGATGTCTTCACCGGTGGTGGTGACAGCCAGGCCAAACGGGGTCGCTACAACATCCTGCTGCTCGGTGTGGACGCGGCCGCGGACAGGGAGGGGATCCGACCCGACTCGATCAACGTCGCCTCCATCGACGCCGAGACCGGACGCACGGTCGTGTTCGGGCTGCCCCGGAACCTCGTCGGCGCCCCCTTCCCGTCGTCGTCACCGCTGGCGAAGCTCTACCCCGACGGCTTCCGGTGCGGGGAGGAGTGCATGTTGAACGGCGTCTACACCTTGGGGCAGGAACACGCCGACCTCTACCCGGGCAGGGACGCGGGTCTGACCGCCATGAAGGAGGCGGTCTCGGAGACCCTGGGGCTGGAACTCAACTACTACGCCATGGTGGACCTCGCGGGGTTCCAGAAACTCGTCGACGCCATGGGTGGAATCAACCTCGACATCGGGAAACGGGTGCCCATCGGAGGGGTCGGGTCGGAGATCTACGACTGGATCGAGCCGGGGACGAATGTTCACCTCGACGGCTACCACGCGCTGTGGTTCGCCCGTTCCCGGGCCGACTCCGACGACTACGAGCGCATGACGCGGCAGAAGTGCGTGATGGCGGCCATGGCCAAACAGCTCGATCCCGGTACCGTCGCGACCAGGTTCGTCGACCTCGCCGAAGCGGGCAGCGACATAGCGCGCACCGACGTCGGAACGGATCGGCTGCCGGAGCTGGTGGAGCTCGCGATCAGGGGCAAGGCCCTGCCGATCGAGTCCGTCAACTTCGCCCCGCCGCTGATCCGCACGTCCTCCCCGGACTTCACCCTGATCCGCAGGACCGTGACCGAGACCATTGAGGCCTCGGAAGCCAACGACGCATCCGCCGCCCCCGCGAGCAGCGGCGCCCCCACCCCCACCAGCGCATCCACGGACCCCAGCAGCGCATCCCCGGCCCCCACCGGGAGGGCATCCTCCCCGGGTACCGGAACCAGCAGCGGGGCAACCGGCAGGACCAACCCGTCCCCGAGCCCGGCGCCAAGTTCCGAGACACCCGTCTGCCGGGTAAGTTGATCCGGGTGATTCCCGAACCCGTCAGTGTCGTCATGCCCGTCCGCAACGAGGAACCGCACCTGGAGGCCGCTGTTGGGCGTGTCCTGGCCCAGGGATACGCGGGCCAACTGGAGGTGGTGATCGCGGTGGGGCCGAGCAGCGACCGCACCCGGGAGATCGCCGATTCCCTGGCGGCAACCGATGACCGGGTCGTCGTGGTGGACAATCCCACGGGTTTCACCCCTGCCGGTCTCAACCTGGCCATCGAGGCGGCCAGCCACGAGATCATCGTCCGCGTCGACGGTCACGCCGAGCTGTGCCCGGGATACATCGCCACCGCGGTGGAAACCCTCCGGGCGACGGGGGCGGCGAACGTCGGGGGTCTGATGGATGCCCAGGGTCGCACACCCTTCGAACAGGCCGTTGCGGCGGCCTACAACTCACACCTGGGTCTCGGCGGTGGGGGTTTCCACCTGGCCGCCACGCCGGCGGGACCGGCGGACACCGTCTTTTTGGGGGTTTTCCGCCGCGACGTCCTGAAGGAGGTCGGCGGTTTCGACGAATCCCTGCACCGCGCCCAGGACTGGGAACTCAACTACCGGCTCCGCCGCGCCGGACACCTGGTGTGGTTCACCCCGGAACTGAGGGTCGTCTACCGTCCCCGCTCCAGCCTGCGGGCCCTGGCGCGGCAGTTCCACCTGACGGGACGGTGGCGGCGGGAGGTCATCAGGCGCCATCCCGAAACCGCCAGCCGCCGCTACCTCGCCCCGCCAGCCGCCGTCCTGGGCACGGGCGCGGGCCTGGGGGTCGGAATGACCGGGGTGTGGCTGCGACGCCCCTGGCTGGCGGCCATGCTCGTCTTCCCGGTGCTGTACCTGGGTTTCCTCGTCTTCGCGACCCTGACCATGCGCAATGTGCCGGCGGAGGCTCGGATTCGGCTGCCCATGGTGCTGGCAACCATGCATCTGGCCTGGGGAACCGGGTTCCTCAGAGGGCTTCCCCGACGCGGGTGAGGACGGCCTTCTCCTCGGCGGCGATCCGGGAGACGCGCTCGGGCGGGGCACCTGTCACCACGACCGTCGAGCCACCCCCCAGCACCGGGGAGACCAGCAACATCTGCACGCTCTCCCAGCCCGGAGGCGGATCCGCGAACAGGAGCCGTCGATCCGATCCCGGGAAACGCCCCAGCCCCGCCCGGGTGATCTCCGGCAGCCACGCCGGGGCCTCCGGGGCAACGGTTTCCTCCCAGTGAACGTCCGGTTCCGCCAGCACGTCCGCGTAGTCCGTGCAGTCCGCGGGAAGATCCGGGAGCCCCAGCCCGAGGGGATGCAGCGAGCACATCACTGTGACGGGGCCCCTGACTCCGCGGCCCGGGCCGACCACCGCGAGCGCCGCCCCGCCGTCGTCCCGCTCCGCCACGGGGCAACCGCGTTGCCAGATCGCAGCCACCCACACCGCAGTCACCCAGTGCCCCGGGTCGGTGTTGACCAGGTCCAGATGAACAGGCTCCCCGGCCTCCACACCGAGACCGTCCAACATGTTCACGGTCTTGTCCACCCAGTTCGAGAAGGTCGTCCCGGACAATTCCACCCGGGAACCGGCAGCCTCGTCGTAGTGGGTGAACAGCGGTGCGGCCCCGAACCGCCTGCGAAGTTTCTCGATGAACATGGCCCGATGCTAGAGGCTCCGTGCGCGGGTGCAGATCATGCCGTCACACATCCGCGGAACCATCCGGTTTTTCCCAAGGCCGGTGGACGACATCGCCTCCAAGTAGAGTCCTTGCATGCGCTACGTGGTGATAATGGCGGGCGGCTCCGGTACGAGGCTGTGGCCCCTTTCGAGACAGGGAACGCCCAAGCAGCTTCTGGAGCTCTTCGACGGGAGGAGCCTGCTTCGGCTCGCCTACGAACGGGTTGCGGGCATGATCCCGGACGCCCGGATCCTCGTGTGCACCTCTCGCGCCTACGTGGATGTCGTAGCCCGGCAACTTCCCGAACTACCGAGGGAGAACCTGCTCGGGGAACCCGTGGGCCGTGATTCGCTGAGCGCCGTGGCCTGGTCAGCCGCGGTCCTCGAACGACGCGACCCGGAGGCCGTCGTCGCCATGCTCAGCGCCGATCACATCATCACCCCCGTCGAGGGATTCCGCACCACCTTGGAACGCGCCTTCGGGGTGGCGGAGACCAGGCCCCGGGCCCTCGTGACGATGGGGGTTGTCCCGACCGAGGCCCACACGGGATTCGGATACCTGCACCGGGACGGGTGCGTCGATGAGGAATTGGGCGCCTGGCGGGTTTCGGAATTCAAGGAAAAACCGGAACTCCGGGTCGCCGAACAGTACCTGGCATCGGGGGAGTACTGGTGGAACGCGGGGATGTTCGTGTGGCGCGTGGAGACGCTGCTGGACCAGCTGGAGCTGCTGGTGCCGGACACGGCCAAGAAAGTGCGCATAATCGCTGCTCACAATGAGCTGCTGGATGAACTTTTCCCCACCCTCCTGAAGACCTCCGTCGACTACGCGATCATGCAGCCGGTTTCCCTCGGCAAGGGCAGCGCGGAAGTGCTCGCGGTCGGGTTGGATGTCTCCTGGGTTGATGTCGGCAGCTACCAGAACCTCGCCGAGCAGTTCCTGCTGGACGAGCACGGAAACCGGGTCGACGGACGCAGCATGAGCCTGGACTCCTCGGGGTGCGTGATCATCAACACCGCTGGTGAGAGGCATGTTGTGGCAACCATGGGGCTGCGGGACGCGCTCGTCGTCCACACCCCGGTGGCGACCCTCGTGGCCCCTCTGACGCAGGCCGGGCGGATACGTGAACTGGTGGAGCTGGTGCGCGACCGGCTGGGTGCCGAGTACGCCTGACGAACGGCGGCGGTGCCTCCGGGGCCCGGTCAAGAATCGGGCATGACCGGGCCCGCGGAACGTAGGACGCGAGGACTTGGCCAAACGGAGGACAGGGGGGAGCCCGGATCCGGATTATCAGCCCTTCTGGCGCGGGTAGGATGAAGGTCATACCTTCAACCTTCAACTTAATCAGCCGTCGGGGGTCTCGAATCCTTGGCGGCAGTGCTCATCGAAGCGGGGGACGGTTCGGCGAAACGGTCGGTGGTGGTCCTGACGGTGAGAACGGGTGGGGGATTCTCCTTGGGGATCCTGCCATCCCGGGGGGCGAACGGTTGGGAAAACGAACTGGGTTTGTCCGCCCGGTCCCGGTGCAAGCCGAATCGCCGGACGGGCTTGACGCGAAGGAACCGCACGTGTGTAATTTGGGCCAGAGAGGGGGCAAAATGGACGACATCTGGACGTTGGGGGTGAACGCCGAGGATGAATTCGCCTGGCATCAGCATGCATTGTGTGCACAGACGGATCCTGAGGCATTTTTCCCGGAGAAGGGGGGATCAACACGCGAGGCGAAGCGTGTGTGCTCAAGCTGCACGGTGCGCGCTGAATGTCTGGAGTACGCGTTGGCCAATGATGAAAGATTCGGGATTTGGGGTGGACTTTCGGAACGTGAGCGCCGAAAGCTGAAGCGCCAAGCCATCTGAGCCGGTTGCCTGGCTCGCCGAGTCGCCGGGTGGGCTATCGTCTGGGGTGTGTGTTCCCCCGGGCGTCGGGGGCCTGCTGACAGGAGGAATCGGCTTGACGAGTCAGGCGATGACGGACAACCTCTGGGCCTGGATCGACGAGGAGCCGGAGCCCGAGCCGATCGAGACGATAGATCCCCGCATGGTGGCCGCGGTGATGGTGGTGCACAACGCGGAGGAGTGGTTGCCACGCCAGCTCCGGGCTCTGGGGGCGTTGAATCCCCGCCCGGCGATGATCGTCGCGGTGGACAACGGGTCCACCGATTCATCGCGGCAACTGCTGGAACAGGCCCGTGCGGCGGGAATCATAAGCGGCGTGTTGGATGGTGGACGGAACCTCGGCTTCGGAGAAGCGGTTTCCGTTGCACTGCCCCCCGGCGCGCCATGGATCTGGCTGCTGCACGATGATTCGGCCCCCCAGCCCGACGCGCTGGGCCAGTTGCTGCAGGGCGCGGCCAGGACGGGGGCGGCCGTTTTGTACCCGAAGCTGCTCCAGCCGCGCCGCCGCAACTACCCCGAGACCCTGGCGGAGATCGGGCAGTCGATCACCCCGACGGGACGGCGTGTGGCAATCGTCGATGACGGGGACATCGATCAGGGGCAGGAGATCTCGGAACCGGTGCTGGGCGGGTCGACCGCGGGAATGCTGATCCGCGGCGACGTCTGGCACCAACTCGGCGGCCTGGCACCGGAGCTGCCGCTGCACCGCGACGGGGTGGACTTCGGGTGGCGCGCCAACGAGGCCGGACACAAGGTCGTCACCTGGCCGGATGCGGCCCTGACGCATCGCCAGTCCGGTAGGACGGGGGAACGACGCGGGGCATTCGCCCGGGAATCACACGAGGTCGATCGCCTCGCCGCTCTCCGCGTGGCGGCCGCCCGCGGCGCGAAACCGGTCTCGACCGCCCGGCTGGTGGCCGGAAGCTGGCTCCGGGCCATCGGATTCCTCCTGGCCAAATCCCCCCGGCTCGCGGGCGCCGAACTGCGGGCCATCCGCAGGTTCACATCCACCCGGGACCAGGTGAAGAGCCTGGCCGCCAGGTCGGTGGGCAACATGGACGTCTCCCGGCTGCTGCCCAGACGCTATTGGTCCGTGCGCAACGCGCTCGACCGGCTGGGGGCGGACCTGGCCGACCGGTACCGGGACTTCACGAACCAGGAATCCGGGTTCAGCATCGACGAGATGACCGGGGATGATTTCACCGGCGGGCCCTCCCAACGCCGGTTCCTGGCGCCCTTGGCAATCCTGACGCTGCTGCTGCTCGTGGCTGGGGCAGTGGCGCTGCGGAACCTGTTCGGGTTCGGGGACGTTTTCGGCGGAGGTCTGCTGCCGGCTCCCGAAAACATCGGGAAGGCCTGGGAGGCCGCGCTGAGCCCGACCGTCGGCCTCGCGGGGTCCGATGCGCCCTGGCTCCTGGTCGGGGCCCTGCTCTCCACCCTGACATTCGGCAGCCCACAGTTGCTGATCTTCCTGGCACTGGGGTTGGCGCCCCTGCTGGCCGGTCTGTCCGCGCACGCCTTCCTGCGTCGTTTCGAGGTGCCCCGTACCACGTCGGCGATCGCCGCCGGGACGTGGGCTGGAGCGGTGATCCTGCTCGGCCTGGTGACGGCCGGCGACGCGGCAGGAATGATGCTCGCCATCGTCCTGCCGCAGCTCGCCTCCGCCGTCCACCGGATGGCCATCGATGACAGTCTCGGGGCAGAACGGCTCCGGGCACCTGCAAGCGCCGCCGCGTGGCTGCTGATAGGCAGCACCGCATGGCCGGTGCTTCTGATCCTGGCGGTGATCGGCGGAATCATCTGGGTGATTCGGGATCGTTTCGTCTGGTTGCCGGTGCTGATCGCGCTCGTCCTCCCGGCCGCTTTCCTGGCCCCGTGGGTTCCGTCGCTGATCGCCCATCCGAGTCGTCTCCTCACAGGGCCCGATCCGCTGGCCTGGCCCGCGTGGACGCCGGCCTCGCTGACGACCCTGTTCGGGCGGATACTGCCCTCCGGACTGCCGTTGTGGGCGAACATGGCTTTCTTCACGGTCCTGGGACTGGCGGCGGTCTATGCCATCTGCACGATCCGGAGCACGCGAATCCGTCTGCTCTCGATCACCGGAATCGGGATCCCGCTCATCGCAGGGGTGGTGCTCTCCCGGATCGCGTTGCCGGTGAACGGCGGTGAGGCGCGGGCCCTGCTCTCGGGCTGGGCCCTGTTGACGGTGGCCGGGCTGCTCGCCCCGGTCGTCGCCATGAGGCTCCGGAACGAGAAGGCCGGAGCGGATCTGCGTGTTCTGCTCGTTTGTCTCTCAGCGGTTTCACTGCTGGCGGCCGGGGCCTGGGCGGTCATCGGTTTCGCGGGTCCCGTCTCCAACCACCCCTCCGAGCTCGGTTTCGCCCGCGGCGTGGTGGTCTCGGAGCGCCAGACCCGGGTCCTGATGATCAAGACCAGGTCCGACGGAGGACTGAGCTGGAACGTGGTCGATTCCTCCCAGCCCGGCTGGGGCACGGCCGAACGCAACCCGGTGGGTGCTTTCCATGACGACTTCGCCACCCTCGTGCAGCTGCTCGGCGGCGGCGACGCACCGGAGAACCTGGCCGATCACCTGCAGGAACTCGGTGTCAGCCACGTGTGGATGAAAGGTTTCAGCACTGAACAGCTGGCGGCCGTCGGTAACGCGGCAGGCCTGACACACTCCCCGGTGGACGGGGACACCGTCATCTGGACGGTGGTCGAGCTTCCCTCCCGCCTGCACATCGTCGACGAGAACGGCAGCAAGGCCGTCCTGGACGGGAACGTCACCGCCGCCGACACCGAGCGCCGCCTGGTGCTCGCCGAACGCCCGGATGACCGGTGGCGGGTCCGCATCGACGGGCAGGAGCTCGCCCCGCTCCCCGATGGCGAAAAAGCGACCTTCGTCGTTCCCGCAGGGCTCGCGGGAAAGGTGACCTGGGGCATGGCGCCGACATGGTGGATGTTCGGTTTGCAGGTCGGTGTAGTCGTGTTGATCATCGGCCTGGCGGCACCCACGATCGGAGGCTCCTCGGGGGCCCGGCGCGGACTGGAGGACTGAAGATGCGACGCGTGTTCGAGACACTGTTGGGTTTTGCGGTTCTGACCGGAGTGGTCGTCGGGATAACCACCCTGACCCCGGCCGAACTGCCGCGGGTCACCACGGTGGAGGCGATCCGCTCCACGAAGGTGGTGTGCGTGCCCGTGGCCTCCGGTGCGACCGTGATGGTGGACAACGCCACGACGGTCACCCCGCTGGGCGGCCCCGCCACCGAGACGAAACGCACGGTGCTCACGGAACAGGAAACCTCCGTGGTCGCTGAGGGCACGGAGGGACCGGTGGGTGGGACAATCTCCGGATCCGGTGCCGTGCGGACCCTCACCCAGTGCGTCAAACCCGTCTCCCAGGGCGTGATCGCGCTCCCGGCAACGGCGGACACACAGCTCAAGATCGTCAACCCGGACGCATCCGAAGCGGCGATCGACCTGACCCTGTACGGCGCGGAGGGGGAGATTCAGGCCCTGGGGGCCCGGGGAATCACGCTCGCCGCCTATCAGGAACGCACCATCGCCCTGTCCGTCCTGACCGAGAAGGCAACCCCGGTGGGGGTGTCCTTCCAGGCCAGCCGGGGTCGTGCCTCGGTGATAGCGATCACCCAGACCCAGAACAGCGGAACGGCGGCCGGGCCCTCACAGCTGGGCACCTCCCACCTGCTTCCCGGGATCCCGGCCGGGGCGACCAGCTCCGTCGTCGTGCTCGCCAACCCCAGCCAGTCGCGGATCACCGCCAACCTGACGGCCTACGGGACCACGCCCGCCTACCAGCCCCAGGGGGGCGGGAACATCAGCATCCCGCCGCACGCGAGTGTGTCGGTGTCGCTGGAGAACGCCCTGCTCGGTGAGGCATCGGCGATTCAGGTCAGCTCCGATGCACCCGTGATGGCCGGCATGGCGTTCACCCTGGGGGATTCCGCCCAGATGGCGCCTGTCGAAGCGGGGACATCCCTGGGCACCTTCACCTCGCCCGGTGGTGTGCTGCAGTTGACGAATCCGGGGACGGCCGACGTGCAGGCCACGGTAACGGCCACCGGAGCCGGGAACGCCGAGGAGAAATCCACGGTCACGGTGGGCGCCGGTCAGACCGTCGTGCACGAACTTCCCGCGACCACCGAGCAGGGGCAGCGAGTCGTGGTCGGCTCCGACCAGCCGCTGTTCGGAGCCGTCGTCTCCTCCGGCGAAGCGGGTTCCTGGGCGGCTCCCCTGGAACCGATGACCGCAGGGGGAACCCCACCGCTGGCTGCCGAACTCGACCCCGAACTGCACTGAGCCGGGAAACGAACCGACCTCCTGGCGACCCCCGGTCGACACCCATTGACCGGTCAGATGCTTGGCGCTTGGTGATCCTGCTCAACGTGACGGGAGGGGAGATCGTGGCAGGGATGCTCCGGCGGTTGAGGGAGGGCGGATCCGCTTCGCGCGCGTGTCAGAGGGATTTCGCGGCAAACCCGTGGGGGCGGTCATGCCGGTAGCCGGTTTGGCAGGGGTTGCGCGCACCCATCCCGGCCTGTCGCGCCCGGCTGCTCGTGCTGGACGAACCAACCGGTGGCGGCCGAGGCGTGGTGGAAACTGGCGTTGGCGATTCCGCTGGCGCTGGTGACGGCGGCGCTCGGCCTCCGGTTCTGGAGGAGGAACTGAAGGGCTCCGCGGGTGGGATTCCACGGAAGTTTTTTGGTCGTGGCGGCTTCGAGAAGATGCCCGTTTCCGTGGTTCCCGGGGTCAATCCTCCCAGTCGGTTGGCTCGTATCCCAGCAGCTCACTGACCGGGCGGCCCGTCAAGGCGCTCAGCTGCTCCACGATCGTGCGGTGCACCAGGGAACGCAGCGCGGAGCGGCTGCTGGCGCGGTGCTCCAGGGGACGTTGGTAGATCACGATCTGGGCGGGCCTGTCCTTGGAGGGTTCCAGGGCGGCCGACATCGGTACTCGGTCCCCGGACCAGGCGGTTTTGAGCAGGGGCACGTCCTCGACCCCGACCACCATGCCGTCGAGGGCGTGCGGGTCGACCTCGGCGATGGTGGCGAGTGCCTGTTTCACGCACTGGTTGAAGTACTCGACCCGGTTCAGGGGGCGCAGTGGAACGGTTTTGCGGTTGTTGGAATCCGGTAGGGCGACAGGTCCGTGCATTCCCCGGTCGTGACGGTCGCGGCTGCGTGGCATGCGGCAACTCTAGCCGTGGAAAGCGGTAGGCTTCGATGGTGCGTCGTTGTTCCCGGACTGCCTGCGGCTTGCCTGCCGTGGCCACACTCACCTATGTGTACGCGGATTCGACGGCAGTGCTGGGGCCGCTGTCCGATGTCGCAGTGCCCGGGGCCTTCGACCTGTGCGCCGAACACGCCTCCCGCACCTCCGTTCCGATGGGTTGGGAGGTGATCCGGCTTCCGATGGAACGCAGGCGGAACGAACCCGAGGCCGACGATGAACTCGTGGCCCTCGCGAACGCCGTCCGGGAGATCGGGTTGCGTGACGAGGAGGACATCCCGACCGCCCCCGTGGACCGTGTCCCGGCCCCGAAACCCAAACCCCGCAGCACCGGCAGGCGAAAGGGCGGGCATCTGCGTCTGCTTCCTACCGTGGAATGAGCCACGGGAGAGGTGACCAACGGTAAGCTCGGGCTGTGCTTAAGGAGCAGATCTTCAAGGCCAATGACATTCGTGGCGTCGTGACGGGGGCGGATCCGGAACTGGATCTCGACGGGGCCCGGAGACTGGGGGCCGCTTTCGTTGAGCTGCTCGACCTCTCCGGCGGGACCCTCGTCGTGGGCCGCGACATGCGGCAGCTCGGGGAGGGGCTTTCCGCGGCCTTCTCGGACGGCGCACGCAGAGCCGGCGCATCGATCATCGACCTCGGGCTCACGTCCACCGACCTGCTCTGGTTCGGCTCCGGGCAGCTGGGCCTGCCCGGGGTGCAGTTCACCGCCAGCCACAACCCCGCCAAGTACAACGGCATGAAATTCTGCCTGGCCGACGCCTCTCCGGTGCGGCCCGGTTTCACCACGGAACTGCGGGAACGCGCCGCGACGGTGGTCATCGGGGAGAAGGTCGTGGGTGGCTACGAGGAACGCGACCTGACCGCCGAGTTCGTGGCCCATCTGGACCGGCTGGTGCCGATGACCGGGCAACGGCGGCTGAAGGTGGTGGTGGACGCCGGGAACGGGATGGCCGGGCTCACCGTTCCCGCGGTCCTGGCCAACCGCGAGGTGGACCTGATCGGCCTGTACATGGAACCGGACGGCACCTTCCCCAACCATCCCGCGAACCCCCTGGAACCGGAGAACCTGGTGGATGCCCGCTCCGCGGTGCGAGAACACTCCGCGGACCTCGGTCTGGTCTTCGACGGTGACGCGGACCGGTGTTTCCTGATCGACGAGCAGGGTGGGGTGGTCGATCCGTCAATCGTGACCGCGATGATCGCGGAGGCGGAACTCTCCAAGGAAACCGGGGGAGTGGTCGTGGTCAACGCGATCACATCGCAGGCGGTGGTCGATGCGGTGGCGGGCCTCGGGCACGTTGAGGTCTCGCGTGTGGGACACACCTTCGTGAAGGCGCTCATGGCCGAGAAGAACGCCATCTTCGGCGGTGAACACTCCGCCCACTACTACTTCCGCGACTTCTGGGGGGCCGACACAGGAGTGCTGGCCGCCCTCCACGTCCTGGAGCAGCTGCGATCTGCGGCCGAACCGCTGTCGGTGCTCGCCGCCCGGTTCGACGGGTATGAGCGTTCCGGTGAGATCAACTCCACCATCACCGATCACCGGGCCGCGATGGAACGCGTCGCCAAGGTTTTCGACGGGCGGGGCAGCTGCGAATACTGGGACGGGCTGACGATCCGTGACGAACGGGCCGGATGGTGGATCAACCTGAGACCCTCCAACACCGAGCCGCTGCTCCGACTCAACGTCGAGGCCCGGGACACAGAGACCATGACCCGGTTGCGTGACGAGGTGCTGGCCGTCGTCCGTGTGGACAAAGGAGAAGCCGATGAGTGAAACCGCCCTGGAACTGTCGACGGAGTTCCTGGCCATCGCCGCCTGCCCGGCGTGCCACGCCAAGTTCGCCGTCGACTACGAACGTTCGGAGTTGGTCTGTACGTCCGCGGCCTGTGGGCTGGCCTACCCCGTGGAGGACCGCATCCCGGTCCTGCTGATCGACCAGGCACGAAACACTCAGTGAGGGCCCGGATGATTCGCAGATGGTTCGATGATTCCCGCCTGGAGGCCGACGACCTGGCCGGCCACGAGTCACTGTGGTGGCTCGCCTCGGCCGGGGCCCGGATCAGGCGTGCCGCGCTGAGCGAACCCGCGGGCAGACTCACCCGCGCCGACCGGCCGCGTGGGGTGCTCGTGCTGGGCGCGGAGGCGCGGCTGGTGCGGGCCGTTCTGGAACCCGCCTGTCCCGTGCCGTTCATGGCCTGGCCGGGCCCCGCCCTGCCCGCATGGGTCGGGCCGCTCGACCTGGTGGTCGCGCTCGGTTCCCACGACGCCCCGGTCTGGGAGATCCGCTGTATCGCGGAGGCCGTTCGCAGGGGAGCCACCGTCATAGCCGCCGCTCCGGACGAGTCGGCGTTGGCCGCGGCCAGCGCGGGTCCCCTGACCACCCACCTGCCCACCCCGCCCGACGATCCCATGGCCGCGGCCATCGCGGTGCTGGCGCTGCTGGGCCAGCTGGAACTGGGGCCCGCGGTGGACGTGGAACTCGCCGCATCGGCCGCGGATGCCGTCGCGGTTCGTTGCTCCCCGGAACGCCCCCTCGGGAACAACCCGGGCAAGGACCTGGCCGTGGGCCTGGCCGACTCGTTTCCCCTGGTGTGGGGCGGGACGACACTGGCGGGGCGTGCTTCCCGGCGGATCGCGGAGACGTTGCGGCGGGCCAGCGGGCGACTGGCCCTGGCCGCGGACGCCGAGGAACTGGAGGCGGTGCTGCTGGACACCCCCCGGCGCGACGTGTTCACCGACCCGTTCGAACAGGACGCCGAGATCGGTCCCGCACTGCTGCTGCTCGACGCGGACCAGGTGCCGGAACCGATGACGGAGACGGCCCGGAGGCTGGCGCGCCTGGCCGATGGCGTCGGGGTGCGGGTTTGCCGCATCAGCTCCGGCATGGCGGAACTGGGTGCCTCCGACGTGGAACGCTATGTCACCTTGCTGCTCCAAGGACGTTACGCCGCCACCTACTTGGGTATCGGCCTGGGCGAGACCCGCTGAAAGGGAAGTCACAAGGCACAGAGTTTGTTCCGCATCCGGGGCTGGGACACGGCAATCAGCCCGGTTTGCCGGGCGCGGTTGCGTGCTCGGGCGTAGACTCCGGGGCGTGACATTCGACTTCCGTGTAGCAGACCTGTCCCTGGCCGGTTTCGGCCGCGAGGAAATCACCCTCGCTGAACACGAGATGCCCGGCCTGATGGCCATGCGCCAACGATACGCGGCCTCGAAGCCACTGGCGGGTGCCCGCATCGCGGGATCAATCCACATGACCGTCCAGACCGCGGTGCTGATCGAGACCCTCGTGGCGCTCGGGGCGGAGGTGCGGTGGGCGTCCTGCAACATCTTCTCCACCCAGGATCACGCGGCGGCCGCCGTCGTCGTCGGCCCGGACGGCACCCCCGAGAACCCGAAGGGGGTGCCTGTTTTCGCGTGGAAGGGTGAAACGCTCCAGGAATACTGGTGGTGCACCCGCCAGATCCTCGACTGGCCGGGCGAGACGAACCCCAACCTGATTCTCGACGACGGTGGGGACGCCACCCTGCTCCTCCATGAGGGTGTCGCGGCCCAACGCGCCGGGGCCGTGCCCGCCGACGACCCAACGGATCCGGAGGAAACCCTCGTGGTCAAGGCCACCCTGCGGGAGGCGTTGGGGCAGCTGGACTTCGAGACCCTCGCGGCTGGCATCCTCGGGGTCACGGAGGAAACCACCACCGGAGTCCACCGTCTCTACGAGATGCACCGCAACGGCACCCTGCTGTTCGGGGCCATCAACGTCAATGACTCGGTCACCAAGTCCAAGTTCGACAACAGGTACGGCTGCCGCCATTCCCTGGTGGACGGCATCAACCGCGCCACCGATGTCCTGATCGGCGGCAAGGTGGCCGTGGTCTGTGGCTACGGCGACGTGGGAAAGGGCTGCGCCGAGTCGCTGCGCGGCCAGGGTGCGCGGGTCATCGTCACCGAGGTGGATCCGATCTGCGCCCTGCAGGCGGCGATGGACGGTTTCCAGGTGTCACGGCTCGAATCGGTGGTGGGGATCGGCGACATCTTCGTCACCGCCACCGGGTGCCGCGATGTCATCCTTGAGGAGCACATGGCCCGGATGAAACACCAGGCCATCGTCGGCAACATCGGGCACTTCGACAACGAGATCGACATGGCCGGGCTCGCCGCCCGGAAGGACGTGACGAAGGTCGAGATCAAGCCGCAGGTGGCCAAGTGGGTCTACCCGGACGGGCACGCGGTGATCGTGCTCAGCGAGGGCCGGTTGTTGAACCTCGGAAACGCGACGGGGCATCCGTCGTTCGTGATGAGCAACTCCTTCACCAACCAGGTGCTGGCCCAGATGGAGCTCTTCACCCGGCCCGATGCCTACCCGGCTGGCGTGTATCTGCTTCCGAAGCATCTGGACGAGGAGGTCGCACGCCTTCACCTGCCGTCGCTGGGGGTGGAACTCAGCACCCTGACCCAGGCCCAGGCCGATTACCTGGGGGTTCCGGTGACCGGTCCGTTCAAGTCCGAGCACTACCGTTACTGACTCATCGGTTGCGGCCCGGTCAGCCGGGCCGCAACCACGGATGGGGTCACTTCCTGGGGTTGCCCGGTTTCATGGACTGCCAGATCTCCTTGCACTCCGGACAAACCGGGTACTTGTCCGGGTTCCGGGAAGGCACCCAGACCTTTCCACACAGAGCGACGACGGGGGTGCCGGTCAACTTGGCCTTCTCCAGTTTCTTCGCCGGCACGTAGTGGCTGAACCTTTCGTGGTCGTCGGAGTCCCGCAGTTCGGTACGTTCGTCCAGAACCGTTTGGGAACCGGGGGCAAACTCACTCATGAATTCAATCCTAGACGTTGGAGAACACCGTGAACACCGGATCCCGCCGCGAGGGTACCACGGGTCTGCTGGTGGGGTTGCTGCTGGCGGTGTTCGCCATCGCCTTCCAGATGATCGGGGTCGCGGCGGCCCTGCCCGAGGCGATGCGCTCCCTCGACGCCGTCGCTCTCTACCCGTGGGCCTTTTCCATGGCCGTGACGGGAATGCTGACCGCGATCCTGGTGGCCGGGCAGCACTGTGACCGAAACGGTCCACTGGTCTCCATGGGGCTGGGTTTCGGCGCGATGCTCCTGGGGCTCATCACAGGTTCGCTCGCCGCGGATGTCTGGATGCTGCTGCTGGCCCGGCTCGTGCAGGGCCTGGGAGCCGGAGCCATCAACCTGACCCTTTACGTGGTCATCGCACTCGCCTTCCCCGCGGGACGACGCCCGGCGGTGCTCGCGATGCTCAGTTTCTGTTGGGTGCTTCCCGCGTTCCTGGGACCGCCGATCTCGGCCGCCCTGGTGGCTGTGAACTGGCGTCTCAATTTCGCTGTGACGGTGCCCCTGATGCTGGTTGCCGCCGTCCTGACCTGGCCGCATCTGAAGGCCGTCCAGGAACGCAGCGAACCGGATTCCGATGCGCCCGGGACCGTTTGGTGGGCGGTGGTGGCGGTGGCCGGGGCTCCGGCCCTGCTGCAGTTGGCCGGTCAGGGCATCGGGCACTGGAGCCTGCTGGCGGCGGCCGCAGGACTGGCGGCTCTGGGACTGGGAGTGCCGAAAGTGTTGCCCCCACGGGCCAGAGACCTGAGAAACGGGCTCGGCCCCATCATTGCCAGCCGCGCCGTCCAGACCGGGGCCTTCTACTCGGGGGAGGCGTTCCTGCTGCTCGGCCTGCAGAACCTGAAAGGGCTCGACACCTTGCAGGCGGGCCTGGCCCTGACCATAGGAAGCCTCGGGTGGAGTTTCGGCTCCTGGCTTCAGGCCCGGATAAGACTGCGTCGCGACCGCATCATCACCGCCGGGACCTGTTTCGTTGCCTTCGGGATGGCGGGGATCACGGTTTTCCTGACCTGGATGGGGGTGCCGTTGTGGATCGGGGTGACGGCCTGGACCCTCGCCGGGTGCGGGATGGGACTGACCGTCTCCAGCACCGCCGTGGCCACCATGGCGTTGTCCGGCCCGCGGGAACAGGGACGCAACTCCGGTGCCCTGCTGGTGGCCGAGTCAATCGGGACCTCGGTGATGACCGCGCTCACGGGGGCCTGCTACGCGGTGCTGCTCGCGGAGGGAGTGCCCGCTTTCGGATGGATCTTCCTCATGCTGCTGGCGGCTTCGGTGCTTGCCATCGCCACTTCGCTGCGGATCGGGCCGGTTCATGACATTGCGGGGTGAGGGACACAGCCGTCGGTCTCGGTGGTTTCCGGCGGTTCAGGATGGCATCCTTGTGGCCATGCATTACTCCGCCCCGCAACCATCCGCTGGGTGGTACCCCGACCCAGCCGGTTCCGGCGATGAGCGTTACTGGGACGGCGCCAGCTGGTCCGACGTAACCCGGCCTGACAGCCGGCCGGCGAAACCCGTCGGCCACGGTGGCGGGGGACTCTACAACACGGTCACGCAGCCCTGGACGGGCGCCAGATACGCGAGTTGGGGGGCGCGGGTGGCTGCCCGCATCCTCGACGGGCTGATCCTGGCCATCCCCTCCTACCTGCTCATCGAGCTGTTGGCCCCGGGACTCTACGAACGCTTCGAGGCCTGGATGCACGAGCTGGTCAGGGCAGCGCAGGCCGGAAAGAGCTACCCGAGTGAGGTACCCATGGAACTCCTCAACTCCTTCATGACCGCGGGGATTGCCGTCATGGTGCTGGGTGTTCTTTACCGGGTTCTTCTCATCGCCGGTTTCGGTGCCACCTTGGGCAAGATGGTCATGCGCATCCGCGTTACCCGGGCCGATGATCCCTCCGCGCGGACCCCCGGGTTCGTGCGCGCCCTGGCACGGACCCTGGCGGACGAACTCATCGGCTACTTCGGTGCCGCCCTGTTTTTCCTGCCGATTTTCATCAATTATCTGATGCCGCTGTTCACCGAGAAAAAACAAACCCTTCATGACATGATGGTTGGCACCATCGTCGTCAAGAACTGATCCTTGCCCAGCCAGGAGGAATGAAACCTTGTCACACCTGACTGCCGAGTTGGACGAACTCGCGGAACGCTTGGGAATAGCCCGGGAGTTCTGGGACTGGAAAGGAAACCACACCCTCATATCGGAGGCCACCGTGATTGCGGTGCTCCGGGCCATGGGTGTGGAGGCCGATACCCCGGAGGAATGCAGGGATGCGCTGGCCCGGCTCGACGAGCAGCATTGGCGGCGGGTCCTGCCGCCCTGCACCGTCGTCGAAGAGGGGGAAACGGTACGGATCGACGTGCACGTTCCGGCCGGGTCGCCGGTGTCCCTCGACGTGGTGCTGGAAAACGGGGAGCGACGGCCCGCGACACAGGTCGACAATTGGACCCCGGATCGCGAGGTGGCCGGGCAGCTCCGCGGCGAGGCCAGCTTCGAGATGACGGACCTGCCGCTCGGATACCACCGCGTGGAAGCCACATCCAGTGAGGGAACCGCTTCCGCCGCCTTGGTGGTCACCCCGGGATTCGTGGGTTTTCCGCCCGGGATGCGCAACGATCGCGTCTGGGGATACGCCGTCCAGCTCTACAGCGTCACGTCGAAGCGGTCCTGGGGGTTCGGGGATCTCACCGATCTCGCCGATCTCGTCGCATGGGCCGGGAACGAGCAGCAGGCGGGTTTCGTGCTGGTCAACCCGTTGCACGCGGCCCAGGTCACATCGCCGATCGAGCCTTCACCGTACCTACCTTCCAGCAGGCGTTTCCTGAGCCCGTTGTACATCAGACCCGAGACGGTTCCCGAATACGCCAACCTTCCCCAGCCGATGCGGCGCCGGATCCGCAAACTGCGGAAGTCCGTGCGTGGCAATGGCAAGGTCATCGACCGTGACACCGTATGGAAGGGGAAACGGGAAGCGCTGTGGGAGCTGTTCCGGGCCGGACGCCGCCCCGCACGCCAGTTGTCCTTCGACGGGTTCCGTCGCCGCGGCGGCAGCGCGCTGCGTGATTTCGCGGTCTGGAGCGCGCTCAGCGAGATCCACGGCACCGACTGGCGGCAGTGGCCCGAGGAACTGCGCGACCCGCGTTCCACCGCGGCGGAGGAGTTCGCCGCGGCACAGGCCGAACGGGTGGAGTTCTTCGAGTGGCTCCAGTGGACCGCGCAGCAGCAGCTGTCGGCGGCGCAGACCGCCGCGGAGGAGGCGGGCATGGGCATCGGTGTGCTTGCCGACCTGGCCGTGGGGGTCGGCAAGACCAGCGCGGAAACCTGGCTCATGGGCGACGTATATGCCCCCGGGATCACCGTCGGGGCTCCTCCGGATCAGTACAACCAGGGCGGTCAGGACTGGGGACAGCCCCCGTGGAACCCGTTGAAACTGGAGGAGCTCGAGTACGAACCGTTCCGCACCATGGTGCGGGCCGCCCTGAACCGTGTGGGCGGGCTCAGGATCGACCACATCATCGGTTTGTTCCGGCTGTGGTGGGTGCCCGATGGGCTCGGGCCCAGCGCGGGCACCTACGTGCGTTACAACCACGAGGCGCTGATCGGGATCCTGGCGCTGGAGGCGTATCGCGCCCAGGCCTTGGTGGTGGGGGAGGACCTCGGCACCGTCGAACCCTGGGTGCGCGAATACCTGTCGCGCCGCGGCCTGCTGGGCACCGCGATCCTGTGGTGGGAGTACGGAACCGACGGGCAGGTGCTGCCCCCGGAGAAGTGGCGCGAGTACTGCATGGCCTCGGTCACCACCCACGACCTGCCCCCCACCCTCGGATACCTCGAGAGCGGTCATGTCAGGCTTCGAGAACAGCTAGGGTTGCTGCTGGAACCGGTCGAGCAGGAACTTGCCGTCGCCGAACGGGAACGCGACATGTGGGTGGAACGACTGATCGCCTTCGGGCTCCTCGACGAGGCCCTGGCCGGTGATCACGTCGAGGTGATGCTGGCCATGCACCGCTACCTGCGGTTGACCAACTCCAAGGTGCTGGTGGCCTCCCTGGCCGACGCTGCGGGGGAGAAACGCGCCCAGAACCAACCGGGAACGATGAACGAGTACCCCAACTGGCGGGTGCCGCTCGCCGATTCCGGGGGGAAATCCCTGAAACTGGAGGATCTGTTCACCGCTGACCTGCCCCGCCGGGTCGCGGACGTCATGAACGGTGACCGGCAGGATTCCTGACCCGTTTCCGGTTCTGGCCCCCGGTGGTTTTCACCGGGGCCCGTGCCGGGTGGTTGGTGCCCGTGGGATCACAGGTTCGCAGGTCTGGGGGCCGCCTGGTACGGGTTGGTGGTCTGGACCCCGGCGCCGTCGAGGATGATCGTCTCGATCGCGGGGTCGCCCCTGCTGATGCGCAGCGCCGCCAGGGGAAGCTCCGCAAGCGACTCCCGGTGCCGGGTGCGCGCGTCCTCCAGGGTTCCCGGGAACACCAGCTGCCCGTCCTTGACGATGTCCACCAGAAGGTGGCGGTCGTTGCCGTCACCGACCGGGGCCGCACCCAACCCGATGATCTCGGCCTCCGCACGACCGCTCTCGCCCAGCCTGCGCATCGCGAACTTGCGGCCTCCCAAGGTGTTCTTGCCTTTCGATTTCTTTCCTACCGGGGTCATCGGCGCTTCCCGATCCGCGGATTCGGAACGGGCCACGAGCTTGTAGACGAACCCGCAGGTGGGATGCCCGGAACC
The DNA here is from genome assembly GCF_057238465.1 of Arachnia sp. Lineage (NCBI taxonomy): Bacteria > Bacillati > Actinomycetota > Actinomycetes > Propionibacteriales > Propionibacteriaceae > Arachnia > Arachnia sp. The sequence goes on from NZ_DBHHFZ010000001.1 coordinate 88,642, forward strand.
GGTGACCAGGGAGGTTCCCACCCCGAACCCGTCGACGGGGGCGCCGCGCAGGGCGGCGATCTGCCATTCGTCGAGGTCGGAGGTGACGGTGATCCGGGTGCTCGTGGCACCCAGGTCGTCGAGGAGGTCACGGGCCTGGCGGGCCATCATCGGAAGGTCGCCGGAATCGAGCCGGATGGCCCCCAACCGACCCTCGGTCAGCTCCACTCCCTTGCGGATGGCGGCCTCGACGTCGTAGGTGTCCACCAGCAGCGTCGTCTCCACCCCCAGCGCGTCGAGTTGCGCCCGGAAGGCGTCCTCCTCGGAATCGTGGAGGAGGGTGAAGGAATGCGCGGCGGTGCCCATGGTCGGGATTCCGTAGGCGCGTCCGGCCTCTAGGTTCGAGGTGGCGGAGAACCCGGCGATGTAGGCTGCGCGGGCGGCACCGACCGCCGCCCATTCGTGGGTTCGGCGCGACCCCATCTCCGCGCAGGGCCTGTCCTCGGCCATGGCGGTCATGCGGGAGGCGGCCGCGGCTATGGCGGAATCGAAATTGTAGATGCTGAGCAGCACCGTCTCCAGGATGCAGGCCTCCGCGAAACTGCCCTCCACGGACAGCACCGGCGACCCCGGGAAATAGGTTTCACCCTCCGGGTAACCCCAGATGTCGCCGTTGAAACGGTAGCCGGCCAGCCACTCCGCCAGGTTGTCGCGGATGATTCCTCGGTCCAGAAGGAACTGCAGGGTGGCGGGATCGAAACGGAAGTCGTCGATGGCCTCCAGAGCCCGTCCGAGACCCGCGACCACCCCGTAGCGGCGGCCCTCCGGCAGACGACGGGTGAACATGTCGAACAGGGAACGCCTGCTCGCGGTGCCCGCGTCCATGGCGGCCTGAACCATCGTCAACTCGTAGTGGTCGGTCAGCAGTGCTGTCGTCATGGAACCAGACTAGTGGGGGCGTCTGGAGCGGATCCGACCCGTGGAAGGTGTGGATGCGCATGGGAGGTCCACTTCGTGTGTCGGTACGATGGCAGGCATGTGTCCTCGACCTGTTCCACCGCCTCCCCGCGCCGCCGAGGAGCAGACCGACAGCCAGGTGGCGGTTCTGGATTCTCCGCTGGAAACCCCGGCGGAGGTGTGGGTGACGATCGTCTGGGACGATCCCGTGAACCTGATGGACTACGTCACCCACGTGTTCTGCGAGTACTTCGGTTATTCGAAACCGAAATCGGAGGAACTGATGTTGAAGGTGCACACGGAGGGGCGTGCCGTGGTGTCGACGGGCAACCGCGAAGCCATGGAACGCGATGTCCTGGCGATGCAGAACTACACCCTCTGGGCAACCATGGAGCGGCAGTGAATGACTCCACCTGGGTTTTCCACGCGGGTGACGGACGTGGCCGGGTGCTGCGTTTCCTCGTGGAACGCTACGCACACGATCTGGAACCGCTGCTTCCCCGTGTCGAATCCGATGATCCCCTGGCCAGGCTCGACGCGGAACTCAGGGCCGAGTCGGTCTGTGACGAGGCCATCGCGGAGGAACCCGGGCTCGGGCGTTTCTTCCCGCCCGCCCTTCCCGATGCCGACGAGGCCGGCCAGTTCCGGCGCCACGCCATCGCGGGCCAGGCCCAGAACCGGCTCGAGGCCGCCCGGAAGGTGCTTGCCGCCCTGGAGGACGACGACCGGGCCCAGGTGGTGGTCGCAGGCCGGGACATCGACTCCTGGGTCTCGGTTCTGGCGGCGCTCAGGGTCCAATGGTATGTGGAACTCACCGGTTCCTCGGAACGGTTGGCGGAACCAACGAGGGAGGACATGGCCAACGACCCGGAAACCGTCGCCATCCTCGACTGGCTCGCGCTGCTGATCGAGGACGCGCTCCACGCCAAGTGGCGGGGGGAGAAACGGTGAACGGACGTGAGGCCCCGATCGGGGTTTTCGATTCCGGTTTCGGAGGGCTCACCGTGATGCGTTCCCTCGTGGACCAGCTGCCCAACGAGGATTTCATCTATCTCGGCGACACGGCCCGGGCCCCCTACGGCCCCCGGCCGATCGCGCAGGTCCGGGAGTTCGCCATCCAGGGCCTCGACCACCTGGCCGAGCGAGGGGTCAAAGCGCTGGTGATCGCCTGCAACTCCGCCAGCTCCGCGGTTTTGAGGGACGCCCGGGAACGCTACGATGTGCCGATTCTCGAGGTGATCCTGCCCGCCGCCCGGCGCGCCCTCGCCGCATCCGGCAGCGGCCGGGTCGGGGTGGTGTGCACCGAGGCCACGGCCATGTCCCGTTCCTACGATGATGCGTTCGCGGTGGCCGGGGACGTGCGACTCACCACCCAGGCTTGCCCGCGGTTCGTGGAGTTCGTGGAGGCCGGTATCACAGGGGGTGAGGAACTGCTCGGGGTGGCCCGCGAATACCTGGCTCCCCTCCAGGCCGCGAACATCGACACCCTGATCCTCGGCTGCACCCACTATCCGCTGCTCACCGGCGTCATCAACTACGTGCTCGGAGACGACGTGGTGCTGGTCTCCTCCTCGGACGCCTGCGCCCAGGACACCTATTCGCGGCTCACCCGCAAGGGTCTGCTGCACGACACCCCACGACACGCCAGCCGCCAGTTCCTGACAACCGGCGACGCCGACTCCTTCCAGGGCATCGGGGAGAGGCTGCTCGGGCGTTTCGTCCATGACGTCGAGCAGGTGGAGCTTCGCTGAACTCCGGTAGGTTGGCCCCATGATTCTGCGCATCGACGGCCGCCGGGCCGACCAACTCCGTGAAGTCCGCATCACCCGCGGGTGGCTCGACCACGCCGAGGGATCCGTGCTCGTGGAGTTCGGGAAGACCCGGGTGCTGGTTGCCGCATCCGTCACGGTGGGGGTCCCCCGCTGGCGACGGGACACCGGTCTCGGCTGGGTGACCGCCGAGTACTCGATGCTGCCCAGGGCCACCCATTCCCGCAGCGACCGCGAGTCGGTGCGGGGCCGGATCAGCGGCCGCACCCACGAGATCTCCCGCCTGGTCGGGCGTTCGTTGCGTGCCGTCGTCGACTACTCGGCGCTGGGGGAGAACACCATCGTTCTGGACTGTGACGTGCTGCAGGCCGACGGCGGCACCCGTACCGCGGCCATCACCGGCGCCTACGTGGCCCTCGCCGACGCCGTCGCCCACCTGCGGGAACTGGACGTGCTCAAGGGCGAACCGTTGAAGGATTCCGTCGCCGCCGTGTCCGTCGGATTCGTCGAGGGGGTGCCGCTGCTCGACCTGGCCTACGAGGAGGATTCACAGGCCGGGACGGACATGAACATCGTCATGACCGGGTCGGGGGATTTCATCGAGGTGCAGGGCACCGCGGAGAGGACCCCCTTCAACCGCACCGACCTTAACCGGTTGCTCGACCTCGGCGCCGCCGGGTGTGCGGAACTGACCCGGCTGCAACGCGAGGCCCTGGCGTGACGGGTCGCGTCGAGAAGGTGGTGCTGGCCACCAACAACCCCAAGAAGCTGGTCGAACTGCGCCGCGTCATCCGGGACGCTGGGCTGGCGGTGGAGGTGCTGGGGCTGGGTGATTTCGATTCCTGTCCCGAACCCGCCGAAACCGAGAGAACCTTCGAGGGAAACGCCTTCATAAAGGCCGAGGCCGCGGCCCGTCACACCGGTCTGCCAGCCCTGGCCGACGACTCGGGCCTCGAGGTGGACGAACTCAACTCCATGCCGGGGGTTCGTTCCGCCCGCTGGGCCGGGCCGGAATGCGACGACGCCGCCAACAATGCGCTGCTTCTGGCGCAACTGGCCGGGGTGCCCCCCGAGCGGCGCGGCGCGCGGTTCGTGTGTGCCCTGGCCCTGGCGCTGCCCGGCGGCGGCCGGCAGCTCTGGCGCGGCGAGATGCCGGGACGGATCGCCGAGGAGGAACGCGGCGACGGTGGTTTCGGCTACGACCCGCTGTTCCTACCCGAGGGCCGGACCTGCACGTCCGCGGAACTGACGGCCGCCCAGAAGGACGCCATCAGCCACCGCGGCAAGGCCGTGCGCGCCTTCGTGACCTGGTTGAAGGAACAGTGATGGAGATCTACCTGGATCTGCTGCGCCGCGTCATGACCGACGGAATCGACCGCGGCGACCGCACCGGAACCGGCACCCGCAGCGTCTTCGGCCACCAGATGAGATTCGACCTGACCGCAGGGTTTCCACTGCTGACCACCAAGAGGGTGCACACCCGCTCCGTTTTCGGCGAGCTGCTGTGGTTCCTGCGGGGCGACACCAACATCGCCTGGCTGCACGAGAACCGCATCACCATCTGGGACGAATGGGCCGACGAGAACGGCAACCTCGGACCCATCTACGGTTACCAGTGGCGTTCCTGGCCCACCCCGGACGGGCGGCACGTGGATCAGCTCGCCGACGTGATCGAGTCCCTGCGCAGCAACCCGGAGTCCAGACGGCATGTCGTCTCCGCATGGAACGTCGCCGATGTGGACGCCATGGCCCTGCCCCCCTGCCACGCCCTGTTCCAGTTCTACGTGGCCGACGGCAGGCTGAGCTGTCAGCTCTACCAGCGCTCCGCCGACGTGTTCCTGGGGGTGCCGTTCAACATCGCCTCCTACGCGCTGCTGACCCACCTCGTGGCGCAGGTGACGGGGCTGGAAGTGGGGGAGTTCATCCACACCCTCGGTGACGCGCACATCTACCACAACCACTTCGATCAGGTGACCGAGCAGCTGACCCGGCGGCCGCGCGCCCTCCCGCGGCTCGTGCTGAACCCCGGGGTGCGGGAGATCGACCGGTTCGAGCTGCCCGACATCACCGTCGAGAACTACGACCCCCACCCGGCGATAAAAGCACCCATAGCGGTGTAGGGGGCGCCGTTTCGGGAAGCCGGTTGATCCTCGGGGGCGGACCGGGAAGGTAGCGGGTCGTAAGGTGTGAAGCTGGTTGCGCCGGGCCGCAACGAAGGAGCAGCCCGGCTCGAAACCACATCTGGCGGCCGGGAAGCGCCCCGGCCACAGGTTTTGGAGCCTGCCCGACTGTTCGTGAAACCCACTGGGGTGGCAGGCCATCCCTTGGTCAGGGCAGGTGTTTGTACAGCTCCTGCCAGATACCGGAGCGTTTCTTGACGTGCCGTTCGCGGTAGGCGCGCAGCTTGGAGACGTCCTCCGGTTCGTCCTTCAGAGCCGAGGCGACGATGGCCTCCGCCAGCTCTTTGCCGCCCGGGGTGTCGTTGCCGAACCAGGCCGCGTGGACGGCGGCCGCCATGCCGGTGGAAACCGCCTCCGCCGTGGACATGGCGCTGCTCAGGCGTTCCACCCCCTGCCCGGACGCCTTCCCGGAACGCAGCTCGCGGAACACCTTGACCAGCACCTCGGTGGCGTCGCGGCCCAGACGGGCCGGGATTTCGGCGGCCCGCAGCATCGCATCGGTTTCGCGTTCCACCAGCGCCATCTCCACCTCGAGGTTCTCGATGGCGCCGATGGTCTCGAAGTTGAACCGGCGTTTCAAAGCGGCCGACATCTCGTTGACGCCACGGTCACGGGTGTTGGCGGTGCCGATCACGTTGAATCCCTGCTTCGCGTACAGGGTCCGGTGGGTCGCGTCCAGTTCGGGAATGGACAAGGTGCGATCCGAGAGCACCGACAACATCGAGTCCTGCACCTCGGGGGCGCAGCGGGTGATCTCCTCGAAACGCACCACCTTGCCCTCCGACATGCCCCGGTGAACGGGGGCGGGCACGAGGGATTTCAGGGTCGGTCCCTCGGCCAGCAGCATCGCGTAGTTCCAGGAATATTTGATGGCGTCCTCTGTGGTGGCCGCCGAACCTTGGATGGTCAAGGTGGTGTCCCCGGAGATCGCCGCTGCCAGCAGTTCGCTCAGCAGGGACTTGGCCGTGCCGGGTTCGCCGATCAGCATCAATCCCCGGTTCGTGGCCAGCGACACCACGCAGCGTTCGATCAGGGAACGGCGCCCCACATACTTGCCCGTGATCTCCTTCCCGTCGCCCAGCACGAACTCCACCACCGACTGCGCCGAGAGCTGCCAGCCGGGAGCGACGGGGCGTTTCTGTTTCCTGTCGCGCTGCTTCAGGAGCTTCAGTTCCTCGGCGTGACGAAGCTCAGCCGGTGGGCGTTGCATGTCGGTCATGTGTTCGACATCTCCTTCAAGGCGGCCAGGATCTCGGAGACGATTTTGGGTGGGGCTTGGTTCCAGGGGATGCGTTTGAGTTCTTTGGTGTCCATTTTGTCTCCCCAGCCGAGGTTTTTCGGGTCGTGGCAGCCTTTGAGGATGAAGACTGCTTCGATTTCTTGGTCTTCTTGGTCTGTCATGGGGCCCATCCACATGCCTGTGTAGCGGATTACTGCTGTGAGGTTGGCTGTTGGGATTGTGAGGGCGTGGAGGCAGTAGGTGCCTGCGTCGAGGGCTTCGCCTCGTTCCCAGCCGTATTTGTTGAAGGCTCCGATGAGTCTGGTGGCGGGGAATTTTCCTTTGGGTAGGTCGTGGAGTTTCGTGTCGTCGCCCTGGTTTTCTGGGAGGTGGAAGGTGGGTCGGTCGAGTTGTTTGAACGGTTGGGCGAGTTCGTAGTCGGCCAGTACCTCGCCCCAGGCGGCTTTGGTGGTGTCGTCCAGTTCCAGGGGGTGAACGATCCCGATGGAGCAGCCTTCGGTGTTGACGGGTTCGTCGTCGGGGTCGACGAGGTGGCCGTCCTCGTCGATGCGGGCGGTGGCTGTCAGGGTGTTTTCCGTGTCGTAGAGGCCCCAGATGATTCCTGCCAGGAGTCGTCTGAGGACGGGGTGGGGGGCGATGAAGCGGGCGTGGTCTTCCGGGGTCCAGCGGCGGTCTTGGATCATGGCGCGTTCGAAGCGTGCCAGTTGGACCTTCGCCAGGGTGGTGACAGCTTTCTTGACGAGGTTGTATTCGGCCTTTGCCGCCTTCGCTTGCTCGGAATTATCGCTTTTGTTGGGTGCTGGGAGGGTGCTGAGTACCTTGCCGGTGGGGTGGTATTCGGCATCCAGGAGGCGTGCGGCAAGTTTGCCTTCCGGGGTCACATAGGCCAGGAAGCGGCGGGTTCCGTAGTCGAAGATGCGGGTGCCGCGTTCGCCGAGACCTCCGTCGGGGATCACCCGGTCTTCGAGTTCGTCGCGGGTGAAGCCACGTTGGGTGGCGATCTCGTCCATCGCCTGGCCGGCGCGTTTCTTCAGGCCGGCGAATTTCACCTTTGCTGCGATCCCGGAGATCTGTTGCAGGGCTTCGTCCGATGCGACGTTGCGCAGCGCGGTGAGGCCTTTCACGGCCCGTTGGTGATGGCTTACTCCCGGCCATTCCCGGATCAGCGGGGTGAGGGTGTTGACGAATTCGTTGTCTCCCAGCCAGCCGGCTCCGGTCATCAACCACGACAGTTTCGCGGGAGCACCAGCAGCCAACCAGAGATTGAAAAGTGCCAGGGCGAAGCGATCCCGGCTGAGGCGATCGGCCCGGTCATGCACCGCCGCGGTCAACGGATGCCGCTCAGCGGTGCTCAAAGCCCGCAACAGCTCCTCCACCCGTTCGGCGCCCAGCCGGTACTGACCATCGATCAGGATCGGCGGCAGACCATCGGCACTGAACGGAAGATCCTGTGCCGCCGGTAGCTTCGGGGAGCTGCTGGCCTCCGTCCACCAGGCGGTGTCATCGGGTAGTTCCGGGGTTGCGGATTCGTTCAGGATCTCCTCGATGACTGCTCGGGTGCTGCCCTTGGTCTGCTCGACAACGCCTCGGATCTGTTCGGTGGGGATCTCCCTCAGCAGAGGAGCCAAGGCATCGGCCTGGGAACGAGTGAGATCCGCAGCCAAGACCTGGGGCAGGTGAGAGCGCAGCCAATGCGTCGCAACATCGGCCGCCTTGGTTTTCAGCGCGTCCAAGAACAAACCGGCCATTCCCGGGCCGTGCCCCACTTCAGCAGCCGAAGTCAGCATTGCCTGGGAGGTTTCCCGGGCCTGCTGATCAAGCCAGCTCAGCAGCAGGCCAAAACCTTCCCTGCCGGTTGCCACCAACCACGGCACCACACCACTCCACTCGACGACCCGCGCTCCCGTGCGGCGAGCGAAAGCGACCCGCTCGGTGGGCGTGGGGAGCACCAACCCAACCAGGGCGAAGCTGTGGAAGTCGTCGTGCTGCAGGTGAATCTTCGGCACGGCTTCCAGCAGACTTCGAGCCTCATCCTGATCGAGAGAGTCCAACCCGGCAGCTGCGAAGACCGAATGGTCGATTATGTCGTAGCCGTAGTACTGCCGGGCGCTGAGTGGTGCGGGTAGAGGCGACGGCAACCCTACTCGGGCCGCGGTGATGTCGGCATCGGAGAACATGGTCAGGAGAGGACGAAGAACCAGCGCTCCTTCGACGAGTTTGCCGAGCTCGGCTGCGCATTTGGCGAGCGGAGCGCGCCAGTTGGTGCGCAGAATCACCTTCAACCAGGTGGGCCAGTAGAGCGTGGTATCTCTGCTGTAGCTGTATTGATTCTTCTGATTCGCCTGGTATTCCTTTTCCCTGATTTTCTGGAGCTCTTTCAAATGCTTCACCCACCACGTGATCCGTTCTGGACCGGGCATTTTGTCGAACGGGGGTTCGGTGAACCGCACTCGCAGCATCCGGGCGTAACCGTCGCTGTAGGGTTCGAACACGACGATGCGTTTGGCCCGTTCCAGCTCGGCCTCGGGATCGAAAGGTGAATCGTCGACCTCGATGCTCACCTCGGCGTTGATGTCGTAGGCGCGTTCGAAAGGAGTGAGCACCAGCCCCAGATCATCCGCGTCCAGGTCCGAGACCTCGAGGGGAGCGCCGACCGGTTCGGCGATCCTCTGCTCCGCGGCTCCGGTTTCGTTCTTCTTCCTCCCGGGCCGGGCGGCCTCCGTGGTTTCCAGCTCCTCGGTGGAAGCCGTGGCGTCGTCGGTGTAGCCCTTCTTGATCTTCGCGGCCACCTGCTTCTTCGCCTCGGTGAGGGCCTTGTCCGCGGATTCGTACTGTTTCGTCCTCGTCGTGCCTGCGGTTCCGCTGCGACCGTAGCGGACCGTCACATGGTCCTCGGCCACGTCGATGTACCAGAATTTGTCAGAGCCACCTTCTGTCAGGTGCAGGCGTCGTTTCATGGCAGGGAAGCTTAGAGGCAGGGGCTGACAAATATTTTCGCGGTCTTCCCCAAGGGCAGGGCTCACGCCAACGGGCCGCCGAAGGCCGAGATCAGCAGCAGCTCCTCCACCCGGGCCGGGTCCCGGTGGTCGAGGAAAGCCCGGGTGTGGTCCGCGATCAGCTGGCTTCCCGCCGCGCGGGCCTTCCGGACGAAATCGCGCCATTCGCGGTCGCGGAGGTGGATGCGGTCGGCACCCGCCAGCAGAAGTTCCCCCAGCAGGGAGTCGAGCCCCCGCAGCAGGGCCCCCGGGCTGGTCAGCGGCGCATCCCCGGTCCCGGTTCGCCAATCGACATCCGTCGCGACGGGTTCTGCCACGTGCGGCTGGAGAGGGACACCGTCCCCGACCAGCAGCAACGGATCCACCACGACCCTTCTGGCACCCCAACGCCACCTTCCCGAGACGAACGCATCCTCGGGGAAATCCTTCTCCCAGCTCAGCAGGCGAACCAGGGTGGCGCGCACGCTCCCGTCGCGGCGGGCGGTGTGGCGAAGGGCCAGCTGGAATAATTGCCCATCGGCGTCCCGCAGGTCGGCCACGAGACTGGAAATGCCGGGGTCGAAATGGATGTTCCCGACGCCGGTCGCCCGGCAGGCGGCCAGGTCGGTGCCTGCGGAACGATCATCCAGCACGGCGGGCAGTCGGGTCTGCTGGGTGGCCAGCTCGGCGATGGTCTCCACCCGGAACGGTGCCTCCAACTGGTCCATCGCGCCCGCGGGAAGACCCACCGCCGACCTGTTGGTGTGGGAGAAATCTCCGTGCCCGAACATCCGGCCGCCCAGCGACATCACCTGCCCACCACCCCAGCTGCCGATGGTGATACCGGAGACCAGGCCGCCCGCGAGCTGCGAGGAGGGCTTGTGCTCCTCGTCGGTGATCCGTTTCGTGACCCGCATCGGAGCGCCGCTTCGGGCATCCACCAGGTGAGCGATCAACCGGCACTCGTCGTCCAGTTCGACGAACTCGGTTCCAAGGCCGATCAACCGGGCCTTCGACACCCGCGTCTGCTGGGCGGGGGAACCCGCGACGAGCCGATCCGGGATCCGATCCGGTTCCGGATTGCCCAGGGACATCACCCGCGCCAACAGCTCGGCGGACAACTCGACCAGCCGCGACGGGGTGAATTCCTGGCTGCGGGCCTCGTAACGGGCCAGTTCGTCCAACAGCTCGTCCAGAACGTCGGCGACGTGATGCAACTCGGCCTCACGGGCCCTGACCGACAGGCGGCGCCAGACCCCACGCAGGTTCCGGTGCCCGGACTCCGCCCCGACCCTCACCAACTCACCGACCGCCCCACGGATCCCGGAGAGCAGGGATGCATCCGGTCGCCACTCGTCCCCCACAACGGACACCAGACCGGTGTCCCCGAACTGCCTGCCCGCCGCGGCAGCGACCGCGACCGCGACGTGAAGACACGGATCGGGGTCGTGGCAGGTGCAGCGCACGTAGTTGAGGTCGGCGCCGGCCAGGAAACGCACCGACACGGGGGTCGGGTGGTGGATCCGTACCACGGAGATTCCCCTGATGCTCCCGACATGAGCCAGCAGGCCCTGCCCGGCCAACTGATCGGCCCGCCTCAGGGCGGCGGGGGAGAGAGCGGCCCTCAGGTGTTCACGGGGGATGTCGGCCGGGTTGAAGACGGCCTCCGGTTCCACCTTCCCGGGGGCTGTGGCCCCGGGAGTCTCCGGCCCGGGCAGGTCCGTCGAATCCGGCTCCTCTTCCTCGACGACGCCCGGCCCGGAGCAGGCGGCCTGATAGTGCAGGATCGCGCGGACGATGTGGCGGCAGTTGTTCGCGGCCAGACAGGAACAGGTCCACTCCGCGAAGGGCCGGTTCGCGTACAGGACGCAGGTGGTTCCGTCGTCCGAGGAGGCCGTCACCGTTCCGTCATCGGCCTCGGTGACGGTCAGGGACGCAGCACCGAGTTCCTTCCGGGCCCGCCGCAGGGTGCCCTTGTTGGTCAGGTCCTCCAGCGCGGCATCGTTCAAACGGAGTAGGTCCGGGCGGCTCACCGGATCACCTCCGCCACCCAGTCGGCCAGCTCGTACGGGGTCATGACCCCCACCCGGGCTCCCCGCGCGGCCAGCCGCCGCCCCAGCTCCTCGTCGAAGGAGGCCGCCCCGTTCGTGGTCAGTGCGCCCAGGATCAGCACCTTGCTGCCGCCTTGGATCATCCGGGTGACGCACTGGACCAGGTCGTGCACCGAGCCGCCCTCGTACAGGTCCGTGATGAGTACCACCATGGCCCTTCGCGGTTCGGTGATGAGCGATTCGGCGTAGCGCATGGCCCGCGCGATGTCGGTGCCCCCGCCGAGCTGCACCTTCATCAGCGTCTCGACGGGATCGGCGATGTCTGATGTGAGGTCCACCACCGAGGTGTCGAAGGCGATCAGATGGTTCTGCAAGGCCGGAAGTCCGTGGAAGATGGAGGCCGTCACGGCAGAGTGGATCACGGATTCGGCCATCGAACCCGACTGGTCCACCACAACCATGAACTGCCACTTCTCCGACTGCCTGCGGGTGCGCGAGTAGAAGATCGGCTCCGAGATGACCAGCTGCTGCGTCTCTGCCGAGTAGTTCTTCAAGTTGGCGCGGATGGTGCGCTTCGGGTCGAAGTTCGCCGCCACCTTGAAAAAACTGCGCCGGTTGGGGTCGCGTCGACCCGTCAGCGTGCGCCGGATCCTGGGGCGCATCTTCTCCACCAGGTCCGCGACGACCTTCCGCACGATCTGCCTGGCTGCCTGCAGCACATCGGAGTTCATCAGGTGTTTGGTCTGCAGGATCGCCTGCAGCAGCGTCTCGGAGGGCTCCACCCGTTCCAGGAGTTCCTTGTCGGTCACCAGCTCGACCATGCCGTAACGCTCCAGGGCGTCCTCCTCGATGGTGCGGACGGTGTGTTTCGGGAACAGGGTGTGGATCTCGTTGATCCATTCCGGAACGGTCAGCCTCGAGGCCCCGTCCCCTGCTCCGGTGCCGCCGCCCTGACCCTCCCGGTCATACAGGTACCCCAGGGCATCGGAGCGGGCCTGCTGCTGGGGATCCAGGTCCCCGAGCCGTTCCGAACCCCGCCCCAGCACCAGCCGCCAGCGTGTCAATCGTTCATCCATGCCGCCTCCCGAGGAAACGATCCAGCGATTTCGCGACGGCGGACTCGAACTCCGCGATGGCGGTTGCGTCCTCGGCGGAACCGGAGAAATCCAGGAGCGTCGATCCCGCAGCTTCTCCCAGTATGAGCTGCGCAACCTGGAAACGTTCGCGCTGAGTGTAGCGGCTGAACGCGCGCCGCAACCCCGGCAGGGAGGCGAAGAACGCTGCATCGTCCAGGCCGGTGAGGATGTCGTCGAGGCGGAGCAGGGCGTCCGGACGTCGCAGGGCCGCTTCCCGGGCCACCCCCAACAGGCCCGCGACGAAATCGCCGAGCTGCTCGGGAAGCGCGATCACGGACAGCAGCTCGGCGATCTCCGGATCCGGGCGAGCCCCGGCCAGCCACTGGGCGCCCAGGGCGGCTCCCCGGACGGTGGGTGCCTGACGGTCGTCCGCCACCACCACCGAGAGGGCCTGGTGGTAGCCGTCGATGTCGTAACCCAGATCTCCACCGACCCGTTCCGCGCTGTCGGTCAGCTGGTACAAGGCCTGGATGAAATCCTCCAGCCCCGGTCCCTCCGGCAGCGGTGAGAGGCGTTCCAGCAGCCGCACCGACCGATCGAAGGCCGTGATCAGCAGGCGCCCCAGATCCGCGCGACCGGTGGCTCGCAGGATCGGGTCGTAACGGTAGAGCCGCATCAGCACACCGGCCGCGGCACCGATGCCCATCAGGTTTGCGGAAGTGGCCAGCAGGGTCTCGGTGCGGGCCTGGAGACTGACCGACAGACGGGCCACCCCGCACAGGGCGGCCTCCAGGACGAGATTCGCGGCGGCCGCCGGGTCCGAGGTGATACCGGCGGCGCGTTCCAGCAGACGAGCGGTCACCGCCTGCTCCCGGTTGCCCCCGTAACGGGCGACCTCCACCAGGGATCCCTCGAAGGCCGGGGTCCACACCAGGAACCAGCGTTCGATACCGTCATCGTCCGCGCTGGCGGTCAGCCTGATACCCGGGATCTCCAGGGCCACCAAGGAGTGCAGCAGCTGTGAACGCCGCAGCCCGAGGTCGTTCGACAGGTCGGCGGACTCCTCTCGTCCCTTCGGTTTGGGAAGCAGCCCCAGGGCCTCCAACCCGGCGCGGAGTTCGAGTGTCAGCGGCGGTTGCCGGGTGCCCGCGGCCAGACGTCCGAGCCGGTCACCGCGCAGGGCGTCGTTGACGTGGAGCAGCAGCGGGTGCTCCTTCCCGGAGTCGTCCTTGACGAGGGCGGTCGTGATTCCCTCGACGAGATCGGTGCGCCAGATCTGCTGATGCCCCCGCAGCTGTGCGAGGGCCCCGGCGGTGGCCTGCACCGCGATCAGGTCGGCGGGGGAGACGAACTGTTTCGCCCTGCGCAGCTCCAGCACGACCTGCCCCAGGAGTTCCTCACTGGTGTCACGCCGCCCCTCGGCGCGGTCCCGGTACAGACGGTCGTAGAAACCGGGATTCGGCTGGCCCGCGTCATAACCGTCGAGGGCGTCGAGCGCCGCGTAGGAGGTGGGGGTAAGTGCGATGCCGTAGCGGTCGTCGTCGGCCGGTGGCACCCACACCTCCACCGGCTCCACCTCCCTCGACAGCAGCGCCTCCAGCCCATCGACGTGAGCGGCCCCGCACACCACCAGAATGTCATCGCCGAAACGCCGCCGGGCGTCGGTTATCCGTTGCGCCATGTGCGCCTCGCGCGCCCTTGTCTCCGGATCGGGTTCGCCGCGCAGGATCGACCCGAGCAACCCGATCCGCTCCCGGTAGGAATCCAGCGACAGCTCCGGGTCGATCTCGACCAGCTCGTCGATCAGGCCGGACATGTCGTCGACACCGAACTCCCGGATCAGCTTCTCTGCGGCCTCCTCGGTGACCGGGGTCTCGGCGTAGCGGTTCTCCGCCACGGCGATGTCCGCGAAGGCCAACCAGGGCAGGTCGATGAACTCGACCGGCACCCCCGCCCGGTGTGCGGTGCGCAGGGCGACCCATTCGGGGCTGTAGTCGGTCAGCGGGTAGAAACTGCCCCGGCGGATGCCCCAATCCGTGCTGTCCTCGGGGGCATCCGGGAACATTGGTGCCCACGAGTAGAGCATGACCGGCAGCTCGTGGTCGAGCATCAGTTCCTCGATGCGCTGGTTGTACTCGGTGGGGCCCTCGATCAGCACTGCTGCGGGTGGGCGGTCCGTGATCCGCTGGGCGACCAGGCGCGCCGCAGCCGGCGAATGATGCCTGACCCCGAAGAACTCGACCACGCAGCAATTCTGCCCGAGGGCTCTGACAAATTCCCCGGGGATCAGACCAGGGTCTTCGATGCCCCCGAACGGGCTGCGAACGGTCACGGCCACGGGATAGCGTTTGCCCATGAGTGAGTTGCACGTCTCCTTCAAGGAGCGCGATGTCTACCTGGACATCCTTGCCACCAACTATGCCGAGGGGCGGCTCACCGACGATCAGTTCCAGAAGCGGCGCGACGAGCTGCTGGCGGCCACCACGCACCGGCAGTGCCGAGACGTGCTTCGTGGGCTACCGGTCCAGATCCCCGGAAATGATCAGCCCCAGCCCTCCCAAGAAGAAGCACGACCCGGACCGAGGCGCCGGGGAATCCTGATCGCGGGATTCGTGGGTGCCGTGGGTCTGGCGGGGATCGCCGCGTGGCACGCCAACCGCCCCGACCCGATAGGGGGAGGGCCGGTGGAGGAGCCCTACCCGGTGCAACCCACCATGCGCAGCTGGGAGGACTGGTATGTGGTTTCTCAGGCGTTGGAGGCCAGGAATCTGGGAGGCGTCGTGGACCTGACCCTGGAGGCGAACTCTGTTTCTGGAACCGTGACCGTGACGGGAAATCCATCTTTGTTGTCCACGATAAAAACCATCGACGGGGTGGTTGTGATAAGTGAACCGGCCAGCGGCACCCACGATGGCCCCACCACCGACCTGGACCGGTTCGGGGGAGGTTCCGCGCCCGAGGTGGCGAGGTCCCGGTTCCAGGAGCTGTGGCCCAGCGCGGTTCCGAAGCAGATCCGGCTGGCCCCCGGGGAGGACGCGAAAGGAATGATCGAGGTGACCGGAACGAATCACGGGAAGCCCATCACGGTGAAGTTCTCAGCCGACGGGCATTCGGTGCTGGACGTCAAGGAGAGCTGATGCGAATAGTTGCCATAGCCGCGGTGGCCGACAACGGCGTGATCGGGTCGGGGGAGGACATGCTCTGGCACATCCCAGCCGACTTCCGACGCTTCAAGGCAGTCACCACCGGGAACACCATCATCTTCGGAAGACGAACCCACGAACAGATCGGGCTGCTCCCGAACCGCCGCACGATCGTCGTCACCCGGCAGCCGGGCTGGTCGGCGGAGGGAGTCGAGGTGGCCCATTCCATCGAGGAGGCCATCCGGCTGGCGCACACCACCCCCGATAAGACCTGCTTCATCGGCGGGGGCGGGGAGATCTACGCGGCGGCTTGGCCCTACCTGACGGAACTGGACATCACCCATGTCCATCAGGAACCGGAGGGAGCCACCACCTTCCCGATCGTCTCATCCCACGAATGGACCGAGATCAGCCGCGAAATCCACGAGGGCTATGACTTCGTGCAGTACCGGCCAACCCCGGCGCCCGAATGAACCGGCCGGTGCGTGTCGGGAGAGATCACTAACCTGACCCGTATGCGATCCACATCCAGCATCCTGCACCTGGACCTGGATGCGTTCTTCGCCGCGGTGGAGCAGCGTGACAAACCCAGCCTCAGGGGCAAACCCGTGATCGTCGGTGGCGCCGGGCCGCGGGGAGTGGTGGCCACCGCCAGCTACGAGGCCCGGGTTTTCGGGGTGCGATCCGCAATGTCGGGCACGAAGGCCAGGCGCCGCTGCCCCCACGCGGCCTTCCTGGGCGGCAGGTTCGGCGCCTACCGGCAGTCCTCGGAGGCGGTCATGGGGCTGCTGCGGGAGGTTTCCCCGCTGGTGGAACCCCTCAGCTTCGACGAGGCCTACGTGGACCTCGAGGCCAGCGACTGGAACCTCGCGAAACTCGACGAACACGTCGCCGGGCTGCGGGCGGAACTGACCAGACGCACCGCCGGGCTGACTGCATCGGTGGGGGTGGGCAGCAGCAAGTTCCTGGCCAAACTGGGATCGGAGGCGGCGAAACCCAACGGGGTCCGGATCATCCGCCCCGGCGAGGAGATCGAGTTCATCTCCCCGCTGCCGGTGCGGGCGATCCCCGGGGTGGGGCCGGTGACGGAGAGCAAACTGCTGGCGCTGGGACTGGCCACCGTCTCCGATCTGCGGGCCGCCGACCCCCGGGAGCTGGTGCGCGAACTGGGCCGCGCGGCCGGGGAATCGCTGCGGCACCTGGCACATGGCCGCGATGACCGCGCGGTGGAGGCGGAACGGGAGGCGAAATCCATCTCCGTGGAGGACACCTTCCCCACCGACCTGACCGACCGGCCCCGGCTGGTTTCCATACTCAGGCGTGACGCGGAATCGGTGGCCGGGCGACTGCAACGCTCCGGAGCCTTCGCCCGCACGGTCGCGATCAAGGTGCGGATGGCGGATTTCACGACGATCTCGAAGGCCCGGTCGCTGGGGGGCGCGACGGATCGTGCCGAGGTGATCGGCCGGGTGGGGGAGGAACTCCTGGCGGAGGTGGACATCCGCGAGGGGGTGAGGCTGCTCGGCATCGGGGTCAGCAACTTCACCAGGGCCGCCCAGGAACGCCTGTTCGAGGACGAGATCCCGGAGACGGGAAGAACCGAGACCGAGGTCGAGGTGGACACCTCGGGGGTACGGGGCCGCGGTTTCTTCCCCGGCGCCGACGTGATCCATGACGCGCTGGGACGCGGTTGGGTCTGGGGAACCGGGCTGGGCAGGGTGACCGTCCGGTTCGAGACCAGACACACCGGCCCGGGCCCGGTGCGCACGTTTCTCGAGGACGATCCGGCGCTGCAACTGGCCAAGGAACTACCCGACCTGCCTGTGTCCCGGATTGAGACGGTACCGAAACATGCCCCCAATTCCCGGTAGGCTGACACCCGCTGACCGGCGTGGTGGAATTGGTAGACACGCAGGATTTAGGTTCCTGTGCCTTGCGCGTGAGGGTTCGAGTCCCTTCGTCGGTACTCCGAATCATTCGTGGACGGCGGCCCGGCCGGAGAACTGCCGATGGGTGAATAACTTTTGGGCAAGGGGGAGGCGGGTCGGGCGGGGATATGATTGAGAAGTTAAGGAGACAGGCCGATCCAGCAGCGATTAACACACTTCTTCTCGGTGAGATCTTGAATCGGGAAAGGAGTGACTTCTGTGTCAAATGTGGCGCGCATAAAACAAAATCTGGTCACTGGATTTCCGGGCCGAAATCGCCTACCGCGGGCAAAGTCGCTAGTCAGGTCCGGTTTGATCCTTGTTTCTCTTCGGGGCAAGGGGATAGTTTTTGTTTGAGGAGCGCCGCGGTTTGGATTGCCATCGAAGCGTCTGAATGCCTCAACGAACAAGCCTCAAGGAGTTTGGTCCTGCCAAGGGGGTAGCCCCTGTGCGGCACGTGCCTGCTGAATGGCTGCAATGATTTTCTTCCTGCTCCAGCTCACGAACTCCAGGTTGATGCCGTGGGCGGTGGAGAGCACGACTGTGGCGGTGGCGATGACAGTCCTCAAACGTGCACCGACGATTTCCGCCACGGGAATGCGCAGGCGGCTTCTCTCGTTGTTGAGGTTGAAGGAATGGGGTTCGAAAATGACTTCCGAGGCGGTGACAAGAAGGTGCCCACCACGCGCCACCCGCCCGCGCGCGCCGGTAAGGACCGCAGGCATTGCGAGGATTCTCTCGGTGAGGGAACCTGGCTGATCGAGATGGTTCGCCGGTGCTCTGAGCAGTATCGGCGCGTCAGGGGTCACGCTCATTGCAGCTCTCCGATCTACCATGTGTCGAACAGCTGGCATTGTAGTGCTCACCTTTTGTCCGGCTCCGACCGGTGGAACCTCATTGCCATGTGCAGTTTCGGTCGGCGAAGCCCTTGGCCAGAGCACACTTGATGGTGGCCGTGAGTCAGGGCTCGGAGTCAGCAGGACCCGCGGGACAAGGGCGGGGTCGGCTGCGGTGTGACTCCTATCGCACCTCCGATCTCGCCTCGACGAATGCGCGGATCGCCGTATCCAGGTCATCACGGGTCAGGGCCGCCGACAGCTGGGTACGGATCCTCGCCCGGCCCTTGGGAACCACCGGGTAGCTGAAGGCGCGGACGTAGACGCCGCGCGCCAGGATGGCGTCCGCCATGCGGGCCGCAAGTACTGCGTCGCCGATCATCACGGGGGCGATCGGGTGATCGGATTCGGGGATCTCGAATCCCTCCTCGGCCATGCGGGTGCGGAAATAGGTGGTGTTCTCGCGCAGCCGGTCGAGGAGTTCACCGGAGCTGCCCAGGAGGTCGAGGGCGGCCAGGGTGGCGGCGACGATCGACGGTGCCAAGGAGTTGCTGAACAGGTACGGCCGCGACCGCTGCCGCAGCAACTCCACGATGGGGGAGTGGGCGCAGGTGTAGCCCCCGGAGGCCCCGCCGAGAGCCTTGCCGAGGGTGCCGGTGATGATGTCGACGCGTTCGGTGACACCGAAACGCTCCGGGGTGCCGGCTCCGGTCTCGCCGACGAAACCGACGGCGTGTGAATCGTCGACCATCACCAGGGCGCCGTACTCGTCGGCCAGGGCGCAGATCTCGTCCAGCGGGGCGACGTAGCCGTCCATCGAGAACACGCCATCGGTGGCGATGACCCGGTGCCGCGCGTCCCGGGTTTCCTCCAGGCGGGCACGCAGGTCGTCGAGATCCCGGTTGCGGTACCGGTGACGGGACGCCTTGCTCAGACGCACCCCGTCGATGATGGAGGCGTGGTTGAGCTCATCGGAGATGATCGCGTCCTCGGGGCCGAACAGTGTCTCGAACAGCCCGCCGTTGGCATCGAAACACGACGAGTACAAGATGGTGTCGAATCCCTCCGCCCCGAGCCGCAGGAACCGGGTCAACCCGGCCTCAAGGTCCAGGTGCTGGGTCTGGGTGCCGCAGATGAACCGCACCGAGGCCATGCCGAAACCCCAACGGTCGAGGGCATTCTTGGCGGCCGTGATCAGCTCGGGTGAGTCCGCGAGCCCCAGGTAGTTGTTCGCGCACAGGTTGATGACGTTCCCGGTCGGGACACCGACGTGCGCCGCCTGCGCCGTGGTGAGCGGCTCCTCGTGTTTGTACAGGCCCTCGGCGCGCAGGGCGTCGAGCTGGGAGGTCACATCGTCGAGGAAGGTCATGGTCGGTCGTGCCTTTCGATTTGGTGAGGAAATTGGGTGTGCATCACTGTTCCCAGCGCATGACGACCTTGCCCGAGCGGCCGTCACCCGCGACGGCGAACGCCTCGGCGAACTCGGTCACGGGGAACCGGTGTGTGATGACCCCTGAGATGTCGAGCCCGGAACGAATCAGGGCGTTCATGGCGTACCAGGTTTCGAAGATCTGCCTGCCGGTCACGCCCTGGATGGTGAGCATGCTGAAGATGATCTTGGAGAAGTCCACGGTCAACTCCTGCGAAGGGGTGCCGAGCAGCGCGATCCTGCCGCCGTGGGTCATGTGGTCGATCATGGAACGCAGCGCCGCCCCCGACCCGGACATCTCCAGTCCGATGTCGAATCCTTCCTTCATCGAGAACCGGTCGTAGACCTCCCTCAGGTCTTCCCGGCCGGTGTTGACCGTCGAGGTGATGCCCAGCGCCTCCGCCAGTGCGAGCCGTTCGTCGCTGAGGTCGGTGATGACGACGTTGCGGGCTCCTTGGAACTTCGCCACCAGGGCCGCCATGATCCCGATCGGACCGGCGCCGGTGACCAGGACGTCCTCGGCCAGGGCAGGGAACTGGAGGGCCGCGTGGACGGCGTTGCCGAAGGGATCGAAGATGGCGGCGATATCCGGATCGAGCTCCGGTGGATGCACCCAGACGTTGGCGGCGGGCATGGCGAAGTACTCGCAGAAGGCCCCGTCGACGTGGTAGCCGATTCCCCGGGTCCGCTGGCACAGGTGACGTTTCCCCGCCAGACAGGCGCGGCACCTTCCACACACGTAGTGCCCCTCACCGGAGACGAACTGCCCGACCTCCAGGCTGGTCACGGCCGAACCGAGTTCGACGATGGTGCCGCAGAACTCGTGTCCCAGGATGCGTGGGGTGGTCACGGTACGGGCCGCCCAGCCGTCCCAGCGGTCGATGTGCACGTCGGTGCCGCAGATTCCGGTGCTCCGGATCTTTATCAGGACCTCGGTGGGGCCGGGGGAGGGAACGGGAACGTCGATCAGCTCCAGGCCTGGGCCGGGGTGCGTCTTCGCGAGGGCCAGCATGGACCCATCGTCCCACAAGGCCTTCACTCATCGAATCCGGGCTGGTCACACCGGTGCCGCCCCGGAGGGTGTCCGGGCCACTGGCTGTACCCATCCGGCCAGCCACCTTGGAAGATCGGGTCTATCTGCCCAGCTCGTCGTTCAGGGCATCGATGGCGTTCTTCGCGGTGAGCAGATTGGCCCCGGTCATTTCCCGGTAACGCTTGATGGCGAGAAGCCTCTGGTTCTGGCGGAGCAGCGCCACCAGTTCCTCGCGTTCCGGGGAGCGAAGGTTCTGGGGGGTTTGCTGCTGGAGTTGTTGGCGTGAACTGCGTGAATCGTTTGACGAATTGGAGAAATAGTAGAACAGGATCCCCATCATGATCAGCGGCACCACCCAGTGGCGCAGGCCCATCGCGAAGATCGCCAGGACAACCACCACCGCCAAGGGCTTGTACCACGACTGTCTCGCGGGGTGCTGCCCGGCGACGGGTTGGATCGGGGCGGGCATGGTTTGCACGGTGTGCGGATCCCCCGGCAAGCGCCCGGGAAGGTCGTTGAACAGGACCGTGAGTTCCCCCCGGGTCTTCGCGGTCAGCGCGGCGGACATGCGTTCGTCGAACTCCTCCGCGGTGATCCGGCCCGCGCTCATGTGCTCCCGAAGCAAGGCGATGGCCTCGTCGCGTTCAGCATCACCGATGCGCAGGTTCTCACCACCAGCCATGCCATCAACAGTAGCGGGCCCGGATGCCAAACGACGTTCCGCGTCAATTATTCGTGACATCCCGCCGTGCGCCGATGGGATGCCCTCCCCGCAGCCGCCACCCCGTTTCTGGAAGACTGGCGGCATGAGCCTTCACGATGTGCGACGCGACTATTGCGGGGATGCGCTACCGCAGGACCTGGACTCCTTCGAACCATGGAAGTTCTTCGCGGACTGGCTCGACGCCGCGATCGCAGCCGACGAGGTGGAACCGAACGCCATGCTGCTGGCCACCATCGGGGCGGACGGGCGTCCGCGTGCCCGGGTGGTGCTGCTGAAGGAGACGACGCAGAACGGCCTCGTCTTCTTCACCCACTACACCTCCCCGAAGGGCGAGGAGCTGGCCGCCAACCCGGTGGCCTCCGCCACCTTCTGGTGGCCGCGGCTCATGCGCCAGGTGCGTGCGGTCGGCGCGGTCGCGAAACTCACCCGCCAGGAGAACGAGACCTACTTCGCCAAGCGCCCCAGGGCCAGCCAGCTGGGTGCTTGGGCGTCCAGGCAGTCGGCGCCCATCGTCTCCCACGACGAACTGCTGGCGGCGGCATCGCAGGCGGCCGAACGTTTCGACGGGGTTGATGTTCCCTGCCCGCCGGAGTGGGGTGGATACCGGATCGACATCGACGAGTTCGAGTTCTGGCAGGGCCAGTCCGGCAGGCTGCACGACCGTGTCCTTGCCCGGCGGAATGTGGATGGCTGGAAAGCCATCCACATTCAACCCTGAGCAGTTCACACACGCGACGCGCGCGGTTCGGGGGAGAGGGGTTCTACTTTTCCGGGGTGTGACTCCTGCGTCTGGAGAGCCTGATCCGGAAGGGCCTGCGTGTCCTTTCCCCTGACGCGGATTCCTCACTCAAGGTGATCTCCTGGCCGTTCAGGTGTTCGACGACGGACTCCCTCACGTGTTCGGTCACCTTGTCCATCACGTGTTCGGTCATCTCGCGTCGCAGCACCCGGTTCTCCAGCCTCAGTCGTTGCCGGTGTTCGTTGCTGAACGCGCGCAGCGTCGCCAGGCAGGCCAACACCATCACCACGCTGAACGGTGCCGCCGCGAGGATCGTCATGGTCTGCAACGCCCCGAGCCCAGCGGTCAGATCCTCCCCGCCGGAGACCGCCCCACCCCACAGCAGCACCGCGGCGATACCGCCGCCGAGAACGGCCCACATCACCCGGGTCAGGACAGGAGGATCCTGCTCCCCGCCGGTGGCGACCATGTCCACCACGAAGGCCGCGGAGTCGGCGCTGGTGACGAAGAAGATCACCAGCAGGATCAGGAACCCGACGATCAGCAGGTTGCTCGCAGGGATGTGCTCCAGCACCTGGAACAGGGCGTTGACGTTGTTGACTTTTCCTTCCGGACTGATGAGGTCACCGGACCCGTGGAGCTGCTGCCACATCGCCGTCCCACCCATGATCGAGAACCACAGGAAGGTCACCAGCGTCGGCACGGCCAGCACCCCCGCCACGAATTCCCGCACGGTGCGGCCCCTCGAGATGCGGGCGATGAAGATCCCCACGAACGGCGACCAGCTGATCCACCATCCCCAGTAGTAGGTGGTCCAGGTCCCGAGCCAGGTCTCGCCGGCCTCACCCTGGAACGGCAGGGTGCGGAAACTCAGGTGCACGAAATTGCTGAGGTAGTCGCCGATGGTCTGGACGAACTCGCGCAGCACGAACAACGGTTGGCCGAGCAGCAGCACGGCCAGGGCCAGCACCGCGGCCAGCACCAGGTTCGCGTTCGAGAGCCATTTGATGCCGCGATCCAGACCGCTCAGCACCGAGCAGGTGGCCAGCGAGGTGATGATGGCAATGACCGCGAGCAGCACCCAGATCTCGGGCTTGATGATCCCCAGGTAATCCAGGCCGGATGTGAACTGGGAGGCCCCGAAACCCAGGGATGCCGCCACCCCGAACAGGGTTCCGACGATGGCGAACACGTCGACGACATCCCCGAACCAACCACGTACCCGCCTGCCGAACAGCGGCTCGAGCACCCACCTGAGTGAAACCTTCCGGCCCTTGCGGTGCACCGTGTAGGCGATGGCCAGGCCGACGACGATGTAGACGGCCCAGGCGGACAGCCCCCAGTGCAGGAAGGACGTCGTCATCGCTTCCTGCGCCTTCATGGCGTCGGAGGTGCCCTCCGGGGTGCCGGGCGGGGGAGTGGCATAGTGGTTCAGGGGTTCTGCAACGCCCCAGAACACCAGCCCGATGCCCATGCCCGCGGCGAAGAGCATGGCGAACCAGCTCACCAGCGAGTAGGAGGGGGTTTCGTCGTCGGGTCCGAGGGTGATGTTCCCGTACGGTCCGAAGGCCACCAGCAGGGCGAAGGCGACGAAACCCGCGACGATGAGGCTGTAGTACCAGCCCAGGCCGTTGACCACGGTCGAGTTCGCCGCATTCAACAACTGGCCCAGCCAGCGCGGCGCCAACGCCGCCAGTCCGACGAAGCCCAGAACGATCACGGCAGTCGGGACTGCGACCGCCGTTTTCCAAGGAGTCTTTCGTTGTCCAACCATCCGGCCAGTCTTCCAGAGGTTGGGTGCAGGCCTTGGTAGATCGGGGAGGTCGGTCTTCATCAAATGTATGGGATCGCGGCAACCGGACACCCCGGAATGGCTAGGGTTGGCAGCAACCAACCTCGCGGGACGATTCCGAAACCCGCATGGGGGAACGCCAGGACACAGAACGGAGATCCAGACGATGAGCGAACCCACCACACCTTCCCCGGAGCCGCAGAGCGAGCAGCGTGTCGCCCAGCCGGGCCCCCAGAACAGCCAACTTGCTTCGCAGGCCTATCAGAGCCCCCAGAGCATGCAGCCGCCGCATCAGGGCTTCCAGGCGCCGCCCCGGCCGTTCGGGGGACCGGGGAAGAACAAGGAGCAGGTGACCCCGGCGGTCTGGGTCTATGAAATCGCCATGGGGGCTGCCCAGGCGCTCATAGGCCTCATGTTGGTCTTCACCGGAAGCCAGTTCGCGCGCTCCTTCGGCGGTGGTGGCTACGGGTCGTCGAATGGGGGAGACGTGGCAGTCATCATTCTTCTGCTGGTCGGTCTCGCACTCATCGTCGCGGGCGTTTCCCGTCCCCTGAAACTGCGTTGACCAACGGGCGCGGACAGGCCGCGACGTGCTGAAGTACGTTCGAACGGGTCTGCTGGCCGTCGTCGTGGTGGCTGGAGTTCTGCTGCCCGTCACCCGCTACGCACCGTTGGCGTGGATCGCGGGTGGCGGGTTCGTGCTCGTGTTGGTGCTGGCTCACCCGGCCGTTGTGAAACGCATCGAGCCGGGAGACGATCAGCCGGGCCGGTCGACCCAGCGCTGACCTGCCGGGACCGCCGTCAGGGTCCCGGCAGACAGAGCCGACAGGAAAGCGTCGAATTCGCCGGTGGCCTTCACCGGAACCGCAACGGTGATCCGGGCATGGTCACCCCAGTCGACTCCCACCACCGCGACGGCGGCCCCCGAGGGCAGGATCAAACCACGCAGCGAGTCCTCGACCACGCCGAAGCTCGCGAAGTCAGCGTCGACTCCCAGCAGGGAGCACAGCTCCACCCGTCTGGTTCCGGCCGCCGCCACCGCTTGGGCCACGGCCTCGGAATAGGCCCGTACCAACCCGCCGGCACCGAGCTTGACGCCCCCGAAGTAGCGGGTCACAACCGCCACCACATCGGTCAGGTGGTTGGAGGTCAGCACGTTCAGCATCGGCACCCCAGCGGTTCCCGCGGGTTCCCCGTCGTCCGAGGAACGTGCGGTACGGGTCTCGGGGCCCAGCACGAAAGCGGAACAGTGGTGACGGGCGTCGAAGAACCTGGAGCGCCGTTCCTCGATCACCGCGCGAGCGGCTTCCTCCGAGGTGACGCGACGCAGCCGGGTGAGGAAACGGGAACGTTTTACCTCCAGTTCCACATCCACTCCGTCGCCGACCTCGGAGTCGATGGTGAGAAACTCAGACGCCGAGCTCACGGCGCAGTTTCGCGACGTGTCCCGTCGCCCTCACGTTGTACTGGGCAACCCGGATGGTTCCGTTGCCCTCGGCGTCCACGTCGATGACGAAGGTGGAACGCAGCACCCCCTCGATCTCCTTGCCGTACAGCTTCTTGGTCCCGAAGGCGCCGTAGGCGTTCAACGCCTCGCGTTCCGGGTCGGACAGGAGAGGGAACCCGATCTCGGAGCCGGCGGTGAACTTCGCGAGCTTCTCAACCGTGTCCGGGGAGATGCCGATGATGGTGTAGCCGGCCGCCGCGAAGGCGGCCTGCGCGCCGGTGAAGTCCACCGCCTGGGTGGTGCAGCCCGGCGTCATCGCTGCGGGGTAGAAGTAGACGATGACAGCACGGGAAGGGTGATCGGAAAGCGAAACCGGGACTCCTTCCGCGTTCGGCAACGTGAAGGCTGGGGCCGGGGAACCCGGGGTGAGGCGCGCAGTCATGACCGACAGTGTACGGCGCACGGAAGCCTCTAAGCTGGTATCCGATCGTTGAAGTAAGGGGAAGCAATGGACGGCGACACCACCCGCACCGTGGACGAGATCCGTGCCGAGCTGGCCAGCAACCGCCAGAGCTTGGCAGGCGCCATGGAAGACCTCGTTGACTCCGTGAAACCCGCGAACATCGCCCGGCGGGGCATCGACGATGCGAAGAGCTTCGTCGCGGGCGAGTTCCAGAACATCAAGGAGGAGTTGCGCGACGAGGACGGCTGGCGCACCGACCGGCTCGCGATCATCGGGGGTGCGATCCTCGGGGTGGCGTTGTTCGCCGTCACCATCTACGTGCTGGGACGCCGGAACCACGAATGATTCAAAAAGGGCCCCGGGTTCCCGGGGCCCTTGCGCTGTACACCACCAGGGACTCGAACCCTGAACCCGCTGATTAAGAGTCAGCTGCTCTGCCAGTTGAGCTAGTGGTGCGCGGGACCGGTGTCCCGGTCCGGTACACCACCAGGGACTCGAACCCTGAACCCGCTGATTAAGAGTCAGCTGCTCTGCCAGTTGAGCTAGTGGTGCTTGCGCGAGGACAAACAATACCCGTTCCTCGGCTTCATGAAAAGTCCATGCGGATGCATGTGGCGAGAAGCGGTCAGTTAGACTGAGCCATGACCACAACGACGGTGGACGTCCCAGCGGGAACGCGGAGACGCGGGCCCTCGAATTTCGTGCTCAAACATGTGATGGCGGTCACGGGGGTGCTCTTCGTTGCCTTCGTGGCGGTGCATCTGTTCGGCAACCTGAAGGTTTACGCGGGGGCCGACGCCTTCAACCACTACGCAACATGGCTGCGTGAGGTCGGCTACCCGCTGCTTCCCAAACAGAGCGTGTTGTGGGCGCTGCGAATCGCCCTGGCAGGCTCGTTGCTGCTGCACGTCTCGGCAGCGGTGACCCTGTGGTTGAGGGGGCGGCGCGGCCGTGGCGCTCACCGGCGCGGCCTGCACCGGAATCGCACCCGCGCGGCGGCCTTCATGCTGCCCGGTGGGATCCTGATCCTGGTCTTCGTGCTGGTTCACATCAGCGACCTGACGGTGGGTGGCCCCTTGGCGTCCGCGTCCTTCCGGCACCCCGGTGCCGAGATGCACGCCTACGCGAACCTCGTTGCCAGCTTCTCCCGTCCCTGGATGGCTATTTTCTACATGGTGGTGATGGTGGTGATTGGTTTCCACATCGAGCACGGCTGGCGCACCCTGCTGCAGGACCTCGGGGTCACGGGCCGCAGGTTCAGGCAGGTATGGGTGGCCATCGGAGGGCTGCTGGCCCTGGCCGTGGTGCTGGGCAACGCCATGATTCCCCTGCTGGTGCTGCTGGGGGTGATCGCATGACCACGACGACCAACCGGCCACGCCCCGTGGAGATGCTGGCCACCGGGATGCTCGATCCCCACCTCCCCGACGGTGACCCCCGCACCGCATGGGAACGCCGCAAGGCCGAGTACAAACTGGTGAGCCCGGCCAACCGCAAGAAGTACACCGTGATCGTGATCGGAACCGGGCTGGCCGGGTCCGGCGTGGCCGCGGCGCTGGGGGAACTGGGTTACAAGGTGGAGAGCTTCACCTTCCACGATGCGCCCCGCCGCGCGCACAGCGTCGCCGCCCAGGGCGGCATCAACGCCGCCCGTGCCCGGAAGGTGGACGGTGACTCGCTGACCCGGTTCGTCACGGACACCGTCAAGGGTGGTGACTTCCGGGGCCGGGAGGCCGATGTGTGGCGCCTGGCCGAGGAATCGGTTCGGGTGATCGACCACATGAACGCCATCGGTGCCCCGTTCGCCCGCGAATACGGCGGGCAGCTCGCCACCCGCTCCTTCGGTGGTGTGCAGGTTTCCCGCACCTATTACACGCGGGGCCAGACCGGCCAGCAGCTCCAGATCGCCGGTGCGCAGGCCCTGTTGCGTCAGGTGGAACGCGGCACGGTGAAGCTGCACACCCGTCACGAGATGCTGGACCTGATCGTCGCGGACGGCCGGGCCCAGGGAGTGGTGGTGCGCGACCTGGTGACCGGGCGGATCAGCATCACCACGGGACACGCGGTGGTGCTGGCCACCGGTGGCTACGGCAGCGTCTTCTTCCACTCCACCCTGGCGATGAACTCGAACGCCACCGCCACCTGGCGGGCCCATCGCCGCGGGGCCTTCTTCGCCAGTCCGAGTTTCATCCAGTTCCACCCCACCGCGCTGCCGGTGTCCTCCCGGTGGCAGTCCAAGACCACCCTGATGAGTGAGTCGCTGCGCAACGACGGACGCATCTGGGTGCCGGTGACCCCGGGCGACGAACGCGCCCCCGGTGACATCCCGGAGGCCGAGCGCGACTACTACCTAGAGCGGCGCTACCCGGCGTTCGGGAACCTGACCCCGCGTGACATCGCATCCCGGGCCGCCCGCACGGAGATCGAGGCCGGCAGGGGAGTGGGGCCGCTCAAGAACTCCGTCTACCTGGACTTCCGTGACGCCATCTCCCGGCTGGGCAGGGCCGTGATCGCGGAGCGTTACGGGAACCTCTTCGAGATGTACCGGGATGCGACGGGCGAGGATCCCTACGAGGAACCGATGCGCATCGCACCGGGGGCCCACTTCACCATGGGAGGGTTGTGGTGCGATTTCAACCAGATGACCAGCGTCCCCGGGCTGTTCGTCGGTGGGGAGGCAGGAAACAACTACCACGGTGCGAACCGGCTCGGGGCCAACTCCCTGCTCAGTGCCTGTGTCGACGGCTGGTTCACGCTTCCCCTGGCCATCCCCAACTACCTGGCCGGGCTGGCGGGGAAACCCCTTCTCGAAGTGGACGCCCCCGAGGCCGCGGAGGCGCTGGATGACGTGCGTGGGCGCATCAACCACCTGGTCAACAATCCCGGACACACCCGGCCCGCCACATTCCATCGTCGTCTCGGCGAGATCCTCTACGCGGGATGTGGGGTTTCACGAAGCGAGGAAGGGTTGAAACGGGCCCTGGAGCAGGTGCAGGAGCTGCGTGAGGAGTTCTGGCGCGATGTCCGGGTGGCCGGCACCGACGACCGGCTCAACCAGGAGCTGGAGAAGGCGGGACGGGTGGCCGATTTCCTGGAGCTGGCTGAACTGATGATCACGGATGCGCTGGACCGCCAGGAGTCCTGCGGGGCGCATTTCCGTGAGGAGTACGCCCTCCCGGACGGGGAGGCCAAACGCGACGACGAACGCTGGTGCAACGTCTCGGCGTGGGAGACCAACCCGGCCGGTCAGCACCGCCGTTACCAGGAGCCGCTGAGATTCGAGAGCGTCAAACTGCAGGTGAGGAACTACCGATGAGGGTCGAACTTGAGATCTGGCGGCAGGACGGGCCGACTTCCAAGGGGCGATTCGAGACACACGTCGTGACGGACGCCACCCCCGAGATGAGTCTCCTGGAGCTGCTGGACCGGCTGAACGACCAGCTGCCCGAGCAGGGCCTGGAACCCATCTCGTTCGAATCCGACTGCCGGGAGGGGGTGTGCGGGGCCTGCGGGGTCACCGTGAACGACGTTCCCCACGGCCCGGTCCCGAACACCCCGTCGTGCCGGCAGCACCTACGAGCCTTCGGCGGCATCACGAAGCTGCGGATCGAACCGTTGCGGTCGGAAGCCTTCCCCGTGGTCCGGGACCTGGTGGTGAATCGGGCGGCCCTGGATTCCATCATCCGTGCCGGCGGGCACGTCGACATCATGGCCGGGACCGCGCCGGATGCCGACGATTTCCTGGTCGGCCACGAGGATGCTGAACTGGCCCTCGACTTCGCTGCCTGCATCGGTTGCGGGGCGTGCGTCGCCGCCTGCCCCAACGGGGCGGCCCACCTGTTCGCCGGGGCGAAACTGGCGCACTTGGCCATGCTCCCGCACGGCAAGGTGGAACGCACCCGCCGCGCCCGGGCCGTCGTCGACGCCCTGGATGCGTCGTTCGGGCCGTGCAGCAGCTACGGCGAGTGCGTCGAGGTCTGCCCGGCCGGTTTGCCGCTCACCGCAGTGGCGGCGGTTCACCGGGAGGGCATCCGCTCGTTCTTCAAACGCCGCGCCTAGGCTCTGCCTCGGAACTGGCCCTAGGCGTTCGCCGGTTCCGGGGTCCCGACCCCACGGTTCCTGATCACGGGCCGGACGTCGGCCTCGGGGCCGGTCTCCTCCTGGCCGAGGACCGTGAATCCGTAGTCGGCGATCATGGCCAGGTCCTTGGCCCCTGCTTGTCCCTCACTGGTGAGGTAGTCACCCAGGAACAGCGAGTTGCAGATCTCCAGGGACAGGGGCTGAAGGCTGCGGAGGTGCTGTTCCCGGCCCGCCGCGACCCGCACCTCGCTGTCCGGATGGACGAACCGCATCATCGCCAGGATGCGCAGGCAACGCTGCGGGCTCAGGTCGGCGTGACCCGCCAGGGGGGTGCCGTCGAAGGGCATCAGGAAGTTCACGGGAACCGAGTCCGCGCCGACCTCCCGCAACGCGAAGGCCACCTCCACCAGCTGCTCATCGCTCTCACCCATGCCCGCTATCAGGCCCGAACAGGCACTCAGCCCGTGCTCGCGGGCGTGCTGAACCGTCTCGGTGCGGTCCTGATAGCTGTGGGTGGTGCAGATGTTGTCGTAGTGCGATTCCGCGGTGTTCAGGTTGTGGTTGTAGGCGTCTGCCCCTGCTGCGGCCAACCGTTCCGGTTGCCCCGCCTTGAGCTGCCCGAGGCAGGCGCAGACCTCCACGTCCGGGTGCTCGGCCTTGATCTCCCCGATGATCTCGGCCACCTTGTCGACGTCGCGGTTGGACGGCCCGCGGCCGCTCGCCACCAGACACACCCGCTTCGCGCCACCTGCGATCCCGGCCTTCGCGGCGGCGACGGCGTCCTCGTTCCTCAGCCACCGGTACTTCAGGATGTCGGCCTGGGAACCGAGGCGTTGGGAGCAGTAGAAACAGTCCTCCGGGCACAGACCCGATTTGAGGTTGATCAGGTAGTTCACCTTCATCGTGGTGCCGAAGTGATGGCGTCGCACCCGGCCCGCCGCGGCCACGAGTGTGAGGGTTTCCGCATCCGGCAGCCGCAGCACTGCGAGGGCCTCCTCGGGGGTGATGGAGCGGCCTGCGATGATTTCGGCGGCAAGCTTGTTCAGGTCCATGGTCTCTCCTCCGCGACGTTTTGAACGACGTTCAAACTAGCAGATCGCCCCGGCACCGAAGAGTGGACGGCCATGGCCAGGCGTGATTCCGTGTCAGCGGATGCGGCGTTGCAGGCGGTAGACGATCCCGTCCAGTTGAAACTTCTTCAGGTCCGCCGTATCGGACAGGGCCCGGGTGGCGTCCGTCCAGGTGGGTTCGTCCTTCCGGTTCAGCGCGCAGAGTTTCCAGCGCTTCCCGGAGCCGACCAGGTACCAGCGGCTGGAAGCCGCTTTTCTGTCCAGGATCATGTCGTGAATGCCCAGATTGAGGAAGTCCAGGGCCTCGAGCCACCATTTGGTGCGTGCCGAGGCGCGTAGCTGAAAGATCTCATCATCGGGGTCTGCCAAGTTGAGGATGGCTTCATCGCGTTTGTTCATGGTCTTCCAGCTCCTTGATCTTGCGGATGTAACGGCGGATGGCGAGCTCGTTCCACAGGGTGTCGATGATGAGGAAGACCGGGAATCCGCAGCCGATTTGGAGGGCCCATGCCTGCCAGGTGGTCAGGGGGAGCAGGGTCATGATGTCGCCTGTCAGGCGCTCTGCCAGGTAGTCGGCGACGGTCAGGGAAGTTGAGAATCCCAGCGCTCCAAGCGCGTAGCGGCGTGTCCGTCGCAGGACGTGGCGGGGCCTCAGGAGTTCCTGGAGGTCGGCGTATTCGCGAAGCCTGGGGAGTAACAGGCGTTCATCCTGGCGGGCGAACCACAGCAGAACGAACGGGATCAGGGCGAGAAAGACGATCTCAGTGGCGGCTGTCTCGACGCGTCTGGTTCCGATGAACTTGCTGAGCGCAACCCCCAGCCAGAACACGTAGGCGATGGCCAGGGTTGTGGTTGCAGCTCGGGTTCCGATCTGTTGCGCTCTCTCGTCCATGTCAATCGACTTCCTCCCTGAACTCGAACAGTTCCTCGATGCTGGTGCCGAAGACCTTCGCGATGTCCCAGGCCAGCTTGAGTGATGGCGTGTAGGTACCCTTCTCCAGATGCCCGATGGTCTCCCTGCGTACGCCAACGAGCCTGGCCAGGTCGGCTTGGTTCATGTCGGCCAGGATGCGGTGACGTCTGATGTGGGTGATGAGCAAATCGCCTCCTGGGTGTTATGTATTTGTATCATAATGAGCGGTAGATCGCTCGTCAAGTTATGTAGATCTATCATTTGTGGGTCGGGGCAGGTCGTGTGAATGCCTGGGGAGTGGACCTGGGTCGCGTAGGATGCCTGAGGAAGAAAGGAATCACTGTGAAGATTGGTGTCATCGAAGGCTCGATCCGCCAGGGGCGCAACGCCGCTCCGGTCGCCCGCTGGGTGCTGGACAACGTCCCTGAGCAGAACGATGCCGAGTTCGTTCTACTCGACCTGGCCAGTTTCAACCTGCCCCTGTACGACGCGCCCGTTCCTCCGCTGCTGGCCAACCGCCAGTACGACTCTGAGGCCGTTCAGGCGTGGAGCCGCGCCATTGACGAGTGCGATGCCTTCATTTTCGTTACCCCCGAGTACAACTTCGGGGTTCCGGGTGTGCTGAAGAACGCCGTTGACTGGCTCGCCCCCGAGTGGATGAACAAGTCCGCGGCCTTCGTCAGTTACGGCTCCGACGGCGGTATCCGATCCGTCGAGCACTGGCGCACCATCCTCGCCAACTTCAACATGCACGTCGTGCGGACCAACGTCGCCCTGTCGCTGTTCACCGACATCACCGAGGGGGCTGTGAGCGCCCGCGAAAACAAGGCCGAACAGCTCAAGGTGCTCGTCGAGCAGCTGGTGTCCTCCGCCGCGCACCGCAAGGCCTGAGAGACCACGCCGAGGAAAGCGAATGCCGCTCCCCTGTGAATCGGGTGGGGCGGCATTCGCGTCCGGTCACGGTTCGAGCAGCACCTTGATGGCGCGGCGTTCGTCCATGGCCCGGTAGCCCGCAGGCGCCTCGTCGAGCGGGATCCGCTGGTCGAAAACCCTTCCCGGGTTGATCTTCCCGGCCAGGACGCGATCGATCAGGTCCGGCAGGAAACGGCGAACGGGAGCGGGCCCGCCGTGCAGGTGCACCTCGGTGCCGAACAGCAGGCCACCCGGCAGGCTCACGTTGTGGGAGACCCCGACGAAACCGACGTGCCCACCCGGGCGGCAGGCCCCGATGGCCTGTGTCATGGACTGCTGGGTGCCGACCGCCTCGACGACGCTGTGCGCTCCCAGCCCGTTGGTGAGGTCCTTCACGCGGGAAACGCCCTCTTCTCCGCGTTCCTCGACGATGTCGGTGGCACCGAACTCCTTGGCAACTGCTTGGCGTTGCGGGTTGCGGGACATCGCGATGATCCGTTCGGCGCCCAGCTCCTTGGCCGCCAGGATGGCCAGGAGGCCGACTGCGCCGTCACCCACCACCGCTACGGTTTTGCCCGGTCCGGCCTCCGCGGCGACCGCCCCGAACCAGCCCGTGCCGAGCACGTCGGAGGTGGCCAGCAGCGAGGCCAGCACATCGGGGTCCCCGGGATGTCCGCCCGGCACGACGACGAGGGTGCCGTCGGCCTGTGGGATGCGGACGAACTCCGCCTGGGTGCCGCTGACGAACCCGCCGTTGACGCAACGGGATTGGTAACCGGAATCGCAGATCTCGCAGGTGTTGTCCGAGATGCAGAAGGAACCAACCACGAAATCACCCGGCTTCACCGTGGTCACGTCCGAACCGATCTCCACCACGGTGCCGACGTACTCGTGTCCCATGGCGCGGTTCTCGGCCTTGTCGTAACCCCGGTAGGGCCACAGGTCCGAGCCGCAGATGCAGGCGGCGGCAAGCTCGATTATCGCGTCGGTGGGTTCGATGATCTCGGGACGGTCCACCTCGGTGACGACCACGTCACCCGGTGCCCGCATGATGGTTGCTCGCATGGTGCCTCCTCGGTGGCGAACTGCGCAGGATGTGCGGATTCCCCATTATCTCCCCGCGGCGGGAAATGCCGCGGGAGAGTCCATGAGCGCCCCTCGCCGCGTCGGAAGCGAAGCCCACGACCGTGGTCCTGTCGTCCGCAGACCACCC
Organism: Arachnia sp.; assembly: GCF_057238465.1. Taxonomy (NCBI): domain Bacteria; kingdom Bacillati; phylum Actinomycetota; class Actinomycetes; order Propionibacteriales; family Propionibacteriaceae; genus Arachnia; species Arachnia sp. Next base: position 122,591 of record NZ_DBHHFZ010000001.1, read on the forward strand.
CTTGCCGGAGCATCCCTGCGCGAACGATCCGGTCGGGAACGATGCCGGCCCCTACCCCGGAACCGTTTCCAGGAAACGGGCCACCCTGGCGATGTATCCGGGGCGGTCGACGAAATAGCCGCCGCAGTGATCGGCGCCCTCGAAGGTGACGAGCTCGACCTTCCCCGGGCCGGCCGCCTCCGCCAGCTGCTGGGCGTGTTCGTAGGGGATGATCCGATCCTTCGTGCCGTGCAGCAGCAGAACCGGGCGAGGGGACAGCGAGCTCATGGCGTCGACGGGACGCACCTGCTCGAACGCGTAGCCGCAGAAAACCCGGTTCACCAGGTCTGCCACCGGCAGCAGAAGGCCTCCGGGAAGCCGGTAACGCCTGTAATTCGCCGCGATCACCCCCGACATGGTCGCGAACGGGGAGTCGAGCACCAGGGCCTCGATGCGCGGGTCGTGGGCGGCCGTGAGGATGGCGGTTGACGCGCCCATGGAGAAGGCCATCACCGTGATCCGCGCCCCGGGGTGGGACCGGGTCACCCAGTCCAGCGCGGCGGTCAGGTCGGCCTGTTCATAATGGGCCAGGGACTGCCGACCGTCCCCGGAGTCACCGTTGCCCCGGAAGTCGAAGAGCAGGACGTTGTGGCCCGCGCGCCACAGACCAGGGCCGATCCCCAGCATGTCGGCCTTGTTGCTCCGGTGGCCGTGGCAGCAGATCACCACGCTCCGGGAATCAGGATTGTTCAGCCACCAACCCGCCAACGACACCCCATCGGATGCGGTGAAGGAGACCTCCTCGGCCGGTGTCCCCACCTCGAAGGGGGTGAACGTGTACGGCGGCCAGGGGCGTCTTGGGGCGTTCAGCGCCCAGGCCGTGTACCCGGCGACGGCCCCTGCGCCCAGACCAACGGCAGCGGCGATCCAGCGCCCGGCCCTCGTGAGTCGTCCCATGTCCCTCGTCCCTTCCAGCTGCCAGGCCACGCTATCCCGCCCGGAAACACCTGCTCGCGGTGGACGCGGTTTTGGACATTTCACCCGTGCGTTCGACCTCGTGCTGTGTGCAGCGCGGGAGCTGGGATGCCACGGCCACACTTTTCTCGTTGCCCTCTATCCGAAACACCAAAGAAAAGTGGTGTGCCGGAGTCGGCTTTAGCATCCTCGGCCGCCCCGAGACAACCGACGTTCACGAACCAATTGGATACGCCGTCCAACAAGGCATTCGCCTCGTCCGGAGATGCCCGAACACGCCAAGTTCAAGCTGCACGCCACCGGTATCATCAGGGGCGGTGGCCTACGTGGGCCACGAAGCGAGGGAGGACCAACGTGGTTGAGCCGTGGCTGTCCGCAGACGACACCGCCACCCAGCCTCGGGATCACCAAGGACACCGTTTGTACCTGGATCGCAGGCAAGACCATACCCACGCACAAGGTCGGACGTCTCTGGAAGTCTCGAACCGGGGAAATCGATGGCCGGGTATGCCCTGGCGGTGCGACCACCAGGCCCTACCCGGTGCCGCCACGATGAGTCCTATGCTCACCACCATTGACGCTTCTTGTCGGTGGCATCCCATATCCTGATTCACTGTCCCGCAACTCGGAAGGAGGCACCGGATGAGCACCACGTCTCAGCGGCATGACCGTTACGCGCTGTCCTTCACCAGCGGTGCCCTCCTGACCCGGGAGGCGATGATCGCGGTGCCACTGTTCTTGGAGGTTCGCGACTGGAGTACCGTTCGGGGCCAGCTCAGTGCTGAGAATCTGCTTCAGGCGCGAACCGTCTCGTCCGGGTTCCGGCTGGCTCGCGAAGTCACGCAACGCTTGGCGGTGCTCACGGAGGCCGAGCTGAAGTTGCTGCGAGGCGCCAGCCCCAGTGAGCGTGGTCACCTGATGTGGATCGCGGCGTGCCGTCGCTACGCGTTCATCGGAGATTTCGCCGAGGAGGTTGTGCGAGAACGCTTTCTCCTGTTCACGCCCACGCTGGGCTACGACGACTTCGACAGTTTCGTTCACGGTAAGGCGCTATGGCACCCGGAGCTCACTGAGGCGAAGGAGTCGACGTTGCAGAAGCTCCGGTGGACGGTGTTCAAGATGCTGACCGAGGCTGGTCTACTCGCCGATGGCGAGATCGTTCACGCGTCTTTGTCCACGCGAATCCGAGACGCGCTCAGCGGGCAGCTGCCGAGCGACATCCGGTTCTTCCCGACTCGTGACGGCAAAGGGGTAGCGTCGTGAAGCCGGATGAACTCACTCGCCAAGAAGAACACCTGTTCGCGGTGCTCAGCGGCGAGCGTTTCTTGAGGATGGAGGGCTTGTCGAATGAGGTTCCGTTCTTCATCTATCCATACGAACCAGAGCATGCCCTCAGCGTGGCGAAAGCGAAGAAACGGATCAAGAACCGGCTGGCCAGTAGGGGTATCGAGGTTCGTGAGATCAACCTTTATGACCTGTCGGTCGAGATACTCAAGGGGCGTGGCGACTGGGAGGAAATTCTTGAAGTTGAATCCGGGCTGGACAAAACCGAATTTGCTGAGATGCTGCAATCCATGCTCAACCCACAGCAGCACCTGGCACCCGAGATCCGAGAACAACTCTCCGACGGAGATTTTGACGTCGTGTTCCTGACCGGGATTGGTGAGGTCTTCCCCTACATCCGGTCACACAACGTACTCAACAATCTCCAGAGTATCGTGGTGGGCAAGCCAATGCTCATGTTCTTCCCCGGCCACTACGAGCAATCCGACACTCTCGGGTCGTCGCTGGTGCTGTTCGGCAGGTTGAAGGATGATCAGTATTATCGCGCCAAGAACATTCTGGAACAGGAGCCGTGACCGTCATGCGCCTCACCGAGATTTTCGCCAAGGATGTCCAGCGGCCCATCGAGGGCGTGATCAAGGCCGACGATACCCGCCATCTGGGCGTCGAGGTGGACGAATATGTCCTGACCAATGAGGCGGCCAAGGGATTGGAGCAGCTGCTTGAGACGTACACGAACTACACCAATGCGAACGGCGTGTGGATTTCGGGTTTCTTCGGTTCCGGTAAGTCGCACCTGTTGAAGATGCTCGCGCACCTTCTCGGCACTGTGGAGGGCGACGACTTTCCCCGCGAGCGGGTCTTGGAGAGCTTCCGCGCCAAGGCAACCGACGCCTTCCTGCCCCCGCTGCTCGACAAGGCCAACCGCATCCCGGCGAAGAGCCTGCTGTTCAACATCGACCAGAAGGCCACCCTGATCAGCAAAGACCAGACCGATGCCCTGCTGCGGGTGTTCGTGAAGGTCTTCAACGAGTCCCGCGGATACTACGGCGACCAGGGGCACATCGCATGGTTCGAGCGCCAGCTCGACGACGAAGGTCAGCTCGACGCCTTCAAGGAAGCGTTCCGAGCGGTGTCGGGCCGGGAGTGGCTCGAGCGCCGCTCCAGCTTCGGACTCCCCACGGTCCGGCAGCAGGTCGATCAGGCGTATGCACGGATCACGGGTCTGGACGTCTCGAGCAGCATCCTTAAGACGTATCAGGACAACTACTCGGTGTCGATCGAGGACTTCGCCGACGAGGTCCGTGCCTGGCTGGACAAGCAACCAGCAGGTTTTCGGTTGAACTTCTTCGTCGATGAGGTCGGGCAGTTCATCGGCTCCAACACGCACCTGATGTTGAACCTTCAGACGATCGCCGAGTCTTTGAACACGAAGTGCGGTGGGCGTGCTTGGGTGTTCGTGACCTCGCAGGAGGACATGGACAAGGTCGTCGGAGACCGCACCAAGCGGCAGGGCAATGACTTCTCGAAAATTCAGGCCAGGTTCAAGACCCGGGTCAAGCTCACATCCGCGGACGTGGAGGAGGTCATCCGCAAACGCCTGCTGGAGAAGAACGACAAGGGCGCTACGGCGCTCGAAGCCATCTACGCGCAGGAGTCGGCGAATTTCAAGACCTTGTTCGACTTCGTTGACGGCGCGAAAACCTATCGGAACTTCACTGACGAGTCCCATTTCGTGGGAACGTACCCGTTCGTAAGCTACCAGTTCCCGCTGTTTCAGGCCGCGATCGAGGGAATCTCCGACCACAACGTTTTCGAGGGCCGCAACAGTTCCGTCGGTGAACGCTCCATGCTCGGTGTTGTCCAGCAGGTCGCCAAGGACATCGGTGATGTCGAGATCGGTTCGTTGGCCACTTTTGACGCCATGTTCGCAGGTATCCGCGCCTCGTTGAAGTCCGCAGCGCAACGTTCGATTGATCGTGCCGAGCGTGATCTCCCAGACGACGGCTCGCCGGTAACCAGACTCGCGGTGCGGCTGCTCAAGGCGCTGTTTCTGGTGAAATACGTGGAGAGCTTCCAGGCGACCCCGCGCAACCTGACCGTGCTGGTCTACGACCGGTTCGGGCTCGACCTGCCGGCCTTGTCCAAGCAGGTCCAGGAGGCCCTCACGCTGCTGGAGACGCAGACCTACGTGCAGCGCAACGGCAATGTCTACGAGTACCTGACCAACGAAGAGCAGGTGATAGAGGAGGAGATCAAGAACGTAGAGATCGATTCCTCCGAGGTCTCCACCCGGTTGAACAGGATTCTCTCTGGCGAAGTCGTCAAAACCTCCAAACTCCGATACGCCGAGAACGGGCAGGATTTCAGGTTCGGATACAAGCTCGACGACCAGGCGTTCGGTCAGCAGCAGGAACTCTCACTGCATTTCATCACCCCCGAGTACCCGCACGAGCCGGAAGAGATTCGCATGCACTCGGCGGGCAAGGACGAGTTGCGTGTGGTGCTCGCTCCCGACGACCGGTTGCTGGCTGACCTGCGGCTGCTGCTCAAGACCGAGAAGTACACCAAACGCAAGCAGACCAGCTCGCTGTCGCCGGTCGAGGAACAGATTTTGCGCGCCAAGGCGGCCCAGAACGCGCAGCGGGAGAAGGAATTGATCGAGCGCATCCGTCGCGGTGTCGGACGGGCCGAGCTCGTGATCGACGCCGCTGACCTCTCGGTGGGGTCTCAGGACGCATTTACGCGGATCAATGACGGGTTCCAGGATCTCGTCGCGCGAACATACACGCAGCTGGGTCTTCTCGGTGGGCGTATCTATTCGGAGCAGCAGATCGCAGGGTTTGCGAACCCCGACCAGTCCGGGATGTTTGACGACCCGTCCGCTCATGCACTCGCCGCGCCGGCGGACGAAGTGCTGTCCTACCTGCTGCAACGTGACCAGCTCGGTGAGCAGGTCACGGTCAGGAAAATCGTCGATCACTTCCAGGCCAAGCCCTACGGCTGGGACCTCGCATCCATCGAATGCGTCACGGCATGGCTCGTCGGAGACTCGAAGATCACTCTCACCGTCGACTCGAACACCCTCAAGCGCAGTGAGGTCGCGGCCGCGCTGCGCAATACGCAGAAGCACTCCCACGCCGTAGTTGCCCCGCAGAAAACCTTCGACCAGCGCAGGATCAAAGAGCTGCGCACCTTCTGCACGGATTTCTTCGACGAGCCCACCGCGCCGAAGGACCCGCTGGAGCTGGCCCGGCACGCGAGCGAACGTCTCCGCGCGAAGTGGGATGAACTCAAGGCGCAGGTCAGCGGCTCGAAATACCCCTTCGTGGCTCAACTCGAAGATCCCATCGCCCTGCTGGAGTCCGTCGTCGGCAAGCCCGACAACTGGTACCTGACCGAGTTCGCACTCGCTGACGATCTGCTCGACGCAAAGAGCAGTATCATCGACCCCATCCAGGCCTTCCTCGGCGGCGCCCAGCGCAGGATCTTCGACGAGGCAACCCAAATGCTTGTCAGCAACACAAGCAACCTCAACTACCTTCCCCCGGGTAGCAGCCAGGATGTGGAGCAACTCCTCGCCGATCCGCAAGCCTTCCGCGGCAACCGGATGGCCAAGCTCAAGACCGCCACCGTTGAACTCCAGTCACGCATCGACGACGCGCTCGTGGCCAACCGCGAAGGTGCAGTCCGGAAGATCGACTCCCGGTGGGCGCCGCTACAGATGAGCACGACCTACCTGGAAGCTACCGACGACGCACAGCGAAGCGTGAGCCAAGAGGTTAACGCGATCCTCGACCGGATCAGCCGGGAGAACCAGATTGCCGTCGTCCGGGAGATCGCCAACACCTTCGAGGAACACACCTTCCCGGCCATCCTCGACCAGCTCGCCGCATCCCCTCGCACCAGCAACGCCGACAGCGACGACACGCCAGCACCGGCGCCGATCAAGAAGCAAACGGTTTCGGTCAGGACCATCACCGTCGCCGACGCCCGCGGCGTCTTGGAGACCGAAGAAGACATCGATCGCTACCTTGCCGCGCTGCGTACAGCGCTGGTCCAGGTCCTCAACGACGACAAGCGCATCGCGCTGTAGGAGACAACACGCATGGAGACCGCACCGCTGAAGAGCTTCGCCACGTGGGCCAGGCGTGAACTCATCACTCAGGTCAGCGCCCGTTTGACCGCTGTACTCGCGCCTGCGTCCCCGGAGCGGGTCGAGAGCCAGCGCGCCGTGGCCGTGCTCGAACGTGACATCGCAGCTGCCGGCGGCGGATCCACAGGCAGGGAAGCGATCGTCGACAGGGTGGCCTACACCTGGTTCAACCGGATCATCGCCTTTCGTTTCATGGATGCCAACGGCTACACCGGAACCGGGGTCGTCTCGCCCGCCCACGGCCAGCAGACCGGGCAACCCGAGATACTCGCCGACGCCAAGCGCGGCAACATCGACCCCGCCGTCGTCGGCAACAGGCGAACCCTCGACACGATCATCGGGCTTCTCGATGGCACCCGCCCCAGCACGGATGCCCAGGGTGAGGCTTACACACTGCTGCTCGCCGAGTACTGCCGCTACTGGAATCGCTCGATGCCGTTCATGTTCGAGCGCGAGGGCGACTACACCGAACTCCTCATCCCCTCGAACCTTCTGGCTGCGGATTCCATCCTCACCAGGGCCGCTACAGCACTCACCGAAGAGGTTTGCCGCGATGTCGAGGTGATCGGCTGGCTCTACCAGTTCTACATCTCCGAGCGGAAGGACGAGGTTTTCGCCGGGTTCAAGAAGGGCAAGAAGGCGGGTGCGGCGGAGATTCCGGCAGCCACGCAGCTCTTCACCCCGCACTGGATCGTCCGCTACCTCGTCGAGAACTCAGTGGGTCGTCTATGGATGCTCAACCATCCCGAGTCTCATCTCATCGAGCAGATGGACTACTACATCGCCCCGATCGACGAAGAGACCGACTTCCTCAGGATCAGCACCCCCGAGGAACTGAAGATCATCGACCCAGCCTGCGGCTCCGGGCACATGCTCACCTACGCTTTCGACCTGCTCTATGTGATCTACGAAGAAGAGGGCTACGCGCCCTCCGAAATCCCTGGGTTGATCCTGACCCACAACCTTCACGGCACCGAAATCGACCCACGAGCAGGGGCACTGGCAGCCTTCGCGCTCACGATGAAGGCACGTGCCAGACAACGCACGTTCCTGGACGAGCTTGTCCAGCCGAACATCTGCATGCTCGAATCGATCTCGTTCACCCGTGATGAGTTGGACTACCTCGTAACCAAGGATGGCGACAAGAACGCGGAGGAACTGTTCTGGACCCAGTTCACCAAAGCCGAAACGCTCGGCGCCCTCATAAAGCCTAATCCCAACGTGACTACCGAACTAGGTCGACACGTGTCGTCGCTCGATGATAGTGGCGACTTGATTTTGGCTGATACCATCAGGCGAGCGAAACGGGTTGTGCAACAAGCTAAATTTCTGATTCCTCGCTACGCCGTAGTGGTGGCGAACCCTCCCTACATGGGGTCCAAGAATATGGACACGACTCTCGCTGCTTTCGCAAAGCTGGAGTACGCCGACTCAAAGTCCGATTTGTTTGCCATGTTTATCCACCGGTGCCTCGATGCCACGGTCACCGGAGGGCTGGTGGGGCTAATGACTCCGTTTGTGTGGATGTTCATCAGGTCATATGTTCCCATTCGGAAGCGTTTAATCGAGCGGGAGACAGTGGTTTCCCTTGTTCAGTTGGAGTATTCAGGATTTGACGGGGCAACAGTGCCGATCTGCACATATGTGGTGCAACGTGGTCATCGTTCTGCGTCGGCCGCCTTCGTGCAGCTATCTGACTTTGTCGGCCCAGCCGCCCAAGGGCCTAAAGCGCTCGAAATCATTGCGGCCAACCGAAATGGAAAACAGCAACCCGACCAGGCAGTTGAGGGCATGGAACGGTATATTTACCGTGTCAACCCTGTCGATTTCACGAAAATCCCTGGGTCGCCGTTTGCTTACTGGCTCTCAGTGCCCATGCTCCTTGCATTCACGGGCACAATCGAGCAGCGCGGAGGGAAATTTGCTAAAGGAGTCAGTCGTGATTCCTTGAGCGATGAGGTACAAATCGCTCAAGGAATCACGACCGGAGCCAACGCAAAGTACCTGCGCCAATGGTGGGAGGTTGATCGAGGTCGATCGACCTTCGGACACACAGTTAACTCCGGCACGAACCATCGCTGGGTAGCGGCCGACAAGGGCGGAGAGTTCCGCCGTTGGTACGGGAACAACGAGTTTGTTATTGATTGGCGCGACAATGGACGCCCCATAATCGAGTCACCTTCTTCAACCCCACGAAATCTCTCCACCGCTTTCCAGCCAGCCCTCGCCTGCTCCAAGATCAGCTCAGGAGACCCGGCTTTCCGCTTTCACAATGTTGGTTTTGTGTTCACAGACGCAGCCGTAAGCATTACCGGGGCAGGAGACTTCAACGTGCTGTCGGGTTACCTGAATTCATCTGCTGTTCAGAGCATGCTCGGCGCGCTCGCACCCACACTCAACTTCGAGGTCGGTCAAATTCGTTCACTCCCTCGGCTGGTTTCAGGAAGAAGCGATGAGATGTCGGATCTCGTAGAGACCCTCACGGAAGCGTCGCGTGGTGATTGGGACTCGTTCGAGACCTCTTGGGACTTCTCTAGATCACCGCTGCTCGATACACCGCTATCCAAACTTGACAAGGTCGTAAATGCGCTGTCGGAAAAATGGGCCGAGGGTGCACTCACTCAAAGGCGCCTTGAATCTCTCAACAATCAGATTGTGGCCGACGCATATGGCGTTGAAGCGGAGGTTCCGACTGAGGTCGCGTTGCACCGGGTCTCGCTCACACGCAACGTCCAGTTCCGGTATGGACCGAACAAAGACCGCTCTGAGTACGCTGCACTGGAACGTGCTGACGTTGTTGCTGAGCTTATTTCCTTCGCCGTGGGCTGCATGTTTGGCCGCTATAGCCTCGATGAGCCCGGCCTCATTCTCGCCGATCAAGGATCAACGATGCAGGACTATCTCGCAAAGGTGCCCTCACCGACGTTCATGCCAGATAAGGACAACGTACTCCCAATCGTAGATGGAGATTGGTTCGGGGATGACATCGTGGCGCAGTTCCGCCAGTTCCTGCGGGTGGTGTTCGGCAAAGAGCACTTCGAGGAGAACCTTCGATTCGTTGAAGAGTCATTGGGGGTAAAGTCTCTGCGCGACTATTTCATCACCCGTGCGGGTCGGTCGAGGTTCTATGACGATCATGTGAAGCTGTATAAGAAGCGTCCGATCTACTGGCTGTTCTCCAGCCCTAAAGGGTCCTTCAATGCGCTAATCTACATGCATCGCTACACGCCTTCGACGGTATCGATTGTTCTCAACGAGCACTTGCGAGAGTTCATTGCCAAGCTGGAGGCGAATTTGCAGCACCAGGAGCGTGTCGTCGCCGGGGATAGCACAGCTCGCGAGAGGGCATCCGCACTGAAGGAAGCCGAGCGGCTCCGCAAGATCCTGGTGGAGCTCAGCGAGTACGAGCACGATGTTCTCTACCCGCTTGCGTCTCAGCAGATCACGATCGACCTTGATGACGGCGTTCTCGTTAACTACCTGCGCTTTGGCAAAGCACTGGCTAAGATTCCCGAAATCGAAAAGAAACGCACTGAAGTTGAGACTTGGGCTTGGCCGACCTACCCGCTAACCCCTAAGGACGGCATTCGATGACCAAAGCCATGATCCGGCGGATCAAGAAGATCGATGACTACCGAATCTTCCAGCGATGGAAGCAGGAGTCAGACACCCAGTTCGAACGAGTAAACCTCATCTACGGCCAGAATGGCAGCGGAAAGAGCACACTGGCGAGCCTCGTACTGGGCTGCGCAAATGCTAATCAAAAAGCGCTTAGTTCTGGCATGGTGCTTGATGTTGAAATCGATGGAGTCGGGGCCTCTGAGATAGCAGCCGCTTTTGCCCCTGAATTCTGGGAGCGGGCACGAGTCTTCAACAGGGACTTCGTTCTACAGAACCTCTTCTTCGAAGCTGAGCGGGGACCAAAGCCTCACTCTCTACTTACCATCGGGAAGAGGAACGTTGATACGGAAGCCAAGCTAGCCGAGTTTCGCAAAGAGTTGAACGATACGCAACCCAGAATTATTACGGCAAAGAAAGAAGCAAATTCAGCCAATAAAGCAGTACAGGACCGCCTAACATCGATAGCCAAGACAGTAGTTGACGACCTCAGGAATTCGTCAGACAGCCAGTATCGAGCCACCAACACCTATACAAAACGTCAGGTGCGCACGCTTCTCGACGGAGACACAGCCATCCTCAGTGATGCATCCACCGACCTCGATGTAGATAGAAAGCTGGCAACCAGCAAAGCCATGGACCCTCTCCGCTTGACCTCGAAGATGCCTGTCGCCGGAGAAGAGGCTGTGGACGATGCCCGCCGCCTCGTAGATACCGAGGTGGTCGTTCAAGTCATCGAAAGTCTGCGGGGGCGCCCGGACCGGTCCTCTTGGGTACAACAAGGCATCCCTCTCCATGACGGCCTTGACGAGTGCCTGTTCTGTGGACAACCGCTGACCGCGGACAGGTGCGCCGAGCTCAACGCGCATTTTGATGACTCGTTCAAACGGTTCCAGGGGGACATTGATGCCCTAGTGGGTCATCTCGAGGCGTCCGTGACGGCATCGAAGACTTATCTGGACTCCCTCCCCGCTGACACGTCGGTCTATGAGGATCTCAAGGTTGATCTCCAGCGGGCGCGTACTACCTACCAGGAGGAGCACGAGGCTTACTCCCAGGCCGTTGAGCGTATCGTGGCCGCACTGAAGCAGAAGAGAAACAACCCATTCGATGTCGCTAGCCTAGGGCTGGACGTCACACTGAAAGTACCGGATACCGCGGGGCTCAAGAAGGTCGTTGCTGAGCATGCGGAGAAGATCAGCAAGCACGATGAAGAGGCGCGCTCGGCCGCACGGCGCGTCGAGTTGTACCACGTCAAGCAGTTCGCCGACGAGTACAAGCGACTCAAGGAGGATGCAGAAGACAAGGAGTTGGCGGCTGAGGCGCTGGAAAAGAAGGCTGGCGAGCTCAGGGACCAGATCGCCTCGCTGGAAAACGTTGGCGGCGATCCGGTGCCCGGAGCAAAAGAGTTGACTGACAGTGTCGCCAGGCTCCTCGGTCGGGGTGAACTCAGGTTCAGCACCGCCCCTGATAGGAAGCACTATGTCATCGAGCGCAACGGTGCCCCTGCCACTAACCTCAGTGAAGGGGAACAAACAGCCATTGCTCTGCTCTACTTCCTCGTGAGCGTCCGGGAGGACAAGATCGAGGGGGATCCGCCGATCGTTGTCATCGACGACCCGGTGTCCAGCTTGGACAACAGTATCCTGTTCGGCGCTTCCGCTCATATCTGGTCCGAGCTTGTGGCCGAGACCAAGGTCAGTCAAGTCTTTCTCATGACTCACAACTTCGAACTCTTCCGCCAATGGCTCGTTCAGATGGAGTCAGTACCCAAGGGCGTTCGTGAGAAGGAGGGTGGCTACAGTGCGTACGAGATGCGCGTTACGTGCGAGGCTGGCAACCGTGGGGTTGCAGAGCGGAGACCACGGCTCGTCCCGTGGCCGCTTGACGATAAGAAGGCGCGGAAGCTGAGGTCCCAGTATCACTTCCTGTTCTCTAAGGTTGCCGACGGACTCCTCACTGCGGATAGTGGGCTTGGGCTGGCGGAGCAGATGGAAATCATGGCTCTCATGCCTAATGCTGCACGTAGAATGATGGAGTCATTCCTAAGTTTCCGTCGTCCAGACAAAATGGGGTCGTTCCACGGTTCCATGCGCGCCGTACTGGAGGATCATCCAGGTCTCGACGATTCGGTGCGGACACATGTTGAGCGCTATTTGCATGCGTACTCGCACCTTGAGGAGGCTGACATCTCGCGTTCGCTCGATCCGAGTGAGTCCACGGCAGTACTCAGATCCCTTTTCCGGTTCATGTATCACGTGGATAGCAACCACGTCTCATCTATGTGCAATGCCCTCGACATTAAGGAACAAGCACTACTGGGCGCCCCTGTGTCAGCGTTGCAGGAAGGACCTGTCTCATGACTGGCAACCTACCCCTAGGAGCGGATGGGCGTGTCACCGATCGGGAGGGAAAGCTCCTTGATGATGGGGTGAAGGTCAACTACCCGAAGTTCTACCCAGCATTCAAGCAGATCAAAGTGGTGGAGGCTGCCGATGGCTGAGATTGCTCGCAGCAGCGGAAGCGGAAAAGCAGAACAAATCCTGCTGACTCGCGCCTCGGAGGTGATCGAGGAGGGGCAGGTTGCGGCCGCTCGTCAAGCGAACTTGGCTTTGACGCTGACCTTCTGGCGGCTCGGCCGCCTCATCGGCGAGGAGGTGCTCGGCTCGGAGCGGGCAGCCTACGGGGAGCAGATTGTCGTCTCGCTGGGACGACAGTTGGTGGAGCGGTACGGACGCTCGTACGAGGAGAAGAACCTCCGCCGCATGATCCAGTTTGCCCAGCAGTTCCCTGACGAGCAGAGTGTCGTCTCGCTGGGGCGACAATTGAGCTGGACCCACTTCAGGGCGCTACTTCCCCTGAAGAGCGCCGAGGCCAGAGCCTTTTACGCGCAAGAGGCCATCAGTCAGAGACTGAGCGTCCGCGGCCTACGCCAGTTGATCGCCAGGAAGGGCTACGAGCGTCGAGAGATCGCCAATGCTCAGATCGTCGGCGAGACCGCGGTCCCGCGCGATGTATTCCGCGACCCCTACCTGCTGGACTTCCTCGGCTTGGAAGACACGTTCCTCGAACGCGATCTCGAGGCCGCCATCATCCGTGACATGGAGGCATTCCTGCTAGAGACAGGAAATGGCTTCGCCTTCGTCGAGCGACAGAAGCGGATGATCATTGACGACGATGACTACCACCTCGACCTGCTCTTCTTCAGTCGGCCACTGCGACGCCTCGTTGCCGTGGAACTGAAAATCGGCAAGTTCAAGGCCACCTACGAAGGCCAGATGAAGCTCTACCTGAAGTGGCTCGACCGCTACGAACGTAGGGAGGGAGAGGAGTCGCCGATCGGCCTGATTCTTTGTACCGAGACGAGCCGCGAGCAGATCGAACTCTTGGAAATGCACAAAGACGGGATTGTCGTGGCAGAGTACTGGACTGCGCTGCCACCGAAGGCTGAGCTTCAAGCACGCATCCAGCAGGTTTATGAGGCGGCGGCGGAACGGGTCGCGCGGCGCGAACTCGAAGCCTCCCCACAGCAGGAGGACGCTGAATGAGCTCGCTCAGTGCCGTCCTACCTCACCTGGAGCAGAGGTTCACGTCTCAGCGCTTGGTCTTCTGGCATGACACCGACGGCGAGTACGCAGCAGAGATCGACTCGCTTGTTCTCGGCGGCGTGACCATTCTGCGGGTGGAGAACAACGAATATGCGTTGAAGAACCGGGTGCTTCATGATGAGCCGTACGGCAAGTTCCTCATCTATCGCGATGGCCCGGTACCTTCCGACACCGGGAACTGGTTGCTTGACCTTGAACTTGCGTACGGGGTCTTCACCGCTGATTGGGTCGCGCTGGTATGCCAAGGGCTCGGCCTGATCGGCACCGGGATCGATGAAGTAGTGCGTGAGCACGAAGGCTACTTTCGCGACACCGAGCGGGTCCAACGCCTCACGGCGTTGCTCGCCGCCGACGATGACGTCGACAGGCTGCGTGCGAAGATGTGCGCTGTGCTTCTCGATCAGCGAGAACACAGCATGCTGGAACTCACGCGCACACTACTTATTGAGAACTCACGCGGTGAGAGGGCCAAGTACGAGGCACTGGTTGAGTTTGGGCTCGACAGCTTCCACTGGGATGGTGCGGCCAAGATCTATCGCTACAGGGCGAGCGAGCCCAGTATCGATGATTTTGTGCTGTGGATGTTTCGGCAGGCGATCGATGGGTTCGCATCAGATACGCCCGGGGCTTTGCGTAATATTCAGCTCGACTTCGCGAGTCTGCGTAACGACCGGCGCAGTGCTGACGCCTTCGCCACCTTGGCGCGACGAGCAGCCAAGAGCCTCGATTATGCCCGCACCATCGAGGACGCCGATATTCCCGAGCTTGTGGGCAACGACCTCTTTGAGGACGTGGAGCGCAAGATCATCAGCACGCTGGCTCAGGCAATCATCGAGCGGACAATGAGCGCACGTGAGGTGTCCGAGACCATTCGCGCCCGCCAGAGCAGCATCTGGGTTGAGGGATACCGGGCACTTTACGCGGCTCTCGCCGCTGCCTCCGATCTGCTGAGCGAGTTCGCTTCGGCGAGGTTCGAGGTCGCCTCGTTCGATGACGGGCTCGACCGGTATCGCAAGCACTGGTTCCGCATCGATCAGCTCTACAGGCAGTTCCACTTCGCCGCTCGCACAACTGAGTACGCAGGCCCGCTTGAAGCGCTCCGTGCCGAGGTAGAGAAGTACTACGCGAACCGATACCTCTATGAGCTAGGCAGCGCCTGGCAGCGGCAAGTTGATGCGGTGCGTGACTGGCGTTCAGTCGCACTGCGCTCGCAGACGAGGTTCTTCGTTGACCACGTCGAGCCGATCATCCGCAAGGGCAACCGGAAGGCCGTCGTCATCATCTCCGATGCGCTGCGATACGAGGTCGCCGACGAGCTGCGTTCGCGTATCCGCCAGGAAGACCGCTTCGATGCGGACCTCGACGCGATGCTGGGCGTGCTGCCAAGCTACACCCAACTTGGCATGGCTGCCCTCCTGCCGCACAAGACGCTGGCCCATTCCCACGATGGCGACCCAGTGGTCGTCGATGGCCAGCGTTGCGACGGGACAGCGAACCGCAACAAGGTACTGGCTCCGGTGGACGGGTTCGCTATCCAGGCTGAAGATGTCTTCGCGATGTCGAGCAGCGAGCTGCGCGAGCTGTACGTCGCGCACCGGGTGTTGTACGTCTACCACGACCGGATAGACGCGACTGGTGACAAGGCCCGCACCGAACGGCAGGTGTTCGAGGCGGCCGATAGGGCGCTTGGCGATCTGGTCAGCCTCATCAAACGCTTGGCAAACGCGAACGCCACGAACATCCTGGTGACGGCCGACCACGGCTTCCTCTACCAGGACACCGCGCTCGCCGATACCTTCTACCTCTCGACCAAACCGCAGGGTGACGAGCTTGTGGTGGTGAACCGCCGATATGTGCTGGGCCGGGAACTCAAGGATGATCCCGCGTTCCGAACCTTCGAGCCCGAGCAGCTCGGGCTCGGCAGCGACCTTCAGGTGCAGATTCCCAAGTCGATCCACCGGCTCAAGCTGCCCGGCGCGGGCTCACGGTTCGTTCACGGCGGGGCCACACTCCAGGAAATTGTCGTGCCGGTGCTCCGGGTCAACAAAAAACGCAAGAGCGACACTCGGCCCGTCAACGTCGACGTGCTGCCCGAGACGAACAAGATCACCACCGGCCAGCTCGTCGTAAAACTCCTCCAAACCGAGCCGGTCAGCGATAAAATTCAGCCGCGCACGCTGCGCGCTGGGATTTACGTCGGCGAAACCTTGATATCGAACCAGCCTGAGCTGCTGTTCGACCAGCCCTCCGATGACGCACGCGACCGCTACCAGAACGCACGGATGCTGCTCAGCCAGGATGCCAACGAGTTCAACAACCGTACGGTCGAGTTCCGGCTCGAAGAGCAAATACCAAACACCACCCAGTGGCGCATCTACCAGCGGGCCCAGTATCTGCTCAGGCGCTCGTTCACATCGGACTTCGATTTCTAAGGGGAAACAGCAGCCATGACGCACACCGATGACAATCCCGACGAGAAACGCGGCGCCGAGAAGAATGCATCTCAGCAGAGCGATCTCGACTACAAGATCAACGTGCTGTTCGGAGGATCGGTTGTCCGCAAAGACCTCGTAAAGGCCGTCAAGGGCAACGCGATCGTCCCGTCCTACGTGCTGGAGTACCTGCTCGGCCAGTACGCAGCATCCGATGACGAGGCGACGATCCAAGCCGGTATTGAAGCGGTCCGCAAGATTCTGGCCGACCACTACGTGCACCGCAACGAGTCGGAACTGGTGAAATCCACCATCAGGGAGAAAGGCCGTCACCGGATCATTGACAAGGTAACCGTGACACTGAACGACAAGCAGGACGTGTACGAAGCCTCGTTCGCCAACCTCGGTCTTCATGGGGTGATCGTCGAACCCGCAACAGTGAAGGCAAACCCGAAGCTTCTGGTTGGCGGCGTGTGGTGCATCTGCGACATTGAGTACTTCCACAGTGATGATGCCCGCTTCGTGCCCTGGATTCTGGGGAGCCTGAAGCCGATTCAGATGTCGAGCTTCGACTACAAGGGGTACCTCGAATCGCGTCGGGGCTTCAACGCCGAGGAGTGGATCGACCTGCTGATCCAATCCATCGGTTTCAACCCCGAATTGTTCGGGCGACGGGCCAAGCTGCTGCAGCTCGTCCGCCTTGTCCCGTTCGTCGAGCGCAACTACAACCTCGTCGAGCTGGGCCCCAAGGGCACCGGCAAGTCCCACATTTACTCCGAGTTCTCGCCCCACGGCATGCTGATCTCCGGTGGAGAGGTCACCGTCCCGAAGCTCTTCGTCAACAATGCCAACGGCCGCATCGGCCTGGTCGGCTACTGGGACGTGGTTGCGTTCGACGAGTTCGCTGGCAAGAAGAAGCGAACCGACAAGGCGTTGGTTGACATCATGAAGAACTACATGGCGAACAAGTCGTTCTCTCGGGGTGTCGAGACCCTCGGGGCCGAAGCGTCGATGGCGTTCGTGGGTAACACCGCGCACAACGTGCCCTACATGCTCAAACACTCGGACCTGTTCGATGAGCTGCCCGAGGCATACCACGACTCCGCCTACCTCGACCGGCTGCACTTCTACATCCCGGGCTGGGAGGTGGACACGATCCGCAGTGAGATGTTCTCTTCCGGGTACGGTTTCGTCGTCGACTACATCGCCGAAGTGTTGCGGTCCATGCGCAACACCGACTACTCCGACCGCTACCAGCAGTACTTCACGCTCGGCTCAGACATCTCCACGCGTGACCGTGACGGCATCCACAAGACTTTCTCCGGCCTGATGAAGCTCATCTATCCGGAGGGCGAAGCAACCCCAGCTGAGATCGAGGAGCTGCTTCGCTTCGCCATTGAGGGGCGCAAACGCGTCAAGGACCAGATTCTCCGGATCGACACCACGATGGCGGCCGTCAACTTCGGCTACACCGACAAGACAGGCACCTGGCACAGCGTCACCACACTGGAAGAAGACGAATACCCCGACTACTATCGAAGTCAACTTCCCGAGGCTGAGGACAGCGTTGAGTCACCCTCCGAGCTTGAGCCCGCAGCCGAGAATGTCGCAATGTCTGTGTCGTCGCCAGCCGAGGCAGCACCCCCGCTGTTCGAGGGCCACCGAGAGTTCCAGGAGAACCAGCGCGGCGTCTCCTACGAAACACTGCTTATGCCATACCTGCGTGGCGCAACCGCCATCACCATCGTCGACCCCTATATCCGCGTACCGCACCAAGGCCGCAACCTCGTCGATCTGCTCGCGCTACTCGCAGTCGCCAAAGACCCTGCAGATGAGATCGCGGTGACGCTGGTCACCAGGCCCGAAAGCGGCGAATTCGCCCAGCAGCACCTCCTCATGCTGAAAGACATCCAAGACAGTGCTGCGACTGTTGGAATTCGATTCACTGTCACCTGGGACGAGACCATCCACGACAGATCAATCCGCACCGACCACGGCTGGAGAGTCCTCCTCGGGCGAGGCCTCGACATCTTCCAGAAAGGGTCAGGCAGCCAATACGATCTCGGCTCCCGTTGTCAGGAGTTCCGCCAAGTCGTCGCCTTCGGAATCACCTACATTCGTGAGGTCGGCGATGATCGCGCTTGAAGCCTCAAGAGGCAGGTGGGCGGAGATGTCGATGGTCGAATTGACCCGACTCAGTGGCGACCAAGTGGATGGAGCACTACCTGCTTCGTGGACAGCGATGAAACACGTAGCACTCCAGTGCACTAAATGACCCAAATCAGCTCACATGAGGCTCACCGATCCGTCAATGCCGTCTAGGGCGCCCGGTTCAAGTTCGACGCCCAGGACCACGTCGTCGGGAATCAAGCTGGTGTTGTGGATGCCGAGTTCTGCTACGGGGCGAAACCCGAACCGCGCGTAGTACCGCGGGTCGCCGACGAGGAACACGACCGGGAACCCTGCGGCTCGGCCGCGGTTCAAGGCCTCCTCCATGAGGAGCGCGCCGATGCCGCGACATCGGTGGTCCGAGGCGACGCACAGTGGTGCGACCTCAAGGGCGTTCACAGGACCTGCTTCGCCGTCGATCACGATCCTGGTGGTGAGGATGTGGCCGACGATCCGGTCGTCGTCGAGGGCGACGAGTTCCTGCTCGGGTAGGTAACCAGCAGAAGAACGGAGCCGCTTGACCAGGTCCTGCTCGGAGCCGTCGGTCACTGGAGCGGTGAGGAAAGCAGTGCGGATCAGCGCGTCGACCTCGTCGATCTCATGAGGCTCCATGGCACGAAGCTGCATTTGGCAAAACTAGCAGCGCCTACGGTGACGCCTGACTTCCGCTTCGGGTCGCCGGGCATCCTCCTCAGTACTGGTCGAAGCTGTGCTGTCCAGTGGTCTTCTGGTCTCGTCAGGCGCTCAAGCCTGGTCCATCCAGATCCTGAGACGGATCACCCGGATCACCGAGAGTCTGTTCAACATCATCATCAGCAGGGTAAGGCGCTGACCGCATGACTGGACGTGGGGGAGAGCGTCAAAGACGTTCCTCCCCCACACCCAGTCCCTGCAAGCACTGACGAAGCGAACCGTAAACATTTCCAAGGCAGTCGACTTCTGGTGGCGGTGACTGGCTGACATGGGAAGTTTCGGCTGACCAGTAGCGTCTTTACTTCCTGGGGAAGCGTTGCTTGAAGTCGAGCGCGACGTCCTTCATGTAGGCGAACTCGACTCCTTCGGCCTCGCGCATGTGGGCGATGAGGCGTTCGAGCATCAGTTGGTTCTGCGGGCGGCCGGAGACGTCTGGGTGAATGGTGATTGGGAAGACGGCGTAGTCCATCTCCCGCACGACCCAATCGAACTGATCCGCCCACAGCTGCTCGATATCCCTGGGGGACACGAACCCGTGCGACGTGAAACTCGACTTGATGAACATCATCGGCGGCAGGTCGTCGAGGTACCAGGAGGCCGGCAGCTCGATCAGATCCGTCTCCTCGCCCCTGACCAGGGGTTTCATCCACTCGTGGGCGGACTCGGCCTCATAGTTGATGTTGGTCCAGGAATCTCCGACACGCACGTAGTAAGGCGTGTGGTCGTTGTGCATCAGCGAGTGGTCGTAGAGGAAACCCCGCTCGACCAGCAGCTCGTTCGTGATCGGCGAGAACTCCCACCACGGCGCGACGTATCCGACGGGGCGGGTGCCGGAACGCTTCTCAATCAGGTCCGTGCAGTAGTCCAGGATCTCGGTTTCCTGCCGACGTGTCATGGCGATCGGGTTCTCGTGCGAATACCCGTGAACGCCGATCTCGTGCCCGGCCGCAACGACCTCGTCGAACTGTTCCGGGAAAGTCTCGATCGAATGGCCCGGCCAGTACCACGTGGCAGGCAGCTCCTCGCGCTGGAACAGCTTCAGCAACCTCGGCACCCCGACCTCGCCGGCGAACATGCCGCGCGAGATGTCGCCGGGCGAGTCTTGGCCACCGTAGGAGCCCAGCCAGCCGCCTACCGCGTCGATGTCTATGCCAAAGGAAACGAAGATCTTTTTTTCTGCCATGGTGGCTCCTTTCAGGATTGGTGTTGCGAGATGATTCCGCCCAAGCGCCGGGACATGGGTGAGGCGCTGTGGGCACTGAATGACCCAGGACTGCGGTGATTGCGAACCCGTGGTAGCTGACCCAAGGACGCATCACCTGCCCGTTACGTGAAGGCGACGAAGTTGTCGGCGAACTTGTCTCCCACCCCCCTTCCAAGCAGCAGTGCCATCAGCATTCGTGACTGCGGCGCGTTCAGATCCCCCGACGGGATGGCGCCGGCCCCCACGAGGTCGACCCCGCCGCCGTTGCCATAGATCGGCTTGACCGGCCCCCACACGACGCGGGACGCCAGTACCACCGGGATGCCGGCAGCCACCGCCCGCGCGACCTCGTCCACGAACCCGACGCCCGCGTTTCCGATGCCCGTTCCGGCCAGGACGATGCCGTCGGCGCCGTCATCGATGACGTGGGCCAGCACCCGCGGTGTCGCGCCCAGGAAACACGGAACGATCTCCACCCGCACGTTGTCGAATGCTTCGGTTGGCAGTGGCAGCGGCGGGTAGCGACGCGGCCGAGCCAACACATGGGCCTCGCCGTCGCGCATTTCCGCTACGAGCGTGCCGCCGTCGAAGGCCGTCAGCTCCCACGTCTGTGTCTTCCGCACCCCGCGCGCCGATCGCACCTGCCCCGCGAAGCAC
Organism: Arachnia sp.; assembly: GCF_057238465.1. NCBI lineage: Bacteria > Bacillati > Actinomycetota > Actinomycetes > Propionibacteriales > Propionibacteriaceae > Arachnia > Arachnia sp. The sequence goes on from NZ_DBHHFZ010000001.1 coordinate 143,366, forward strand.
ACCAGCACTCCGCACTCGCGCAGCGCAGGGCTGGCGGCGGCCGCGACCGCATCAGCGAGATTGTCGGGGCCGTCGGGGTGTGACGAGTCGGCCGCCCGCTGTGCTCCGGTCAGGACGACTGGCTTGTCAGATGTGTGTACGAGGTCAAGGAGGAACGCGGTCTCTTCCATCGTGTCGGTGCCGTGAGTCACGACGACGCCGACGCAGTCGTCGTCGGCCAGCGCCTCCTGCACCGCCTTGACGAGGATCCGCAGGTCGGCGAAGGTGAGCAGGTAGCTGCCCGTGGTCAGGACATCGGTCGTGCGGACCTCGGCCGTGAGCATCCCGGCCAGCGACGCGGCGCCGTCGGTGGCGGTGGCGCCAGCCCCTTCCCGCGTGCGCGATGAGATCGTCCCCCCGGTGCCGAGAATGTGAACGTACATCGAGATCCCCTCGTTGGGCGTTGTGGTGGGGTCGTCAGCGTCCCCGTCCCTCAAGGTTAGGCTGCAGCGGGCGGCAAGTAAATGCCTCAGAGCCACCCGTTCCGCCCGGTCGTCCGTGCGGCTTCGTTGACACTGGGGCACAGACGGCGAACCAGCACAACATCATCGCCGGGGTCGAGTTCGCGCTGGCTGAGGCCGAAGTCATGCTCGATGGTGTCCGGCTGGTCAAGCGCCTGACCGGTCCCGACACCGCCGGTGATCCTCCTTTCGGGTCCTTGAAGTACGAGCGGCTCCACCGCGAACAGATCGACGATGCCCTCGACCTGCTCCGACAGGCCGATGCACACCGGATCGAGTCAAACACGATCCGGCCGCGCGAGGCCTTGGCCTGGAACCGGCCATCAGAGGTCCATCAAGGCCTGGCCGACTCCATCATCCCCAACTTTCCCGAACTTGAAATCCCGCCAACCACTTGACGCGGGGCATCGCCACGAACCAATTCCCTCCACCGGCCAAACAAATGATTTTGTTAAACGGGAGCCATGGCCGGAACTGATCAGAACAACCCCAACACCAGCGCCAAGGCGCGGTCGAGTTCCGTCAGTTCCTCGGCGTCGAGCCGTCCGGCGAAATCGCCCAGCCGGGTCCTGGCGTTGACCGCGGTCATTTGCTCGACCAATACCCGGGTCTCGGTGCCGTCGATGGTGATCGTTGGCCGGAAATCGGAGGGGCGGGCGCTCGTCGAGGTCGGGGCGACGAGAAGCGTGGAGAGGTTCAGGTAGTCAGCCTGTACGACGACGGCATACCTGGTGCCACGTTGCTCGTGGCCATGTGCGTGTTTGTTCGCCCGAAGTCGATAGATGTCACCACGCACGTAGGGAGTCCATCTCATCGGCCAGGGCAAGCATCTCCGCTCTGTCCTTGGGGTCTTCGCGCAGTGCGTCGGCCTGGCGTCGCACCCGTTCGATGATGGCTTGGCGCTCGGCTTCCTGAATCGTCTTGCGCACCACCTCGGACTTGTTGAGACCGGTGAGTTCCATCAGGTGTGCCAGCGCGCGCTCCGTCGCCTCATCAATGCGGACCACCATCTGTGTCATGTATTCAGTATTGCATACTGTAATGCATGAGTGTCGTGTGAGCGCGATGCCGGTGGGGCACCGTCGCCGCGAAGATGGGAAGACGAGCCACCCCGCACGTCGCCGAGGCCTGTGCCGGGGCGAACTTCTGAGCTTGGAGTGATCGGTCGCGGGCCAACCTCGGCGTCGACTGTTTGGGCTGTCCCGGGATACGCAGATGCTCCGGTCTGGCTGACCAGCCCGGCCGCATCACCGCGGGAATTGCCGCCACGCTATGGGACTCTCCCTCGCGCCAGCGACCAGACACATTGCGGCGAGGTCGACTTGTGGCTTGCCACCAGGTAGTTGCCGAGCGATCAGGAGACGTCCGCCCCGCGTGGGAACCCGTATGTCAACAGGGCCTCGTTGGGGTGAGTAACGGGATTCGAACCCGCGACATCCTGGACCACAACCAGGTGCTCTACCAACTGAGCTATACCCACCATGCGCCCTGCGAGGGCGACTGATAAACAATAGCGTATCCGTAGGGTGCGGGAGAAATCGGCGGGTTCCCCGGGTGGAGTGGGTGAGCGGGGGCGTTGGCGGGCCCCGGTGGGTCCCGCCAACGCCCGTGGATCAGAGATCGGCTCCGAGGGCAACCGCCAGGGTCCTCGCCCTGGCGGCCTCCTCGTGCCTGGACTGGCGCTCCAGCGAACGGACCAGGATCGTGTGCGCATAGGCGTTGGTGGGTCGCGAGGAGATCAGCTGCCGGGCCAGGCGTTCCGCCTCGGTCAGGTAGGCGGCCTTGAAATTGGCCAGGGCCAGCAGTTCGAGGGTCTCCTCGGTCTGGCTGGGTCTCGTCTCGTTCTCCAGCACGACGTGCAGTTCGACGATGGCCTCGCGGAACCTGCGTTCGTTGATGTGGCGTCGTGCGGCGAGCAGGCGTTCGTGGCTCATTGCGTGCCTCCTTCGTCGGGTCTCGCTCCCAACAACACACCGGTCACCGTTGTTGTTCCAAGGACGACTCACCCCTTTGGGGCCTGTTTTCCGGACGTGCAAGGATGAATGGCATGGATTTTCTCGACGTCGGAGCCGCTGATCTGGGCCGTCGACTCGGTGGTGGGGAGTCAACGGTCGAGGACCACATCGAGCGCGTACTGGAACGCATCGGGAGACGCGACCCGGAACTGAACGCGTTCTCCCAGCTGAACCCCGGGGCGTTGTCACACGCCGGGGAACTCGACGCCATGCCGGCGCGGGAGCGGGAAACGCTGCCGCTGTTCGGGGTGCCGGTTGCCGTGAAGGAGGAAATCGAGGTGGCGGGGCTCGTCACCACCCTCGGGGGTCGCGGAAACACGACTCCCGCGGCCGTCGACTCGGAGGTGGTGGCCCGGCTGCGGGCCGCGGGGGCGATCATCATCGGCAAGACCAACATGCCCGAGTTCGGGCAGGTGCCCTTCACGGAAGGGGAGTGGGGTGCCACCCACAACTCCTGCGACCCGGCCCGCAGCCCCGGCGGTTCGTCCGGGGGATCGGCCGTGGCGGTGGCCTCCGGCATGGTTCCGCTGGCCCTCGGCGGCGACGCCGGCGGTTCCATCCGCATCCCCGCCGCCTGGAACGGCGTGTTCGGTATCAAACCCAGCCGGGGACGGGTCAGCACGGCCCCTCACCCAAACCTGTGGCACAGGCTCGGTACCTACGGTCCCCTGGCCCGCAGCGTCGAGGACCTCCGGTTGGCGATGGCCGTCACGGCACCCGAGACCCCCGGCCCGGGATTGGACGGAGCACTCCGGGTGGGATGGAGCCTCGACTCCTGCCTGCCGGGCGTCAAACCCGATCCCCAGCTGGCCCGGGCCGTCGCGCGGGCGGCCGGCAAACTGGCGGAGGAAGGCCACGAGGTCACCCGGGGATCGATCCGCTGGGCGGAGAGCCCACTCACGTTCATGGTGCAGTTCCACCTCGGGGTGCTCGACGAGGTGCGCAGGCTGGAACATCCCGAACGCATCGAGAAACGTTCGAAGCGGATAGCGGCGATGGCCCGCATGCTGCCGCCGGGGGCGCTGCGCTGGGCGGAGCGCAGCACGATCCGGGTGGAACGGGCCATGGAGCGGATCTTCCGCAGGATCGACGTGCTGCTCACCCCCGTGACCCCCATGCTGCCGCCGCCGATCCAGCCCGTGCACCGGATGGGATACCTCGCGGTGCAGCGGGTTTCGGCGAAGGCCGTCGCCTACACCTCGTACTGGAACCTCGCCGGCCACCCGGCCCTCAGCGTGCCCGTCGGCATCAGCTCGGAGGGGCTTCCCCTGGCGGTTCAGGTGATCGGCCGGCGGGGCGAGGACGACCTGGTCCTGGAGGTCGGGGAGCGGCTGACCCGCTACTGAGCGGAACCGCCCCGCGGAGCGGCCAGCCCCGTCAGGCTGCCGCGGTGGCGGGCAGCGATCTGCTTGGCCTGGTTCGTGGTGGGGCCGGGGGCGGCGACGAACATCGCCTCGCGGTAGTAGCGCAACTCCTCGATGGATTCCTGGATGTCGGCCAGCGCCCGGTGGTTCCCCTGCTTGGCGGGGGCCTGGTACAGCACCCGCGGGAACCAGCGTCGCGCCAGCTCCTTCAGGGAGGAGACGTCCACGTTGCGGTAGTGGACGTGGGCCTCCAGTTCGGGCATGTCCCGGGCCAGGAAAGCACGATCCGTCCCGATGGTGTTGCCCGCCAGGGGTGCCTTGCGGGCGGTGGGCACGAACTCCCGGACGTAGTCGAGAACCGTCCGGGTGGCCTCCTCCATCGTGGTTCCGTCGGCCAGGGCGTCCAGGAGTCCCGATTTGGCGTGCATCTCGCGGACGAAATCGCTCATTCCGGCCAGCTGCTCGTCGGTGGGTTTGATCAACACGTCGACGCCCTCGCCCAGCACGTTCAGGTCCTTGTCCGTGACGAGCACCGCCACCTCTATCAGCGCGTCGCGTTCCAGATCCAGCCCGGTCATCTCGCAGTCAATCCACACCAGTTCATCGCTCACCGGCCCAGACTATTGCCCAGACCTCGCACCGTGCACAGCAAGATCCGGTCGAGACGCGTAGAATCTGCGGTCAGGAGATCCCGAACGCCCGGAACACCACGGCAGTGGTTCCTCGCGGGAAGGACCTCCAGGCCCCAGTAGCTCAGTGGATAGAGCAACAGCCTTCTAATCTGTAGTGCGCAGGTTCGAGTCCTGCCTGGGGCGCCAAGTACCCTGTAGAACATCATGACTCAGGTTGTAGATCGGCAACGCTGGCTCTCGGGCCTGCCCTCCGCGTCCCAACGCCCGTGGTGGCAACGCATGCTGCGAAGCCCGCTTTTCTGGATCACCCTCGTGCTGGTTCCGTTCTTCGCCTACAACCTGGTCGACCAGTACCAGATGTTGAACCCCGACCGCACCTATCCCGACGGGACGGTGGCCCTCGGGTTGAACAACGAGTCCCTGCGGATGGCCGCCTACTGGGCCATGTGGACGGCCCTGGTGTACGCGATCCTGTTCATCTGGCTGGACAGGTTCCGCCCCCAGAAACCACTCATCTGGTTCCTGTCGTTCGGGTGGGGGGCCTGCACGGCGACGTGGGCGAGCATCTACATCAACTCGTGGGCGGGGCAGATGATGCAGACCACCAGCGCGGATGCCGACTCGGGCACGCGACCCGCGATCTTCATCGCCCCGTTCGTCGAGGAGGCCACGAAGGCCACCGTCCTGTTCCTGCTGGTGGTCTTCTACCGGAACCGTTTCATCTCCCGGATCAACGTCGTCTCCCTGGCCGGGCTGTCCGCGATCGGGTTCGCCTTCGTGGAGAACATCATCTACTACGCCCGCGTGATCGTCTACGCGACCAACCACATCGAGGTGGGGGACCCGGAGCAGGCGGTGCTCAAATTGGTCATGCTCCGGGGCGTCTACACATCCTTCGGGCACCCGCTCTTCACGATGATGACGGCCCTCGGGATCGCCGTCGCCCTCGGGGCCCGCAGCAAATGGGTGCGGGTGACGGCCCCGCTCGCGGGTTTCCTGCTCGCGGCCGGGGGACACATGCTCTTCAACGGCGTTTCCAGCCTCAACTCGGTGGACAACCTCAAGAACCAGTGGTACATGGCGCTCGGGTTCGTGGCCGTGATGGTCCTCTTCCTGGTGGCGAGCGTGGTGGGGGAGACCCGCGTGCTGCGGCACCGTTTCATCGACCTCAGGCAGGGCGGCTGGCTCGAGGACCGGGACGTGATCGTCTACTCCAGCGCGTTGCGGCGCGTCAAACTGCACCTGGCCGGGATCTGCCGTGGTCCGAAGATGTGGTGGCGGACAGCGAAATTCATGCGTCTGATCACCGAACTGGCCCACACCCGGGAGCAGACCACCCGCGGCACCGTCGGTCCCGGTTCCGATGACCGCACCCACGAGCTGGTGCACCAGATCGAGGAACTCCGCCCTGACGCGCTCACCGACACCAAGGGGCTTACCATCATTCCCAGACGTCGTCCCCAAAACGGCGCCACCCCCTATCCGCCCTTCCCCTACTCATCCAGTTCATGAACAATCCCTTGGCCGACGCCCTGACGGGGCTGTTCCTGGTCCTGCCCAACATTCGTTTTCCCGTTCCCCTGGACGGCGCCGAGGCCTTGGCGACGAGGGCCCGGGCCGTGAACCGGCAGGTGGAGGACTATCTCCTGCCCAGGGCGCGTCGCCTGGACGCCCCGCTGCTGGCCGTGGTCGGGGGATCGACGGGCGCGGGAAAATCCACGATCGTGAACTCCCTGCTGGGGGAGGTCGTGACCCGGACCGGGGTGCGCCGCCCCACGACCACCGCCCCCACGCTGATCTGCAGCCGGGAGGACCGGGACTGGTTCCGTTCGGGGGCCGTGCTGCCCGAACTCGTCCGGACCGATCACGAGACCGAGGGGTCGCGGGCCCTGCGCATAGTCACCACCGACTCGCTGCACGCGGGTTTGGCGTTGCTGGACGCCCCCGACATCGACTCGATCGACGACGACAACCGGATGCTCTCCCGGCAGCTGCTGGCGGCAGCCGACCTGTGGCTGTTCGTGACGAGCGCCACCCGGTACGCGGACGCCGTCGCCTGGGAGCTCCTCGGGGCAGCAGCGGCCCGCGACGCGGTCGTCGCGTTGGTTCTCAACCGCTGCCCGCAGGTTTCCGTCCCGGACCTGCGTTCCCATCTGGGACAGCTCCTCGCGGCGCGTGGAATCCGGATCCAGGGGTTGTTCAGCGTCCCCGAGCAGGAGGACAAGGACGAGGGAATCCTGCCGCAGGAGCTGGTCTCGGAACTGAACCAGTGGCTCGGTGGGATCGCCATGAGCCGCAAGGAACGCCACGCCGTCGCGGTTCAGACCCTGGCCGGGACGGTCCGGGGACTGGACGCGGAACTGCGTTACCTGGCCGACGGGAGCCGCAGCCAGCTCGCCGCCGTCGCCCAGCTGCGGGATGCCGCCGAGGTGGAGTTCAAGTTGGCGATGGAGGAGATCAACCGCGCCACCGCGGATGGTTCCATGCTCCGCGGGGAGGTCCTGAGCCGGTGGCATGACATGGTCGGCACGGGGGACCTGATGCGCGGCATCGAGGAACGGATCGCCGCCGCCCGCGACCGCCTCGCCGAATGGTTCACCGGGCGGAAACGGGTCGAGCCGGTCGAGGCCGCCATCTCGGAAGGGCTCGTCGCGCTGATCGTCGAACACGGAACCGCCGCCTGCCAGCGCGCGGCGAACCACTGGTCGCTGACCCCGTGGGGGCAGGCACTGGTGGCCGGGGACCGGGATCCGCTCAGCAAACCGGATCCCTCCTTCACGGCCGAGGCGGAGCGGCTCGTCAAGGCCTGGCAGGGGGACATCCTCACCATCCTCGAACAGGAGGGCCGCTCCAAGCGGCGCACCGCCCGGTTCCTGGCGCTCGGCACCAACGCCATCGCGGTTGCCCTGGTGATCACGGTGTTCGCCACCACGGGCGGGTTGACCACCGCGGAGATGGGGATCGCGGGAGGTTCCTCCGTGCTCGCCCAGCGATTCCTGGAGGGAATCTTCGGGGATGAGGCCGTCAGGCGCCTCGCCGCGCGCGCCCGGGCGGAACTGGAAAAACGGATCTCGGCGCTGCTCGGGTCCCAGTTCGCCCGATTCGACGCCCGCCTGGATCAGCTGGGAGTGGAGGCCAGCCTCCCCGATCGCCTGGTTCACGCCGCGGACGAGTTGAAACTGGCCAGCACCGAGGCGTTCGAAGCGCTGACCAGACCGGAGGGTTACTGATGCGCTCCAGGCTGAACTGCCTGACCGAACTGATCAACGTCACGCGAGGGCGCGTGCCGGATGAGCTGACGGGGCGCGCCGTCAAGACATTGGAACGAGCCGGCCAGCGGCTCCGCTGGGGGGAGCAGACCGTCGTGGCGCTCGCCGGGTCGACTGGCTCCGGCAAGTCGTCGCTGACGAACGCGCTGGTGGGTTCGGAGGTCGCGGAGGCGGGGGTGCTCCGCCCCACCACGGCCGAAACCCTCGCCGTGAGCTTCGGGAACACCAACGTCGAACTTCTGGACTGGCTCCGGGTCGGTCACCGCCAGGAGGTTCCGGCAGGGCAGGACGGTTTCGGGGGGCTGGTGCTGCTGGACCTGCCCGATCACGACTCCATGGTCTCCTCCCACCGCGCCGAGGTGGACCGGATAGTGCCCGTGGTCGACCAGTTCATCTGGGTGCTGGATCCCCAGAAATACGCTGACGCCGCCGTGCACCACGGCTACCTGAGGCCGCTTTCCCGGCACGGCGAGGTGATGGCGGTGGTGCTGAACCAGGTGGACCGGATACGCGCCGCCGACCTGGATGACTGCCTGGCGCACCTGGGGCAACTGCTCGACTCCGACGGCCTGGCTGGGGTGCCGCTGTTCGCCACCAGCATCGCCACCGGGGTCGGGCTCGATGCGCTGCGGGAACACCTGGCCGATGTCGTCGCTGGGAAACGCGCCGCCAGGACCAGGCTGTCCGTGGACCTGGACCAGCTGGCAGGGCAGTTCGAGACGGTCTGCCGGGCCGGGCCGGAGAAACCCGGTGAGGAGGACATCGAGGTGCTGGAGGCCGGGCTGGCCGAGGTCGCGGGGGTTCCCCGGATGATCGAGGTGGCGGCGGAAACCATTCGGTACCGCGGTGTGCTGGCGACGGGTTGGCCGATGACCAGATGGGTGCACCGGCTGCGTCCCGACCCGCTGAAACGGCTCCGTACCGGGCTTCCGGGACCGGCGGGGACCGGTTTCCTCCCCGACCGTGGACCGGTGACCATGGCCCAGCTCAGGATCGCGCTGCGCCAGTTCTCCGACGCGGTCGGCAATGGCCTGGGGGAGGACTGGCAGCGGGCCCTGGGAGCGGCATGCCAGCGTGATCGCGATCTCCTACCGGATCTGCTGGCGGAGGCGATCGCGGCGACGGATCTGGGGCTCTCCCGGACACCGTGCTGGTGGCGCGTGGTCCGGGTGATCCAGTGGTTCCTGCTGGCCGCCGTGATGCTGGGGCTCGGCTGGTTGCTGGTGAACCTGCTGCTGACCTGGCTCGGTTTCCTTCCCCCGGCGGTCCCCGGTGGAGGGGGAGGGGTGGACGTTCCGACGCTGCTCATCATCGGAGGGGCCGGGGGCGGGTTGTCTTTCTCGTTCCTGTCGAGGGGGCTCGTCGCGGCCGGGGAACGCTCCGGGATACGGCGGGTCACGCGAAGGTTGCGCGCCGCGGTCGGGAAGGTGGGGCGGGAGCACGTCGTGGCCCCGCTGACAGCCGAACTGGACCGCCTGGCCGAGGCCCGCTGGCTGATACGGGGACTTCGGGCGTAACTGGCATACTGGCCAGCGATCAAGATTGAAGGGATGTCGATGGCGGAGTTCATCTACACGATGCAAAAGGTCCGCAAGACGGCGGGCGAGAAACTGATCCTCGACGACGTCACGCTGGCTTTCTTCCCCGGCGCGAAAATCGGCGTCGTGGGGCCCAATGGTGCGGGCAAGTCGACGCTGCTGAAGGTGATGGCGGGACTGGAACAGCCGAACAACGGGGAGGCGAACCTTGCCAAGGGCGCCACCGTCGGCATTCTCCTGCAGGAACCACCGCTGACGGAGGGCAGGACGGTCCAGGAGAACGTCGAGGAGGCCGTGGCGGGCATCAAGGCGAAGATGAAACGCTTCGACGAGATCGGCATGGAAATGGCCGAGCCCGACGCGGACTTCGACTCCCTGATGGCCGAGATGGGCAACCTCCAAACCGAACTCGACGCCCACAACGCCTGGGACATCGACGCCCGCCTGGAGCAGGCCATGGATGCCCTCCAGTGCCCCCCGCCGGACACCGTGGTCGATGTCCTTTCCGGGGGTGAGCGGCGTCGCGTCGCGTTGTGCAAGCTGCTGCTCCAGCAACCCGACCTGCTGCTCCTTGACGAGCCAACCAACCACCTCGACGCCGAATCCGTGAACTGGCTCGAGGGACATCTGAAGGCCTACCCGGGGGCGGTGCTGGCCGTCACCCACGACCGCTATTTCCTGGACAACGTCGCCGAGTGGATCTGCGAGGTCGACCGCGGGAAACTGCACCCCTACGAGGGCAACTACTCCACCTATCTGGAGACCAAACGGCAGCGCCTCCAGATCGAGGGCAAGAAGGACGCCAAACGCGCCAAGATCCTGGAGAAGGAACTCGAATGGGTTCGTTCCTCCCCGAAGGCCCGGCAGGCCAAGAACAAGGCCCGTCTGCAGCGCTACGAGGAACTCGCGGCCGAGGCCGAGCGGTTCCGCAGGATCGACACCGCCGAGATCAACATCCCGCCCGGTCCGCGGCTGGGATCGGTCGTGCTGGAGGTCAACGGCCTCACCAAGGGTTTCGGGGACCGCGTGCTGATCAAGGACCTGTCGTTCTCGCTGCCGCGCGCCGGGATCGTCGGGATCATCGGCCCCAACGGTGTCGGCAAGACCACGCTGTTCAAGACCATCACCGGCCAGGAGGAGGCGGACTCCGGGACCGTGAAGGTCGGTGACACGGTTTCGTTCAGCTACGTGGACCAGAACCGCGCCGGCATCAACGCGGAGGAGAACGTGTGGCAGGTTGTCTCCGACGGTCTCGACCACATCAAGGTCGCGAACTTCGAGATGCCGTCGCGGGCCTACGTGGCCTCCTTCGGGTTCAAGGGCCCCGACCAGCAGAAGAAGGCCGGGGTGCTCTCCGGAGGTGAACGCAACCGCCTCAACCTGGCGCTGACCCTCAAACAGGGCGGCAACGTGCTGCTGCTCGACGAACCCACCAACGACCTCGATGTGGAGACCCTCTCCAGCCTCGAGAACGCGCTCCTGGAGTTCCCGGGCTGCGCCGTCGTGATCTCCCACGACCGGTGGTTCCTGGACCGGGTGGCCACCCACATGCTCGCCTGGGAGGGTGAGGACGAGGACGGCACACCGCGCTGGTTCTGGTTCGAGGGCAACTTCGCCGACTACGAGGCCAACAAGATCGAACGACTCGGTGCCGAGGCGGCGCGCCCGCACGCCTCCAAGCACCGCCGACTGACCCGCTGAGGCGATGGCTGACCCGGCCAGCTACCGGCCCAGGCCGGGCAGCATCCCCACGGATCCCGGTGTCTACCGGTTCTTCGACGCTTTCGGGAACGTCATCTACGTCGGCAAGGCGAAAAACCTGCGTTCCCGTCTGAACTCCTACTTCGCCGACCCGTCGTCGCTGCACTTCCGCACCCAGACGATGGTCAGGACCGCCGCCAAGGTGGAGTGGACCGTGGTGGCGAACGAGCTGGAGGCGCTCCAGCTCGAGTACACCTGGATCCAGCAGTTCGACCCGCGGTTCAACGTCAAGTACCGCGACGACAAGTCCTACCCGTGGCTGGCCGTCACCTGGAACGAGACCTACCCCCGGGTTTTCGTCGGCCGCGGCGCGAAACGACGCGGCACCCGCTACTTCGGTCCCTTCGGGCAGGCCTGGGCCATCCGGGAAACCGTGGACGCGCTGCTGCGGGTGTTTCCCATGCGGTCCTGCACCGACGGGGTGTTCAAACACGCCAAGGCGTCGGGGCGCCCCTGTCTGCTGGGGGACATCGGGAAATGCTCGGCCCCGTGCGTGGGGAGGGTGGGTCCGGAGGAGCACCGGGAGATCGCGGATGGTTTCTGCCGTTTCATGGCGGGCGAGTCGGAGCGCATCGTCCAGGAACTGGAACGCGAGATGTTCGAGGCCTCCGCCGACCTGAACTTCGAACGGGCCGCGGTGTTGCGCGACCAGCTGGCGGGACTGGCGAAGGCCCGGGAACGCAACACGGTGGTGCTGCCGGAGACCACCAGGGCCGACGTGGTGGGTTTCGCCGACGACGGCCAGCAGGTGGCGGTGCAGATCTTCCACATCCGCGGCGGCCGGATCACGGGGGAGCGGGGCTGGATCGCCGATCGTTCCGACGACCGTGACCTGGCCGAGCTGCTGGAACCCTTCCTGCTCCAGCTCTACACCGACGAGAGCCCGCCGCCCCCGCTGATCCTCAGTTCCGTGCCCGCCGAACCGGAACTGGTCGCCCTGTTGGAGGGGATGCGCGGTGCGCGGGTGGAGGTGCGGGTTCCGGTTCGCGGCGACAAACGCACCCTCCTGGAGACCGTGCTGCGCAACGCCGAGCTCTCCCTGCAGCAGCAGGCAGCCAGGCGGGCCTCGGACCTGACCACCCGGAACCGGGCGCTGGAGGAGATCGCCGATGCCCTGGGCCTGGCGGAACCGCCCCTGCGCATCGAATGTTTCGACATCTCACACACCCAGGGCACCGAGGTCGTCGGTTCCATGGTGGTCTTCGAGGACGGTCTGGCCCGTAAATCCGACTACCGGCGGTTCGTCATCAAGAGCTTCGAGGGATCCAACGACGTCGCGGCCATGGGCGAGGTGCTGAGCCGGCGCCTCGGCAGACTGCTGGACGAACGCGGCCGTGACGAGGACGAAACCGGGCCGCTGCTGGTGGACCCCACCACAGGCGCCCCCCGCAAATTCTCCTACGCGCCCGCCCTGATCGTCGTCGACGGGGGCGCCCCGCAGGTGGCAGCGGCCGCGCGGGTGCTGGAGGAACTCGGCCTGGCCGGGGAGATCGCCCTGTGCGGGCTGGCCAAACGCCTGGAGGAGGTGTGGCTTCCCGGTGAGGAATACCCCGTGATCCTGCCCCGCGCATCCGAGGGGCTGTACCTGCTGCAGCGGGTCCGTGACGAGGCCCACCGGTTCGCCATCACCCACCACCGGGGCAGGCGCAGCAAGTCGATGCTGTCCTCGGCCCTGGATGCGGTGCCCGGCCTGGGGGAGATGCGCCGAAAGGCGTTGATCTCCCACTTCGGGTCGCTGAAGAAGCTGCGAGGAGCCACTCCGGAGGAGATCGCGGCCGTCCCGGGGATCGGTCCCAAACTGGCCGCGGCCGTCCACGAGGCCGTTTCCGGCACCGGCGGTGAGGCCATCAACCTGGCCACCGGAGAGGTCACACCCACTTGAGACGGCCGGTGCGTGGATTCCCGGACCGGTCAAACCGATCGTCGCCAGATCCGACGGATGGGTCGGCAACACGGGCCCAGAGCAAGACTCCGGAAAGCGGCGATGCCCGCGAGCGATGTCCCGAGGCAGAGGCGCGGGCCTGGGGTCGGCCTCGCCTCAAATCCCTGAATGAATCAAGAACGGGTATTCCTCAAAGCCGGTTGGGTGTTGCGGAAAACGGCGGTTACCAGCACCGCCAGGGCGCCGACGGTGAGGCTGGCGAGCATCCCGCCCCGGCCCCCACCGAGGGAGTCGATGGCGATGCCCGCCAGGGCGGAACCCGCCGCGGCGCCGATCAGCTGGCCAGTGGTGATCCAGCCGTAGGCCTCGGCGGTGTCCGCGAAGGGCACGCTGCCGGCTATCACCGACGAGATCGCCGCCAATGAGGGGGCGGTGCCCAGTCCCGCGACGAACAGGGCCAGTGCCAGCCCCCAGAAACCCGACACCAGCACTGCGGCGAGCAGCCCGAGGGTCATGACCAGAAACCGGGTGGGGAGGGACCAGGGCCTGATGGGTCGCTGCCCGATCGCGAGCCCACCGATCATGGAACCGAGGGCCGAGACGGCCAGGATGATCCCGCCGAGCAGCGAACCCTCCCCGAACCAGGCCACCACCGCTGCCTCCATGGCCGCCAGGGAACCGATCAGCAGCAGGGAAACCAGGACCATGAGCAGCACCGAGGGGTTCGCCAGCACCTTCCCGAAACGCCCCGTCGCCCGGGGGATCCGCAGGCCCCGGACCGCTGGTTCGAGTATGAACAGCATTCCCCCGGCCAGCTGGATTCCTATGACGATCAGGAGGGCGGTCACGGTTCCCAGGTACGCCACCAGCGAGGTAATCACCACGGGACCGAAAACCCAGATGATCTCCTGCAGGGCGGCGTCGAGGCTGAACAGGGGAGTGACGAGATGCTGCGGCACCAGCTTCGGGTAGAGGGTGCGGACGGTGGGCAGGACGGGCGGGATGGTTGCCCCGGCCGCCGCGGCCAGCAGCATCATCGCCCACAGCGGGAGCTGGAAGATCACCAGCGGGGTCAGGGAGGCCGTGGTCACCAGCAGGCAGGTCAGCAGCACCGGCAGGGTGCCGAACCGGTTGAGCTGCCGGGTGATGACAGGCCCCGCCGCCGCCATGCCGATCGAGAACGCCGCCAGCACCGTGCCCGCGGAGGTGTAGTTGCCCTGCACGTGTTCGACGTGCATCAGCATGCCGAGGGAGAACATTCCGGCGGGCAGCCTGGCGGCGAGCTGGCTGGCCATGACCCGCGCCAGCCCCGGGGTTCTCAACAGTTCGGCAAAGTCACGCACGGGCGAAGTGTACGGGGGAAGTGCCGGGTGCGTTGCGCAGCTGGTCGGGTCACGACTTGAACACTGTTCAACATGGGGTGTTGAATGTCACCGTCCCCAACCGTCATCAACCAAGCAGGAGGCAACAGTGCCTGCATCGGCTCGCTTCTTCCGGGGCGGCGATCTCGCCTACGTGGCCGTGTTCGCGGCCCTCATCGCCGCGCTCTCGATCGTTCCCGGTTTCAACATCGGTCCCGTCCCATTCACCCTGCAGACCGTCGGCATCGGCCTGGCGGGCCTGTGCCTGGGACCCTGGCGCGGATTCGCCGCGGTCCTGCTGTACCTCCTGGTCGGAGCGGCCGGGCTTCCCGTCTTCGCCAGGGGAGGAGCCGGACTCGCGTCCTTCGCCGGCCCGACGGGCGGATACCTGATCTCCTTCCCCTTCGCCGCGCTGCTGGCCGGTTTCGTGGCCGTGATGGCGCTGAAACGAGGACTGAGCGCCATCACCCCGGTGATCTTCTTCCTGGGTCTGCTTGCGGGCCGCTACCTCATCATCCTTCCCCTGGGTGTGTTCGGGTTGATGCGGGCCGGCGGAATGGACTTCGGCAAGGCATTCGGGATCGACATGGGATTCTGGGTGAGTGACGCCATCAAGAGCGTGATCGTCGTGATCCTGGCCTATGCGGTTCACCGGGCCTTCCCACGCCTGCTGGCCCAGCGGTGATCGAACTCACCGACGTCGAACTCGTCATCCCGCCGATTCGCAAGGGGGACGAGGCCAGGACCCTGCTCACGGGGATCAGCCTGACCCTGTCGGAGCGGCGTGTGGCGGTGATCGGTGCCAACGGATCGGGCAAGTCGAGCCTGCTGAGGCTCTTCAACGGCATGCGGCAGCCGACCTCCGGCACCGTGAGCGTCAAGGGCCATGATGTCGCCGAGGAGCCGCGGAAGGTCCGCCAGCTCGTCGGGTTCATCTTCACCGACCCCTTGGCCCAGCTGCTGATGTCCACCCCGATCGAGGACCTGACCCTCAGTCTCGGGCACCTGCCAAGGAAGGAACGAGCGGATCGCGCCCAGCAGATCCTCGACGAGCGGGGCCTGGGGCACCTGGCCCACCAGAGCATCTACGACCTCTCCGGTGGGGAACGCCAGATGGTGGCGCTGGCCAGCGTGCTGGCCGTGCGACCGGAGGTGATAGTGGCCGACGAACCCACCACCCTGCTCGACCTGCGCAACAAACTGGCCCTGCGCCGCGCCCTCGCGGAACTGGAGCAACAGGTCATCTACTCCACCCACGACATGGATGTGGCTGCCGACGCCGACCGGGTGATCGTCATCGAGGGGGGACGGGTGGCTGCCGACGGCGAACCCGGTGAGGTGATCGCCTGGTACGAGAGCGCCATGGGGGTGATCGGGTGAATGTTCACGCGAGTCTGCTCGGCCTCTACCAGCCGGGGGAGGGGTGGCTGTTCCGGCTCGGGGTGGGGTGGAAATACCTCCTCATGCTCACCCTGAGCCTGCCGGCCCTGGTCCTTCAGACCTGGCCGGTCACCCTCGGGTTGCTGACACTGACCGTCGTGTTGTTCATGAGCTCCGGGATCGCCCCCGCCCGGATACTGCGGATCGGGTGGGCGATGTGGCTGATCCTCGGGTTGCTGGCCGCCTACCAGCTGGTGGTCCTGAACCCGGTGGCCGCGGTGGTCGTGCCCGGAAATCTGCTGCTGGCCGTCCTCGCCGCGCGTCTGCTGACCCTCACCACCCCCACCCCGGAACTGTTGAACGCCCTGATCGTGGCCCTGCGGCCGATCCGGTTCGTCGGGCTCAACCCCGAGCGGGTGGCCTTGGCGGTGGCCCTGATGATCCGCTCCATCCCCTACCTGCTCGGCCTGTTCGATGACGCGAGGGATGCCGCCCGGGCCCGCGGGGCGGAACGCAACGTGGTTGCGCTCCTCATGCCGATGGTGCTCGGCTCCGTCGCCCACGCGGAACGCACGGGAGAGGCCCTGGCCGCCCGGGGACTCGGGGAACGCGAACGGTGACGAACCGCACCGGGGCTGACACCGGCAGTCACACGGGAGGTGGGACGACACAACTCCTCCGGTGATGTGGGTGAAGTGCGATGCCGTTCAGGTGAGCGACTAGTGTCTCCTCCATGGTGGAAGTGCATGGGCCGGCGGAGATCGTGATCGTGACGGGAATGTCCGGGGCGGGACGGCGCACGGCCGCCCACACCATGGAGGACCTGGGCTGGTACGTGGTGGACAACCTGCCTCCCGCGATGCTGCCGATCCTCGTGGACCGGATGGGACGGGCCGAGCGGCTGGCGGTGGTGGTCGACGTGCGCTCCAGGGAGGAGTTCGATCAGCTCCCCACCGCCTTCGCGGAAGTCAATGCGCGGGGCTATCGCGTGACGGTGCTGTTCCTGGAGGCCAGCGACGACGTGATCGTGCAACGCCAGGAATCCAACCGCCGGCCGTTGCCGCTGCAGTACGACGGCAGGCTGCTCGACGGTATCGTGCGTGAACGGCGGCTCCTGGCGGATCTGCGGGCGTCCGCCGACATCGTCGTCGACACCTCCCGGCTCAGCGCCCGGCAGCTCGCCCAGCGCATCGCCAATCATTTCGGGACCGACGCCACCGACAACCTGAGCGTCGCGCTGATGTCGTTCGGGTTCAAGAACGGGCTGCCGGTAGACGCCGACATCGTCTTCGATGTGCGTTTCCTGCCGAACCCCTACTGGGTTCCGGAGCTGCGTCCCAAGACCGGGTTGTCGCCGGACGTGGCCTCCTACGTGCTCTCCCAGGAAGCCGCCCAGGAGTTCCAGGGATGCATGCTGGGAGTCATCGAGGTGGCGGCCCCCGGATACCTCACCGAGGGCAAGCGTCAGGTCACCGTCGCGATCGGGTGCACGGGTGGGAAACACCGTTCCACATCCATGACCGAGGAACTGGCCGCCCGGCTACGCGGCCGGGGATTCGGTGTCAGTGTGTTGCACCGGGATCTGGGGAAGGAATGAACTGGCCGAGAGGATCCGCGATCGTCGCTTTCGGGGGCGGTCACGGACTTCACACCTCCTTGACGGCCCTGCGCCGGATCACGGACCGGCTCACGGCCGTGGTCACGGTGGCCGATGACGGCGGTTCCTCCGGGAGGTTGCGCAGCGAGTTCGGCTGCCTGCCGCCCGGTGACCTCCGCATGGCCCTGGCGGCGCTGTGCGGTGACGACCAGGTGGGGCGGCGCTGGGCCCAGGTCCTGCAGTCAAGGTTCTCCGGGGACGGGCCGCTGGGCGGGCACGCCATCGGGAACCTGCTCATAGCGGGTCTCTGGCAGCAGATGGACGACCCCGTGGCGGGCCTCGACATGGTCGGGGAACTGCTCCGGACCCGGGGCAGGGTGCTGCCGATGAGCTCGGTTCCCCTGCAGATCGAGGCCGACGTGCTGGGACTCGACCCGCTCGCCCCGGACGAGCTGTGCACCCTGGCGGGGCAGGCCACCGTGGCCAAGACCCGGGCCACGGTCCAGTCGGTCAGGCTGGTGCCCGAGAACCCGCCGGCCCACCCGGAGGCGGTGGCGGCCGTCCGGCAGGCCGATGCGATCGTGCTGGGACCCGGTTCCTGGTTCACCTCGGTGATTCCCCACCTGCTGGTCCCGGAGCTGCGCGACGCGATCCTGTCCACCCCGGCCCGCCGCATCCTCGTCATGAACATCACGGCCGCCGACGAGACCGACGGGTTCACCGCATCACGGCACATCGAACTGCTGGCGGAGCACGCCCCGACCCTGCGTCTCGACTTCGTGCTGGCCGATGTCGGTTTCGCCGGTTCCGACCGCCACCTCACCCAGTTCGCTGCCTCTCTCGGGGCCGAGCTGGCGGTGGCCGACATCCGCTGCCACGACGGCAGCGCACGTCACGATCCGAAACGGCTCGCAGACGCCTACCAGGAGCTTCTTGCCAGCTGAGACCCACGCCATCGGGGAATTGGTGGAATGATGGCTCCCATGGCGTTGACCCAGAAGGTGAAGACGGAGTTGGCAGCGGTGGCAACCCCCCACCCGAATGCACGCAGGGCGGAGGTGGCGACGATGCTCAGGTTCGGCGGCGGGTTGCACCTGGTGGGAGGTCGCATCGTCGTCGAGGCGGAACTGGACTCCGCCGCCGCGGCCCGGAGGCTGCGCACCTACATACACGATCTCTACTCCCTGGACTCGGACCTCCTGGTGATCAACGCAACGGGGCTGCGCCGCACCACCCGCTACGCCGTTCGGGTGATCCGTGACGGCGAGGCCCTGGCCCGCCTGACCGGGTTGGTGGACCAGCGGCGTCGTCCCGTCCGGGGGCTGCCTGCGGTGGTGGTCGGTGGTTCCATCGCCGACTCCGTCGCGGTGTGGCGGGGGGCTTTCCTGGCGCGGGGATCCCTGACCGAGCCGGGCCGTTCCATGGCCCTCGAGGTCACCTGCCCCGGTTCGGAGGCGGCGCTGGCGCTCAGCGGTGCCGCCCGAAGGCTCGGCATCACCGTGAAATCGCGCGAGTCGCGTGGCGTCGATCGTGTGGTGCTCCGGGACGGCGAGGCCATCGCGGACCTGCTGACCCGGATGGGTGCCCAGGAAACCCGCCTGATCTGGGAGGAGCGTCGCATGAGACGCGAGGTCAAGGCCCAGGCGAATCGGTTGGCCAATTTCGATGACGCGAACCTGCGGCGTTCCGCCAGGGCGGCGGTGACCGCCAGTGCCCGGGTGGAACGTGCCCTGGAGATCCTGGGCGAGGACGCCCCGGTGCACCTGGTGGCCGCGGGCAGGCTTCGTCTCGAACATCGCCAGGCGAGCCTGGAGGAGCTCGGCAAGCTGCACGACCCGCCGCTGACCAAGGATGCGGTGGCCGGGCGCATCAGGCGGCTGCTCGCCACCGCCGACAAGGCGGCGGAGGCGGCGGGCATCCCCAACACGGAGGCCTCGCTGCCGGCTGACCTGAACGATTCCCAATGAATGTGCCGAACCCTTCTGGGATCGGGCTTGAATGGCTAGGATGGTGCTGTCCGAAGGGCGTCGGTTGCGCCACCCAGGTGCGGCGGGCTCCCAGGTATCTCTCGAAGGGGATCTATTCGAAATGACCGTCAAGGTTGGAATCAACGGCTTTGGCCGCATCGGCCGCAACTACTTCCGTGCACTTGTCGCATCCGGCGCTGACCTCGAGGTGGTTGCCGTCAACGATCTCACTGACAACAAGACCCTTGCCCATCTCCTGAAGTACGACTCCATCCTCGGACGCTTCCCCGAAGAAGTCTCCTACGACGATGACGCCATCAAGGTCGGAGGCAAGGAGATCAAGGCCTTCGCCGAGCGGGATCCGGCGAACCTTCCCTGGGGTGAGCTGGGTGTCGACATCGTCATCGAGTCCACCGGTTTCTTCACCGACGCCACCAAGGCCAAGGCCCACCTGGACGCCGGCGCCAAGAAGGTCCTGATCTCGGCTCCCGCCAAGAACGAGGACATCACCATCGTCATGGGCGTCAATGACGACAAGTACGATCCGGCCGCCCACAACATCATCTCCAACGCATCCTGCACCACCAACTGCCTGGCTCCCATGGCCAAGGCCCTCAACGACGGTCTCGGCATCGTCAAGGGCCTGATGACCACCATCCACGCCTACACCCAGGACCAGAACCTGCAGGACGGCCCGCACAAGGACCTGCGTCGCGCCCGCGCCGCGGCCCTCAACATCGTGCCCACCACCACGGGCGCCGCTAAGGCGGTTGCTCTCGTGCTGCCCGAACTGAAGGGCAAGCTCGACGGTTACGCGCTGCGCGTTCCCACCCCCACCGGTTCCGCCACTGACCTCACCTTCGAGGCCCCCCGCGAGACCAGCGTCGAGGAGATCAACGAGATCGTCAAGAAGGCCGCTGACGGCCGGGTCCTCGTCTACACCGACGAGCCTCTCGTCAGCAAGGACATCGAGACCGACGCCGCCTCCTGCACCTTCGACTCCCAGCTGACCAAGGTCATCGGCAACCAGGTCAAGGTTGTCGGCTGGTACGACAACGAGTGGGGCTACTCGAACCGTCTCGTGGATCTCACGGTCCTCGTCGGCAGCAAGCTCTGACCTCACCCAAGAAGTGACGCCTCGGCCCCGTCTGCACTCGTGCTGCCGGGGCCGTCGTGTCCCCACCCGAAAGGACCTTCAATGAAGTCTGTCTCCCAACTTGGAAACCTCGCCGGCAAGCGTGTGGTGGTCCGCTGCGATTTCAACGTGCCCCTGGATGGTGACAAGAACATCACCGACGACGGCCGGATCCGTGCCGCCCTGCCCACCCTGAACGAGCTGCGCGACGCGGGAGCCCGGATCGTCGTCCTGGCCCACCTCGGCCGCCCCAAGGGTGAACCCGACCCCAACTTCTCCCTCGCTCCCGTCGCGGCCCGTCTCGGTGAACTGCTCGGCGCCCGGGTGAAGCTCGCCACCGACGTGGTGGGTCCCTCGGCGAAGGCCACCGTCGAATCCCTCGGGGACGGTGAGGTCGCCCTCCTGGAGAACGTCCGTTTCGAGGCCGGGGAGAAATCCAAGGACGAGGCCGCCCGCAAGGAACTGGCGGAGAAGTACGCGGCCTTCGGGGATTTCTTCGTCTCCAACGGTTTCGGTGTGGTGCACCGCAAGGAGGCCTCCGTCTACGACATCGCCAAGCTTTTGCCGTCGGCGGCTGGTTCGCTGGTCAAGACGGAGATCGATGTCCTGGAAGGACTCACCGAGGATCCGAAGCGTCCGTTCGTCGTGGTGCTCGGTGGCGCGAAGGTGGCCGACAAGCTGGCCGTCATCGACAACCTCCTCAAGGTGGCCGACACCCTCGTCATCGGCGGCGGCATGGCCTTCACCTTCCTCAAGGCCCAGGGGCTGGGGGTTGGAAACTCGCTGGTCGATGACGCATCCATCGAGGCCTGCACCGGATACCTGAAAGCCGCCCAGGACGCGGGCAAACGCATCCTCCTTCCGGTGGATGTGCGTATTGCCTCCGAGGTTGATTTCGGGGCGCGCACCGTCGGCCAGGTGGACGTGGTCCCGACCGACGCCATTCCCGCCGACAAGATGGGCCTCGACATCGGCCCCGCCACCGAGAAACTGTTCGGCGACGCGATCCGCCAGGCCAGGTCGGTGTTCTGGAACGGCCCCATGGGGGTGTTCGAGATTCCCGGACTGGAATCCGGAACCCGAGCGGTCGCGCAGGCCCTCACCGAGATTGACGGTATCAGCGTCGTCGGTGGCGGCGACTCGGCCTCCGCGGTGCGGGCCCTCGGATTCCCGGAGGACGCCTTCGGGCACATCTCCACCGGCGGTGGCGCATCGCTGGAGCTGATGGAGGGCAAGGTCCTCCCCGGTATCGCTGTTCTGAAGGAAGGCAACTGACATGGCACGCAAACCGATCATGGCCGGCAACTGGAAGATGAACCTGAACCACGTCGAGGCGACGGGGCTCGTTCAGAAACTGGCCTGGACCCTGGCCGACAAGGAGTACGACGGCAGTTCCGTCGACTGTGTCGTCATTCCCCCGTTCACCGACCTGCGCACCGTGCAGACCCTCATCGAGGGGGACCGGTTCCCGATCCAACTCGGTGCGCAGAACGTCTCCGAACACGACTCGGGTGCCTACACGGGCGAGATCAGCGCCGGGATGTTGTCGAAGCTGGGGGTCCGCTACGTGGTGGTCGGGCACTCGGAGCGTCGCGAGTACTACGGCGAGACCGATGCCCTGATCAACGCCAAGGCCCTGAAGGTCCTGGCCGCGGACATGACCCCCATCATCTGCTGCGGTGAGGGCCTGGACATCCGCAAGGAAGGACGCCACGTCGAGTACACCCTCGAGCAGGTTCGTGGCTGCCTGAAGGGGATTCCCGCCGAGCAGGTGGCCTCTCTCGTCATCGCCTATGAACCGGTGTGGGCGATCGGCACGGGCGAGGTGGCCACCCCCGAGGACGCCCAGGAGGTCTGCGGCGCCATCCGTGAGGAAATTGCGAAACTGCACGACCGGGCCACCGCGGATGCGGTCCGGATCCAGTACGGGGGCTCCGTGAAGGCATCCAACGTGGCCGAGATCATGGCCCAGCCGGATGTCGACGGCGCCCTGGTCGGCGGTGCCAGCCTGAAGGCCGAGGAGTTCGCCGCGATCGTGCTGTTCTCCTGATCTGAAAATCCGTGAATGGGGTTGTCACCGGAATTTCGCCGGCGGCAACCCCATTTTCGGGACCGTGGCGTGAAACGCTTCGGGTCCCCACGATGTGGTGGATTTGAGCCTCTCGGTTAAACTACTCCGCGTGATTGTCCCCCTCGTCAGCTGGCCCATAGCCACCCTGTCGGTCGTCCTGATCATTCTGAGCGCGTTGCTGGCTCTGTCAGTACTCCTCCACAAGGGCCGCGGTGGCGGCATGTCCGACCTGTTCGGTGGCGGCATGTCCACTTCCATGGGCGGTGTGTCCACCGCTGAGCGGCGATTGGATCGCATCACCCTTGTGTTGACGCTGATCTGGGTGTTGACGATCATCGGGCTGCTGGTGCTCTACCGCATCGGCGCCTGAGAAGAGAATGTTTCCGAACCCCGAGGAGTAGTTGTGGCAGGTGGCAACGCCATCCGCGGTAGCCGTGTCGGCGCTGGACCAATGGGTGAAGCCGAGAGGGGCGATGCAGCCCCAAGACTTCACGTCTCCTACTACTGTGCCAGCGGGCACGAAACCCGTCCGGCCTTCGCCGCCGATGCGGTGATCCCCGAATCCTGGGATTGTCCCCGCTGCGGGTTGCCCGCCAACACCGATGCGGAGAACCCGCCGCCACCGCCGAAGATCACCCCGTACAAGACCCACCTCGCATACGTGAAGGAGCGTCGCACCGACGCGGAGGCGGCACAGATCCTGGAGGAAGCGGTCTCTTTGCTGAGGGCCCGCCGGGCAGCCGGCGAAATCCTCTACTGATGAGACGAACAACCCAGTTGTGAACGAATCCCCGCCCGGCCGGAGCCGGACGGGGATTCGTTCTTCTGTTTCCGGGGCTGTGTCACTGAGCGCCGTACGGGCCGCCGGGGTGCTGCTCCCAGGTTCCCGGGGAGTCGGGATCCTGGTGTTGTGGCGGTTGCGGGGAGGGCTGCCCCGGCCGCCGGGTACCCCCTGCGCCCTCCATGGCCTGGGCGTCGGCTATGGCCTGCTTCACCGTGGCGTTGCTCTGTTCGTGGTCCTTGCGGGCCTGTTCCGCGATCTCGGCGTGCACGTCGACCCGCTCCGGGGCGGAGAAGTGCTGGGAGGCCCGCGAGACGTAATCCCGCACGTCGGTGGAGCCCGCCACCTGTCCCAGGCCCTTCAGGGCGTCGCTGAGTTCGCTGGGGATGATCCACATCTTGTTCGAATCACCATGGGCCAGGCGGGGCAGCATCTGCATGTACTGGTAGGCGAGCAGGGCCTGGTCCGGTTCCGCGGCGTGGATGGCGCTGAAAACCGTGGTGATGGCCTGGGCCTCGCCCTCGGCGCGCAACATCTGGGCCTGCCGGTCGGCCTGGGCGCGGAGGACGGCCGCCTCACGATCGCCCTGGGCACGGAGGATCGCGGCCTCCCGGTCGCCGCCAGCGGAGAGGATCTGGGACTGGCGCTGGCCCTCGGCCAAGAGGATCGAGGCCCGTTTGTCGCGTTCCGCCCGGGCGCCCTTCTCCATGGCGTCGCGGATGGTCGGCGGCGGCTCGATGGTGCGCAGCTCGACCCGGTTGACCTTGATTCCCCACTTGCCGGTCGCCTCGTCCAGTACCGCACGCAGGCGCTTGTTGATCTCTTCACGGGAGGTGAGGGTGGCCTCCAGGTCCATGCCACCGATGATGTTGCGCAGGGTGGTCATGGTCAGCTGTTCGATGGCGGCACGGTAGTTCTGCGCCTCGTAGGCGGCGCGGACCGGATCGACGATCTGGAAGTAGATCACCGAGTCGATCGAGACGATGAGGTTGTCCTCGGTGATGACGCCCTGGGGTGGGAACGGCACCACCTCCTCGCGCATGTCGAGGGCGTATCGGATCTGGTCGAGGAACGGAACCACCAGATGTGGTCCAGGATCCAGTACTTTGCGGAACTTGCCGAGCCGTTCGACTATGGCCACCTGCTGTTGGCGGATGATCTTCAGGGTCGCGGCCAGCAGCATGACCACGACGACGGCAAGAACAATGAGAACGATGGTGGGTGCGGGCAATGTCGCTCCTTGCGGTTTCTGGTCAGCGGGCGATGGGATAGACGATCAAGGTGATTCCGTCGAGTTTGTAGACCTCGATTCTCTCCCCGGCCTCGATCGTGATGGCGTCGTCGTAGCTGCGGGCCTGCCAGATCTGGCCATCCACCTTGGCCTCGCCCGAGTTCGCGGTGATCCGGGTGGTCACATCTCCGAACGAGCCGATCAGGTCATCGAGGGAGGAGCGGTATCCCGGAGCTTGGCGAGCCTTCTCCAGGAGTGTGGGACGAAGCAGGAAGAGAGTCGCCACCGCGGTGGCCAGGGCGACGATCACCTGGAGCCACAGCAGGTGGGGGAACAGCAGCGCAACCACCCCGCCGGCGAGGGCGCCGGCCGCGAGCATCAGCAATGTCAGGTCCATGGTGAGCAACTCGGCCGCTGCCAGCAGCAGCGCCAGCACGCCCCAGGCGGCCCAAGGGTGCTGGCCGAGCCAGGTCAGGAAATCAGTCATGGTGACTCCCGGTTCGTCTTCCGAAGGTGGATCGCGGCCCGTCAGGCCTTGGATGCGCCTTGCAACCCGTGGCCACTCGTGCCGGTCGTGCAATCCTCTTCATGAATCAAAGTTACCGGAAACGCTGTTCAAACCGGACGTTAAGGTGAGGCAATGACTGATGTCGCGATCCGCGAATTCGCGCTTCCCGGGAACGTGAACGAGGAATGGGCTGCCTACTGTCGCATGAACACCGATGACAGCGTCGAGGCGCTCGGTCCCCAAGGGCCCCGGAACGGTCCGGAGGCCGACCTGAGAGCTGCGCATGCCGCCCTTACCGAGAGCCGGGTGCGGCGCTGGCTGGTCTGGGTCAAGGACCGGCCTGTCGGTTTCGCCAGGCTGGTGGTGGATTTCGTGGACGAGCCCGAAGGTGCGATGGCGCACGTCTACGTCACGCCCGGGTACAGGCGGCGGGGAATCGGGCAGGCGCTCGCGGAGGTGGTGCAGTCAGCCCTGGAACCCGAAACCCGCTACGTCAACCTCGAGATTCCGACCCCGGTGCCGGGCCCGGGCGATGCCGTGTTGCCCAGTCCCGTCGGGGATGGGGCGCTGCTGGCCGCCAGCCCACGGGCGCGGTTCGCCCTGCGCCACGGCTTCGTCCTGGGGCAGGTGATGTGGTATTCCCGTTACGACTTCGCCGCCCCGGCCGTCGCGCTGAGTGAGGTTCTCGCCACGGCCGGGGCCGCGGCCGGGCCGGACTACGGGGTGCACTGCCTGGAGGGGGAGGTACCCCCGGGGTGGGCGGCCGGTGTCGCGGTGCTGAAACAACGCATGAGCACCGATGCGCCATCCGGCGGGCTGATCATTCCCGAGACATCCTGGGATGCGGACCGCGTGCGTGCTGACTACGCGCGAGTCAGCTCGACGAACCGGCTTTTCCTCGGGATCGTGGTGCACGAACCAACAGGAAAGGTCGTGGCGTTGAATGAGCTGTCCGCATCGCGTGAGTGGCCCGAAGCCATGATCCATCAGAGGGACACCATTGTCCTTCCCGAATATCGCGGCCACCGGTTGGGAACGCTGGTCAAGGCGGCCAACCTGGAGGCGGTGCACGCCGCCCTGCCCCAGGCCCCCGCGGTCCACACCTTCAATGCGGCCGAGAACCATCACATGCTGGCCGTGAACGAGGCCCTCGGGTTCCGCCGGGCCGCCGCGCTCGGAATGTTCCAGGCCGTCAGGGAACCCGTGAAATCTGCCGCTCAGAGCGGGCAGACGTAGCGGGGAGGCAGCTTCGAGGCGGCTGCGTCGTCGATGAACCAGTACGTGGCCTGCTGTCCGTGGGCGTGGGAGGCCGGCAGGGTTTCGTCGCCGCCGAGGGCCCGGGGCAGCACGTCGGCCTTGCCGGTGCCCGTGACGATGAACCAGATCTCGCCGGATCGGTTGAGGGTCGGGATCGTCAGCGAGATGCGTTCCGAGGGTGGTTTCGGGGAATCCGTCACCCCGATCACACTGCGGGAGGTGGATTCGAAACTCGGATGCCCCGGGAAGATCGAGGCGACGTGACCGTCCGGTCCCATGCCCAGGAAGGTCAGGTCGAAGCGGGTTTCCCCCAGCTCGGCGGCGTATTCGGATGCGCTGTCGTGCGGGTCCGCGCGGCCGTCACGCGCCGCCATCATGTGGATCCGGGCCGACTGGATGGGCAGGGTGCGTCCCAGCCGGCTGATGGCCTGGAGGGAGTTCCTGTCGGGATCCGTGGCGGCCACGAAACGCTCATCCCCCCACCACAGGTGCAGGCGCCCCAGGTCGAGTTTCGCCTCGGCGGACAGGTCCGCGAAACGTTCGTAGACCAGGTCCGCGGTGCCACCGCCGGTCAGGCACACGTGCACCTCCTCGCGGCTGTCCAGCAGCTCCGTGGTCTTCTTCATGAACCGGCGGGCGACCACATCCGCCACCTGCTGCGCCGTTTCCAGGCGCACCACCCGGGTGAACATCACTCACCCACCCGCGTGGCGATGTGGCTCACGACCGACTCGAAGACGGCATCGGGATCCATACGCTGCAACTCCTCCGTGAGCAATTCGGTGAGAGGACGTCGTTTCAACGCCACCTTTCGTTCCGGCTGGCCCGGCACGGCGTAGCGGGCGATGGCCTCGGAGCGGCCCCTGTTGATGACGATGTCACCCCCGTCGGTGGTCAGCCTCGCCTCCGAGATTCCCGGTTGGTCGCTGTCCTCGTGCAGCACCGGGACACCCAGCTGCTGCTCCAGCCAGGTCACCAGCAGGGTGGAGCAGGCGTTGTCGGGGGTGGAACGCACCAGGGCGGAGGTGACCTGGTGCGGGAACTGGTCCAGGGCGGCGGCCAGCAGGGCACGCCAGCGCGTGATCCGGGTCCAGCACAGGTCCGTGTCGCCGGGGGCCAGGTTGCGGGCGCGGATCGCCAGGGCCAGCTGCGGATCCGGCGCCCCCATCGAGTCGGTGATCCTGCGGGTCGCCAACCTGCCGATCGGGTCCTGGGCGGGGGCGTCGGGGGCCTTGTGGGGCCACCAGGCGATCGTGGGGGAGTCGGGCAGCAGCAGGGGCAGCACCACGGAGTCGCCGTGCGAGGCCAGCTCGCCGTGCAGCTTCAGGGCGATCAGGTCCCCCGGGAGTCCCTCGCCGACCTGGATCTTCGCGTGGAGGCGGGTTTCCCCGCCGGCCTTGGAGATGACGATGACCCGCGACGGGTGTGCCATGGCGGAGGCCCGGGCGGCGGAGAGCACCTCGTCCTGGTGGTCGTCGTCGGTGATCGCCAGCAGCGTCAGGACCATGCCGCTGGTCGGCCCGACCTCCCGGTGGGCTCTGATCAGCGCGGAGGTGATGTCCTGCGTCGTGGTGTTGTTGAGTTCGATGATCACGGCTTCCTCCTCTACGGCCTGCGCCAGGTGTTGCCGTCACGGGCCAGCATCTCGACGGCGCTGGCGGGACCCCAGGTGCCCGCCGCGTAGGGTTCCGGCTGGGTGGGCAGCGAAGCCCAGTAGTCGAGCACCGGGTCCAGGATCTTCCAGCCGAGCTCCACCTCCTCGTGCTGCGGGAACAGGGGTGGATCGCCCAGCAGCACATCCAGGATCAGGCGTTCGTAGGCCTCCGGGGAGGTTTCCGTGAAGGAGCCGCCGTAGACGAAGTCCATGGAGACGTCACGGATTTCCATCTGTGTGCCCGGCACCTTGGCGCCGAACCGGAGGGTGACGCCCTCGTCGGGCTGGACGCGCATCACCAGGGCGTTCTGTCCCAGGGCCGCGGTCTCGGTGGCGGGGAAGGGCAGGTGAGGTGCCTGCTTCAGCACCAGGGCGACCTCCGTGACCCGCCTAGGCATGCGTTTGGCGGCCCGCAGGTAGAACGGGACCCCGGCCCAGCGGCGGTTGTCGACATCGACGCGGATGGCGGCGTAGGTCTCGGTGCGGGAATCGGGGGAGACGCCTTCCTCCTCCAGGTAACCGCGCACCAACTGGCCCCCCTGCCAGCCCGCGGCGTACTGGCCGCGGGCAGTGTGGGCGGCGTAGTCGGAGGGGACCCGGGCGGCCGCCAGCACCTTGGTCTTCTCCGTGCGCAGCTGCGCGGCCTCGAAACTGGTCGGTTCCTCCATCGCGACCAGGGCGAGCAGCTGCAGCAGGTGGTTCTGGATGACGTCGCGCGCCGCCCCGATCCCGTCGTAGTACCCGGCCCGGCCGCCGATGCCGATGTCCTCGGCCATGGTGATCTCCACGTGGGAGACGTAGTTGCGGTTCCAGAAGGGTTCGAAAAGTTCGTTGGCGAAACGCATCGCCAACATGTTCTGCACCGTCTCCTTGCCCAGATAGTGGTCGATGCGGAACACCTCGTGGGGGGAGAAGAGCTGACTGACGACGCCGTTCAGTTCACGGGCCGAGCGCAGGTCGTGGCCGAAGGGTTTCTCGATCACCACCCGGTTCCAGGTGTTGTCGCCCTCGCCCGTGATGGCGTTTCGTTTGAGCTGGGAGACCACCTGCTCGAAGTTCGACGGTGGGATGGAAAGGTAGAAGGCGTGGTTACCGCTGGTGCCGCGGGCCTGGTCGAGTTCCTCAAGGGTGGCGCGGAGCCGCTGGAAGGCCTCGTCGGAGTCGAACGTGCCCGGCACGAACCGGATCCCCTCCAGCAACTGCTCCCAGACCTCCTCGCGGAAACGGGTGCGGGCGTTTTCCTTGACCGCGTCGTGGACCACCTTCGCGAAATCCTGATCGGCCCAGTCTCGGCGCGCGAAACCCACCAGGCCGAAACCGGGGGGAAGCAGGCCGCGGTTCGCCAGGTCGTAGACGGCCGGCATCAGTTTTTTCCTGGAAAGATCACCCGTGACGCCGAAGATCACCAGGACGCAGGGACCCGCGATCCTTGGCAGTCTCCGGTCCCGGGGGTCGCGGAGTGGATTGCTGTTGGTCACAGTTCCGACCATACCGGTTGCCGTTGCATCGGGGGGTTCCGTGTGCCGGGTGGTGCCAGGGTTTTGTCGCCGGTCGGCCCGTGCCATGATCTCGTCCGCGGGCGGGAACACTCCGGTGGCGGAGCATCCGGACCCGGTGATGATCTACGGTGGCGTCATGCAGCCCTATGTCAGGCAGCCCGAGTACCTGTCCACCATGGCCGACGGAACAGTGAAACAAGTCGGACCGCTCACCGGAACCGAGGTGTGGACCGTGCCGGGGCGGGGTAACCGACCCCTCGGCCGCAAACGCCCCGAACCCAACCCCATCGACGAGACGGCCCACGGGGCGCACTGCGCCTTCTGCGAACGGCGTTACCTGGAGACCCCGCCGGAGAAGGCCCGCGTGGTGCGTTCCGGTGACGGATGGGAAACACTGATGGGGCTTCCGGCGGAGGAACTGTTCGCCACCACCGCCGAGTTCCGCTGCATCCCGAACCTGTTCGAGATCCTGAGCTTCGACTACTGGCGCGCCAATTACAATTTCGAGCTTCCCGAGGCCGTCGCGCAGCGCCAACGGGCCTACCTGGCCTCTCCCGAGGGCCTGGAGCACGTGCTGCGGGTGGCCGAGATGAAGCTGAGGGCCTCCGGGCACGGCACCGGCCAGATCGCCGCGATGACCCGGGAGCAGCGTCTGGAAGTGGCCTCAGGGTTCTTCGGCGGCGGGCACGACGTGATAATCGCCAGGCGGCACTTCGTCGACGGCGCGGTCGATGACACGCAACTCGCCGGCTCCGGGACCCTGACCCCGGGGGAACACGAGAAGTTCATCGCCTTCACGATCGACTCGATACGCCGCAGCTACGAGAACAACCGGTACGCCCGCTACGTGACCGTCTTCCAGAACTGGCTGAAACCGGCGGGGGCGTCCTTCGACCACCTCCACAAGCAGCTCGTCGCCATCGACGAACGGGGCGTTCAGCACGAGGTGGCGCTCGCCCGGCTGCGGCAGGACTCGAACCTGTTCAACGAGGTGGGTCCGAACTACGCGGGTTATCACAACCTGATCGTCGCCGAGAACGACCACGCGGTCGCCTTCGCGGGTTTCGGGCACCGCTACCCGACCCTGGAGATCTACTCCTGTTCCGAGTTCTCCGACCCCTGGGAGCAGTCCGCCGAGGAGGTGCGGGGGATGTCGGACCTGATCCACGCCATGCATGCCGCCACCGGGGTCGACATCGCCTGCAATGAGGAATGGCACCACCGGCCGATCGACGTCGCGCTCCCGATGCCGTGGCGGGTGATGCTCAAGTGGCGGGTCTCCACCCTCGCCGGTTTCGAGGGGGCCACCAAGATCTACCTGAACACCATCTCGCCCGTGATGTTGCGCGACAAGGTGGTCGAGAAACTGCTCGCCCTCCGGGAGGCGGGGCGGCTGGCCCCCGGGCTCAGGATCGCCACGGAGACCCGGTGCCGCCCCAATCCGCTGCGCTACTCCCGTTGAGGTCGCCCGAGCCGGGATCCCCTCGCGGACTTCCAGGGTTGCGCCGCGACGGGCGATGAGTATTGTTGGCCCAAGGACTTGGAATCCCGGGGAACTGATTTGATCGGGGAGAAGGGCGGGACACCTCCGACCGCGTCGAGGGTAGCCGTGGGCCTTGATGGTTAGGCTGCCCTAGCTTGATACGCTTGGGAGATTCCGAAAGACTGGCGTGTGCAAAATCGCTGGGAGGAGGGTGTCATGAGCGCGGACATGCAGGAAGCCGACAACTCCACCCGAGAACGGGTGGTCCGCTCCATCTTGGAACACGGACCATCGACGGCGCGAGAACTCGCTGAACGGTTGAACCTGACCCCCGCCGCCATCCGTCGCCACCTGTCCACCCTCTTGGGGGAGGGGACCCTGGGTTCGCGTGAACAACGGGTCTACGGGGCGCGTGGCCGGGGCCGCCCGTCCAAGGTGTTCTTCCTCACGGACGCGGGACGTTCCGAGTTCCACCAGGCCTACGACGAGCTGGCCATAGTCGCCATCCGGAGGCTGATCGAGGCCGCCGGGCCGCAGGCCATGGTCGACCTGGCCTCGGAACGCGTCGACGAGATCGAGAACCGTTTCAACGAGCTGCGCGAGGCCCATCCCGAACGCACCCCCATCGAGTTGCTCACCGAGGCCCTGGGAGCCACCTACGCGCCCTCGGTCAAGCCGGTTCGTTCGGGCGACCAGCTGTGCCAGCACCACTGCCCGGTGGCGCATGTCGCGGCAGAGTTCCCCCAGCTTTGCGAGGTTGAGACCCAGCTGTTCTCGCGGCTGCTGGGCAGCCACGTCCAGCGGCTCGCGACCATCGCCCACGGGGACGGGGTGTGCACCACCCACGTTCCCAACCCCGTCATCCCGAGCAAGATCAGGAAGTGACCCTATGACGACCACGCCACAGGCCCCCGGAGTGGGGGCCACGCAGGACGAGCACCTGGAAGCCCTAAACGGCTACCAGTACGGCTGGCACGATTCCGATGCCGCCGGTGCTGCTGCCCAGCGAGGCCTCAGCGAGGCCGTGGTCCGGAACATCTCCGAGCTGAAGGGCGAACCCGAGTGGATGCGGGACCTGCGCCTGAAGGCCCTCAAGTTGTTCGGCAAGAAACCGATGCCGGCCTGGGGAGCGGAACTCGACGAGATCGATTTCGACAACATCAAGTACTTCGTCCGTTCCACGGAACGCCAGGCACAGACCTGGGATGACCTGCCCGAGGACATCAAGAACACCTACGACAGGCTCGGCATCCCCGAGGCGGAGAAGGCCCGCCTCGTGGCCGGTGTCGCAGCCCAGTACGAATCCGAGGTGGTCTACCACCACATCAATCAGGAACTGGAACGGCAGGGTGTGATCTTCCTCGACACGGACACCGCCCTCAGGGAACATCCCGAGATCTTCAAGGAACACTTCGCCAGCATCATCCCGGCAGGTGACAACAAGTTCGCGGCGCTGAACACCGCCGTCTGGTCCGGTGGTTCCTTCGTGTACGTTCCCAAGGGAGTCCACGTCTCCATCCCGTTGCAGGCCTATTTCCGGATCAACACCGAGAACATGGGCCAGTTCGAGCGGACCCTGATCATCGTCGACGAGGACGCCTACGTGCACTACGTCGAGGGCTGCACAGCTCCCATCTACTCCTCCGACTCGTTGCACGCGGCGGTGGTGGAAATCTTCATCAAGAAGGGCGCCCGCTGCCGCTACACGACCATCCAGAACTGGTCGAGCAACGTCTACAACCTCGTCACCAAGCGCGCCGTCTGCGAGGAGGGCGCCACCATGGAGTGGGTCGACGGCAACATCGGTTCCAAGGCGACCATGAAATACCCGGCCGTCTACCTGATGGGGGAACACGCCCGCGGCGAGACCCTGTCGATCGCCTTCGCGGGCGAGGGGCAGCACCAGGACGCGGGCTCCAAGATGGTGCACTGCGCCCCCCACACCTCCTCGTCGATCATCTCGAAATCGGTTTCCCGCGGCGGCGGGCGTTCCTCCTACCGCGGCCTGGTGAAGGTCGAGGCGGGAGCGCATCACTCCGCGTCGTCGGTGAAATGCGATGCACTGCTGGTGGACACCATTTCCCGCTCCGACACCTATCCCTACGTGGATGTCCGGGAGGACGACGTCTCCATGGCCCACGAGGCGACCGTCTCCAAGGTCTCCGATGACCAGCTGTTCTACCTCATGTCCCGAGGCATGGAGGAGGACGAGGCGATGGCCATGATCGTGCGTGGTTTCGTCGAGCCCATCGCCAAGGAACTCCCCATGGAATACGCCCTGGAACTCAACCGGCTCATCGAGCTGCAGATGGAAGGTGCGGTCGGCTGATGTCGGCCCCGGAACGAAACGGACAAGAGGAAGAAAAGTTGAGCACCACTGCTGCAGTGAACGGGTTCGGAGCCGTCGAGACCGTCGCATCCCATCTTCACCCCACCCCGTCGTGGGAGGTCGCCGATCATCCGAAGCCGACAGGCATGGAGGAGATCTGGCGCTTCACCCCGCTGAAGCGTCTCGCCGGGCTGTTGGCCGAGGGTGACGCGCTTCCCGGACTCAGCTGGGAGGGGGAAACCCCTGCTGGCGTGGAGTTCACCGTCATGCCCATGAGCGCACTGCAGGACCTCGCCGTCGAACCCCCGGTGGACCGCGTCGCGGCCCTGGCGGTGGCCCGCAGCGCGGAACTGGCGCTCATGCGTGTCCCGGCAGACACCGAAATCGACCAGGCCAACGTCCACGTCGGGACCGGGAACGGCGCGGAGGCGGCAGAGGTCTTCGTGCTGGAGGTCGGGGCCAACTCCCGCGCCACCATCGTGTTCCACTACAAAGGCAGCGGATCCTACGCCGCGAAGTACGACATCCGGGTCGGTGATGGAGCCGAGGTGAACCTCGTGTACGTCAACGACTGGGATGCCGATGCCGTCCACGGCGGTCAGATCAGCATCGAGGTCGGACGTGACGCCCGGGTCCGCACCGTCCAGGCATCGCTCGGTGGCGCCGTGATCCGGCTCCAGGAGAACGCCCGCTTCACGGGTCCCGGCGGTGAACTCGAACAGTACGGTCTCTACTTCGTCGATGCCGGGCAACACATCCAGCACCGCCTCTTCGTCGACCACAACGCCCCGAAGACCAGGTCCAACGTGGACTATCGCGGTGCGCTGCAGGGCGAGGGCGCGAACTCGGTGTGGATAGGTGACGTGCTGATCCGGAAGGTCGCCGAGGGCATCGAAACCTACGAGTCCAACAAGAACCTCGTCCTCACCGACGGCTGCCGGGCCGATTCCGTTCCCAACCTGGAGATCGAAACAGGCGAGATCGAGGGGGCCGGCCACAGCTCCACCACTGGCCGGTTCGATGACCTCCAGCTCTTCTACCTGCGCTCCCGCGGCATCCCGGAGGCCGAGGCCAGACGCCTCGTCGTGCACGGTTTCTTCAACGACATCATCCGGCGCATCGGTGTTCCCGAGGTCGAGAAGAGGCTGTTGGCCCAGGTGGAGAAGGAACTCGACATGGCGGCCGAGGCCATGAGGGCCGCTCAGTGAGCTTCATCGCCGTCGCCACCCTCGACGAGCTGATTCCCGAGATCCCGCTCGCCGTCGACGAACACGAGATCGCCATCGTGCTCCATCAGGGCGAGTACTTCGCCATCCACAATCTCTGCAGTCACGGGCACGTTCCCCTGAGCGACGGGGATGTCGAGGAGGGCTCGATAGAGTGCTACCTCCACGGCTCCCGTTTCGACCTGCGAAGCGGCCGCGCCCTCTGCCTGCCCGCCACGGAACCCGTCAACGTCTACCCGGTCCAGATCGAGGACCAGCAGGTGCTGGTCGATCTCGACCACCCCATCACCGAATTCCAGGAGTCCTGAAAACCATGTCCAATCTCGTCATCTCCGACCTCTACGTCGACGTCCTGACCGAGGAGGGTCCCAAACAGATCCTCAAGGGCGTGGACCTCACCGTGAACTCCGGTGAGGTGCACGCGATCATGGGTCCCAACGGTTCCGGGAAGTCCACCCTCGCCTACGCCATCGCGGGACACCCCAAGTACGAGATCACCTCCGGATCCGTGACCCTCGACGGAGTGGAGCTGACCGACCTCACCGTCGATGAACGCGCCCGGCAGGGCCTGTTCCTGGCGATGCAGTACCCGGTCGAGGTTCCGGGGGTGTCCGTGGCGAACTTCCTCCGCACCGCCAAGACCGCCCTCGACGGCAAGGCCCCCAAGATCCGCACCTGGGTCAAGGACGTCGAGAACGTGCTGAACCGTATGAACCTGGACAGCTCCTTCTCGGCCCGTTCCGTCAACGAGGGTTTCTCCGGTGGCGAGAAGAAACGCCACGAGATCGCCCAGCTGGAGCTGCTCAATCCCAAGGCCGCCATCCTCGACGAAACCGACTCCGGTCTCGACATCGACGCCCTGCGCATCGTCGCCGATGGCGTGAACCGCTACTCCGCCCAGGGGGACCGGGCCGTGATGCTCATCACCCACTACACCCGCATCCTGCGTTACATCGACCCCACCTTCGTTCACGTCTTCGTCGACGGCCGCATCGTCGACCAGGGCGGGCGTGAGCTGGCCGACAACCTCGAGGCCAAGGGCTACGAGGCCTATATCAAGGCGGCCAGGGCCTGACGGTGCCCCGACCCCGGGAGCGGGGGAGACGGTGGTTGAGGAGGAGAGGACCGAAGTGAGCTTTGACGTCGATACGATCCGGCAGGATTTCCCCATCCTGAAGCGCAGGATGGGGCAGTATCCACTGGTCTACCTGGACTCGGCCAACACCTCCCAGAAACCCCGGGTGGTCGTTGACGCGATAGCCGAGCACTACCTGCAGCACAACGCCAACGTGGCGCGCGCGATGCACGTGCTCGGCGCCGAGGCCACCGAGGCCTACGAGGGGGCGCGGGGCTTGGTCGCGTCCTTCATCGGCGCCGCCGCCCCTGAGGAAGTGGTCTTCACCAGAAATGCATCCGAGGCGCTCAATCTGGTGGCCAACACCCTGGCGGCCCGGCTGATTCCGGGTGACGAGGTGGTGATCTCCGTGATGGAGCACCACTCGAACATCGTTCCCTGGCAGCTGGTGTGTGAGCGCACCGGGGCGGTGCTCCGCTGGTTCGACGTCACGGACGAGGGGCGGCTCGACCTCGAGGCGGCCGAACGTGACGGGTTGATCAACGAACGCACCAGGGTGGTTTCCATCGCCCACGTGAGCAATGTGCTGGGCACCCGCAACCCGGTGGCCGGGATCGCCGCCAAGGCCCACGCGGTAGGCGCGGTGATGGTGGTCGACGCCTCCCAGTCGGTGCCTCACCAGAGCGTCGACGTCGCGGCCCTCGGAGCCGACCTGGTGGCCTTCACGGGTCACAAGATGTGCGGCCCGACCGGTATCGGGGTGCTGTGGGGCAGGGGGGAGCTCCTGGCTTCCCTGCCCCCCTTCCTCGGTGGTGGGGAGATGATCGAGGTGGTCGAGATGACCCACTCCACCTACGCGGATCCGCCCCAGCGTTTCGAGGCGGGCACCCCGCCGATCGCCCAGGCCGCAGGGCTCGCCGCAGCCATCAAGTACCTGCAGGGGATCGGAATGGACGCCATTGCCGCCCACGAACACGAGCTGACCGAGTACATGCTCGCCAAGCTGACCAGCATCGATGGGCTGGTGCTGCTGGGACCGGCGGAGGCCGCCGAACGGGGATCGGCGTGTTCGTTCAACCTGAAGGGCATCCACCCGCACGACGTCATGCAGGTGCTGGACTCCCGTGGTATCGCCATCCGGGGTGGGCACCACTGCGCCAGGCCGTTGCACAGGAGACTCGGTCACCAGAGCTCCACCCGGGCATCGGCCCACCTCTACACGACCCGGGAGGAGATCGACGCATTGGCGGATGCGCTGGTGTTCACCCGCGACTACTTTGGAGCACGATGAACCTCGACGAGCTCTATCAGACGATCATCCTCGACCACTACCGCGAGAAGCACCACAGCGGACTGCGGGAGCCATACGAGGCCGAGGTGCATCACGTCAACCCGTCCTGCGGCGACGAGCTGACCCTGCGCGTCCACCTGGACGGCGACACGATCGCCGACATGTCCTACGACGGTGAGGGATGCTCCATCTCGCAGGCATCCACATCCATCCTGGGAGACCTGGTGATCGACCAGGACATCGACCATTTCTCCGGTCTTTACGACGACTTCCTGGAGATGATGCACTCCAAGGGGGAGATCACCCCCGACGAGGACCGCTTCGAGGACGCCATCGCTTTCGCCGGCGTCTCGAAGTTCCCCGCGCGCGTCAAGTGCGCCCTGCTCGCCTGGGCGGCCCTCCGGGATGCCGTCAGCCAGGCCTCAGCGAAGGAGAACTGATGTACACCCCCGACCCGCGTCCCTCGGATCTGGTCAAGGACGAACTGCCCGACGACGACTCGACCAGGCCGATCCCCACCGAGGAGGAGATCGAGGAGGCGATGAAGGACGTCGTCGACCCCGAGCTGATGGTCAACGTCGTCGACCTCGGCCTGCTCTACGGGGTCACGGTGGACGAGGAGGCCAACGTCACCCTCGACATGACCCTCACCTCGCCCACCTGCCCGCTGACCGACCGCATCGAGTACGACACGAAGTACGCGCTCGACGGCCTCGCGAACTCGGTGACCATCAACTGGGTGTGGCTGCCTCCGTGGACCCTGGAGATGATCACCGAAGATGGCCGCGAACAGCTGCGGGCCATCGGCTACAACCTCTGAGGTCCGGCGCGTCCGGGCTGAAACCGGGGTCGGCATCAATCCGGGGGGTTGTCGAGTAGTCTCGGGGAGAACCGATGATTGGAGGGCGAAGATGCCGAAGCTGACCACCCCGGACCAGGTGAACCTGAACTACACCGACATCGGATCCGGGCGACCCATTGTGATGATCCACGGCTGGCCGCTGTCCGGGGCCGCGTTCGCCGACAACGCCAAGGTGCTCGCCGCCGCCGGATACCGGGTGATCACCTACGACCGGCGTGGGTTCGGGCAGTCCGGGAAACCCCGTGGCGGCTACGACTACGACACCTTGGCAGCCGACCTGGACGCCCTGCTGACCGGCCTCGACCTGCACGACGTGGTGCTGCTCGGGTTCTCCATGGGCGGTGGTGAGGTGGCCCGTTACCTGGCGACGCGCGGATCGGGGCGTGTCGGTGCGGCGATCCTGTCCGGGTCCATCTGCCCGGCCCTGTGCATCACGAAGGACAATCCTGACGGTGCCATGCCCCGCGAGGGATTCCAGGAGCTGGCGGATGCCTGCGCCGCCGACCACGCCGGTTTCGTCGACCAGTTCTGCGGTTGGTTCTACAGCAACGACCAGGGGCTCACCGTTCCCGAGGAGGTCCGGAGGCAGGCGGTTGAGATCGCCCAGCAGTCGGCCCCGCACGCCGCGGTTGCAACCATTCTCTCCTGGACCGAGGACCTGCGCGAGGACTGTCGTCGCATCGACGTCCCGCTGCTGGTGATCCACGGCGACGGGGACCAGAACGTCCCGCTGGCAAAGTCCAGCGCCCGCATGCCCGAGTACGCGCAGCAGGCGCAGCTGGTCGTGATCGAGGGCGGGCCTCACGGGATCAACGTTTCCCACGCGGATCAGTGGAACGCGGCGATCCTCAATTTCCTGGCGGGCAGCTGACGGATCCCCGGGGCCGCTTTGCGGGCGGCGCCCGGACTCCCTACCACGTCCGCAGCCGGTTTCTCGGTTCTTTGGAGTACTCGTGGCCCTCCACGTGCTTTTCCTGCGTGCGGCCGATGGACTCGAGGTAGGTGTCTGACCCTTGGACGTCCTGGAGTTCGACGCGGGTGGTTTCCTCGAACTGGTACGACTTGTCGGCATTTCGGTACCGCGACATGATGTAGCCGTAGAAGGCGATGGCGGCGATCGGCCCCAGCGCCAACAGGGCAAACCGGATACTTCCCGAGGACGAGCGCTCCAACAGAACCATCCAGAAGGACATGTCAGCTCCCATCACAAGGTTGCCACGAACAGCATCAGCCCGATTGCGGTGCCGATGACGAAAATCAGGAAGGTCATCAGGTACAGCATCGTCCGGTTGATGGGTACCGATCCCATCACCTTGCCGTTCTGGCCGTTGACCGCCACGAAATGTTTCAGCCCGCGATCGGGCTGGTAGTAGGAGTACAGCCACACCGGCAGATAGACCGTCACCCAGCGTGAACCCTGGAGGTCCACGTGCTCGGTGTCCCAGCGGACACCCCGGTCGTACCTCTCCACCATGTTCTCCCCCTTCGCGCGGGCGATGCTGAGCAGGCGGTCCCGGACGATGTGATCCATCTCGGTGACGTTCACGTCGCGGCGTTCGCTCGTGAAGCCGCGAAGATAGTTCGGGCTGTAACGCAGGGCGTCCTTCACGTTGAACGGCAGGATCGCATTGATGATGTTGTTGGTCTGCGACGGATCGCCCATGTTTCCGCGTTCCTGGTTGGACTCCAGCAGCAGGTCATCGATGCTCATGTCAAAACTGCGCGCAACGTTGTAGGCATCGGCGGAGTAGTAGGTTTCCCAGGAATCCCCGTGTTTCTCGGTCCAGCATCCGGTCTGCACCTCGCCACGGCCCGTCAGATCGCCATGCGCCTGCCCGTCGAACACGAAATAGGGCAGGTAGACGCCTACCACGTTCTCGGGGGCGAACTCCTGCTTGAACCTGGGATGGGCGTAGAACTTCCGCTGGTCCACGAACTCGCGGATGATCTCCACGGCGTCGTGCTGCAGA
This sequence comes from Arachnia sp., assembly GCF_057238465.1. NCBI lineage: Bacteria > Bacillati > Actinomycetota > Actinomycetes > Propionibacteriales > Propionibacteriaceae > Arachnia > Arachnia sp. Next base: position 183,004 of record NZ_DBHHFZ010000001.1, read on the forward strand.
ACCAGGAACGGGGCCACCGCGTCCGGGGTCGCCCCATTCGCGATCCTGGCGTTGGGTGAGAGATAGCTTCGGCACCAGTGGCAGCGCACCTGCACGGTCTCGTGCACGTCGATGACCACCTCCGCGCCGCAGCCGTCGCACTTCAGTGTCACCATGCTCTGCCCGACCAGGTCCTGCGAGGAATGGGTCACCACGGTGCCCTCCAGGTCCCGTATCCCCCCGGTCAGGTCAACCTGGTCCTCCAGACGCGGTTCGTTGTAACGGGACCGGCAGTTCGCGCAGACCAAGGAGCGGGCCTCGACGACGTAACGGATGTCAGTGCCCCCGCAACTGGCGCACTTGATCATCACGCCGGTGCGGCCGCCGTCGGGAAGCTCGATCACCTGGGGGACGGGAGCCGGCTCCTGGATGTCCTGCTGTGGAGGCGCTGGTGTCCAGGGGTTGCCCGGGGCGGCGGGAACAGGGGGTGGCCCCGCGACGTGCCCCGGATTGGCGTACGGATTCTCGCTCAGGGGACGGGACTCCTGTTGGGGCGGGAAAACTCCCGGTTGCGGGGGATATCCGGGCCAGGGCTGCTGGGCCTGGGGATACCCGGTGGCCTGCTGTGGGGGAGGGTAGCCGTGTGGTTGTTGCTGGGGATACCCGGGCGGCCAGGGTTGCTGCCCCCAGCCCTGGCCGCCACTTCCGGAGGCTGTCATGGTTTCGTGTCCTCTTACAGCCCGAGCAGCCGCTTCTTCAGCGTGTCGAACTCCTCCTGGGAGACCACCCCGGCGTCGAGCAGCTCCTTCATCTGTTTCAGCTTCGCGACGGGATCCTCCTGGGGGGCCGCCTGCGCGGGCTGTTCGGGCTGCGCGGGTTGTGCCGGTGCGGGCTGCTGCGTCGGCTGCTGGAAGCCGCCCATCATTCCGCCCATCATGGGAACACCGATGCCCATGCCGACCAGACCCTGACCGCCCCCGTTCTCCCCCGCGGACTGGATTCCCCGGGCCACGGACTGCTGCATGAAGGAGGCGCCACGGTCCCCACGCAGCGCGTCCGCTTTCTTCACGTCGGAAAGCAGCGCTCGGGTGTCGGCGTCGTACTCGATGGCCGCCAGTGCGACTCGTTCGATGAGAAGGCCGCGCCCGGAACGCCACTGGTAGTTCTCCTCGACGGCAGCGCTGAGGGATTTCGCGAACCCGATGGAATCCTGTTGCAGCCGGGTGATGCGGTTTCCCCGCTCGGGGTCGTTTGTGTACTTCGAGAAGGCGGAACCCAGACTGGACACCACCTCGGTGAAGAGTTGTTCGCTGACGGGATTGTCGATGTCCGTGAAGTCGAAGACCTGGTTGTTCGCGATCACGGCGCCCGAGATGACGGTGGAGATGAACAGAAGGGGATCAACGATGCGGAGGGTGTAGGAGCCGCGGGTGATAGCGCCCACCTGCGCACCCAGGTAGGCGTCGTCCCAGTAGATCTCGGACTGGGTGCCGAAGCGGTTGTCCGGGAGCTCCTTGAGGTTGACGAAGAAGACCTGCTGCATGGCGTTCGGCCGCCCGCCGAACTTGATGCGTTCCCAGGTGTTCCGGATCACCTGGCCGAACACCCCGTCGCCGGCGAAAACCGACTGGGAGGAGGGATCCTGGCCGCGGAACTCGAACCCGCCGGGTTCCGCCACGAAGCCGGTGATCCGCCCGTCCTGGAAGGAGACGAGGCCGTAACCGTCGGGAACCACGATCTTCGAGCCGTTGCTGATGATGTTCTCCGAGCCCTTGGTGTTGGAACCGCGCCCCGCGTTCCTGCCCTCGTGGGCGGCCGGGAAGAACGCTGCCGTCGGGCTGATGCCGCGGGGGACCGTGAGGAAATCCAGCCACTGATCGGCGAAGACGCCGCCGAGGGCGCCCGTGAAGGCCTTGATGAAACCCATGTTCTAACTCCTGACTCAGCTGGGGTGGCGACTCGCGGTTGCCACTTGTTCATGGTGCCAGACCCCGGGGGTCAGTGGGATACCGGGTGGGTGGTGGAAGCCGCCGTAACGCGCCCCGGTGGGTAAACTTCGCCGACGTGCTGCAGGTCAAGGATGTGGAGGTACGCGCCGGGGCGCGGCTCCTGTTGTCCCCGGTCAGTTTCCAGGTCGCTGCGGGGGATCGCATCGGGCTGGTTGGTCGCAACGGCGCCGGGAAAACGACCCTGACCCGTATACTCGCGGGGGAGGGACTGCCCGCATCCGGCACCGTCACCCGGTCCGGGCGGTTCGGCTACCTGCCGCAGGATCCCCGTTCGGGGGAGCCGGAGCAGCTCGCGCGCGACCGGATCCTGGGGGCCCGCGGACTGGATCAGGTGATGGCGCGTCTCAGGCGGGCCGAGCAGGAGATGAGCTCCTCGCGGGGAACCGAACGGGAGAAGGCCATGGCGGCCTACGCCCGTGCCGAGAACGCGTTGCTGTCGGCGGGAGGATACGCCGCCGAGGCCGAGGCGGCTCGGATTGCCGCCAACCTCGGGTTGCCGGACCGTGTCCTCGGGCAGCCTCTTTACACCCTCTCGGGTGGTCAGCGACGCCGGATCGAACTGGCTCGGATCCTGTTCTCCGACGCCGACACCCTCCTGCTGGATGAACCCACCAACCATCTCGACGCGGACTCCATCACATGGCTGCGGGGCTATCTGCAGGGTTTCGGGGGTGGTCTGGTGGTGATCAGCCACGACGTCGGTCTGCTCGAGGCGGTGGTGAACAAGGTGTTCCACCTGGACGCCAACCGCGCCGAACTGGATCTCTACGCGATGGACTGGAAACGCTACCTGCAGCAGCGGGAGACCGACGAGAAACGCCGCAAACGGGAACGCCTGAACGCGGAACGCAAGGCGTCGCAGCTGATGGCCCAGGCCGACCGGATGCGCGCCAAGGCCACGAAGGCCGTCGCCGCCCAGAACATGGCCAGGCGCGCGGAGAAGCTGCTGTCCGGCATCGAGGGGGAACGGGAACACGACAAGGTGGCCCGGATCCGGTTCCCCGAGCCAGCGCCTTGCGGGAAAACCCCGCTGATGGCCCGCGACCTCTCGAAGGCCTACGGCTCGCTGGAGGTGTTCACCGCCGTCGACCTCGCCATCGACAAGGGATCCAAGGTGGTCATCCTCGGACTGAACGGTGCCGGGAAAACCACGATGCTGCGGCTTCTCGCCGGGCTGGAGGAACCCGATGTGGGGCAGCGGATCCTGGGCCACGGGGCACGACTCGGCTACTACGCACAGGAACACGAGACCCTCGATGTCAGCAGATCGGTGCTGGAGAACATGGTCTCCGCGTCCCCCGACCTGGGCGATGTGGAGGTTCGCAAGGTGCTCGGTTCCTTCCTGTTCACCGGGGATGACGTGGACAAACCCGCGAAGGTGCTCTCGGGTGGGGAGAAAACCCGCCTGGCGTTGGCCATGCTGGTCGTCTCGGCCGCCAACGTGCTGCTGCTCGACGAGCCGACGAACAACCTCGATCCGGCTTCCCGCGCGGAGGTGCTGTCCGCCCTGCGTTCCTACTCGGGGGCTGTCGTGCTCGTCACCCACGATCCCGGGGCCGTTGAGGCCCTGGAACCGGACCGGGTGCTGGTCCTGCCCGATGGGGTCGAGGACCTGTGGAGCGACGACTACGCCGATCTCATCGCCCTGGCCTGAGCACATTGCACATTTTGCGCAAACAATGCGCAGGGTTGAACAATTGTTCGATCACAATGGTCCGCGTCGAGTGCGGTCCAGGGGCAAGAAAACGCCATGCCGGGGCGCGCATCAACTTCGGCGCCGGTGGTTGGCGGGCGATCATCGCCGGGTTCTTCGGGTCCGAGCCGCTCCTGCGCATCTTCTGTGAGATGCCCACCCGGGAGCGGGCCGAGCGGGCGCGCGAGGAGTTCAGGGAGTTCCTCGAACCGTGAGCTGCCGTTTCGACCGTTTATAACGATCGTCGTTATAATTGCGTCGTCCGAACGTCGACGTCCCTGGAGTGACATGAACCTGCGCGATTTCGCGAGCGCCCTGACGCGGTCCTGGCTGGTGATCGCGGTCGCCACCGTGGCGGGCCTGACCGGCGGGTGGGTCGTCGGCAACGCCACCCGTACCGTCTACAGCACCACCTCGCGGGTGGTGGTCCTGATGGCGTCCTCGATCGGGACCCCCGAGGACGCACAGCGTGTGACATCCGTGATCCGCTCCGAGATGTCCCTCTACCAGGCGCTCGCGCAGGGGACCCGCGTCGCCGAACGGGTGGCCGCCCAGGTGCCGGGAATGACAGCGGAACAGGTCACCGCCTCCACCACGGTCGTTTTCTCGGACCAGCTCCTGATCCTGACGGTAACCCTCCCGGACCGGGATCAATCGCTGAAGGTTTCGAAAGCGTTTGCCGAGGAGATGGCGAGTGAGATCAAAGGACTGCACCCCTCCGATCAGCAACTGGTCCGGGCGGAAACGGTTGACGCCCCCGCGAAAACAGTTGTCACCGGCGCCAGCCGGGGGGTCACGTTGGCCGCAGGTGGGGTGCTGGGGGTCGTTGCGGGCCTGATCGTCGTCTGGGTGCTGGCGGCGTTGCGGCCCCTGGTGTCATCCGGTACCGCGTTGGCCGCCGACGGTCAGCTGGTGCTTCGTGCCGAAGCCGACGAGAAGGCCTTCCAGCAGCTGGCAGCGGTGCTTGCCCCGCACCTGAAAACCTCGGAAACCGGGGGAGTGGTGTTGGTGGGCACCGGGGGAAGGGTGAATCCCGGGCCGTGGTGCCGGGGACTCGGCGAGCAACTCGGGGCGGAGGCCGCAGCACTCACGGCAACCCCCGACGGGGCCGATCCCGTGGCGCTTCGCGCCGTGGCCGGGGGCGAGACCACCGTGCTGCTGATGGACCGGCGGGACTCGCTCAACGCGGTCAAGGAGATGATCGGTCTTCTGGAGGCGGCGGGCGCCAACCTGGTGGCCTGCCTGATCGTCAATGAGACCCGATCTTGAGCACGCGGGGCCTCCGCTGGGCCTTCGAACGCTGCTCCCCGTCGCCGCTGCGCCGCTTGCCGATCATCATCAGCAGGGCGGCGAGAACGGCCCACCACACGAAACTGACGGGGAAGTTCTTGATCAGGTAGGTATCGAAGAAAAAGCTGGGGAGGGTGGCCACGAGACCCGAGGCCATGGTGCGTTCGACGACGCCGCGGGCCCGCCACCACGCCCAGCAGACGACCCCGAGGGTGGTCAGGAGGAGCCCGAGACCGATCAGCCCCTGCTCGGAGAAGACCGCCACGTAGAGATTGTGGGCATGGGAAAGCGTGATTCCGGAGGGCATCTGTTTGGTGCCGTGCGCGCCGGGTTGCGGCAGGGCCTGCGCATCGAAGGCGAACCAGGGCCACAGCACCCCGTAGCCGGTTCCGAAGACCAGGTTGGGCAGGGAGGAGAAGGCCTGGTGAAGGCCATAGCTCCACGTGTCCACGCGACCACCACCAGTGATGTCCACCCCCCGGTTGCCGAGAACGTATCTGGCGGCGAACAGGAAAGCCGTCAGGGCGGCCATGGTCGCCGCAGCGACGAAGGGCAGGCGTGCGGGGTGTCGCCTCACGGAGTTGACCAGAGGGGGGATGCCCATCAGGAGCAGGAACACGGCCAGGGAGATCAGACCGGCGCGAGCGCCGGATGCGATGAACCACAGCAGATGGGCGAGCGCGGCCAAGGACGACAGAACCCTGCGATGCCCCTTGAACACGGCACCCAGGCACACGGATATCCCCAGCAGGAACACCAGATGGATCACCGCCGCCCCTCCCAGGCGTGTTTCCAGGCGGCCGAACAGGTCCTCGTGAATGGCATTCCAGATCAACGCCACGGGCGTGGCTGCGGCACTGATCACGGCGAACCACCACAGGATCCGGAACAAATGTTCAGGTGGGGCCAGGTTCACGGCGAGGACCGCCAGCAGGCAGGTCAACCCGGCCGTGACCAGCGGACTGGCCAGATACACCAGCGGGACGGGAACCGTCGCCGAAGGGACGCCGTACTGCACGCTGGCCGGGTGATTCACCAAGGGCAGGGAGAGCGCCGCGAGCAGGAGGAGCAGCAGGAAGGCCACCGTCGCCACGACGAGCGAACGAGGTGGGCGTGCACGGACCGGGTCATTGCGCATCTTGATGCTGGTGGCAAAGGCCAGGACAGCAACAGCAGGAGCCAGGAACAACTGCAGGTAGCTGATTCCTGTTTTGCCCATCTCGAGTTCGGTCACCGCCACTGATGTGAGAGTCAACATGCAGGCGCAGGCGATCACGGCCACGAGGCTCCAATGGTCCAGTCGCGGGCGCGCCTCAGCAGCGTGCGAGGGACCAAGGACGGAGTGCAGCACGTTGCCCATTTTAGACTGACAAGGCCGTCGAACAGACATGCGAATCCCCTCGGCGAAACTGCGTTGGGGTCAAGCGTGGAAGGGACGGTGCCGCGTGCCCTGAACCCGTTTTGCGACGCCTCGCTCCGCCCACCCGGCATCCCACACAATCAAGGTTCCGCGGATGCGGCTCGTGGTGTTGCGGCCGGGTCCTCACCGTCGGCGCTGGAACGTGCTCACGGTGAAGGCCGCGGTGGTTCTTGTCGCGGTGGGGGCCGTGTGGGAGTGAAAAGCGTTCGGGCCCATCGCGACGAGGTCGACCGTGGCCTCGACGGACAGGTTCAACGGATGGGTGAGTTCCTGCCGGTCCACGAGGTCGAAACCGGTCATGGAGCTGTCCAGCCGTTCCAGTTTCTCCGGGTCGAGGCCCAGCAGACCGAGCGATTCACGCAGCTCCACGAGATGATCCCGACCCGGGGTCACCACCACCAGCCGCCCGCCCGGGGTGAGCACCCGGGCGAACTCGGCAGGGTTGCGGGGAGCGAACACGCAGAGCACGGCGTCCAGGTGTTCCGTGGCCACGGGCAGGCGACCCCAGACGTCGGCGACGACGGCTCCCAACCGTGGGCTGCGTCCGGCCGCGCGACGACAGGCCGCCGGGGAGACGTCCACCGCCAGGCCGGTCGCCCCGGGGGCCGCGTCGAGGAAAGCACCGATGTAGTGGCCGGTTCCGGCCCCCGCCTCGAGGACCCGGTCGGCGCCGGCCAGGGTGGCGACCACTCTCCGGGTCAGTGGCTCGTACCAGCCCGCGGACAGGAAACGGTCGCGCGCGGCGAGCATCCCGGGGGTGTCGGCGTTCCTCGGTGCGGCCCGGAGCAGCAGGTTCAGGTGCCCCTGCCGGGCCACGTCGAAGCAGTGGCGGCGCTCGCAACCGAGAGTTCTGCCGGTCAGCTCCAAGGGGGCGGTGCACACCGGGCAGCGGAGCCAGGAAACCACCCGGGAGAGTCCCTCGGGAACGGGGCGGCCGGCCATCACGGTACCCACGATAGTGTTTGGTCCGTGCAAGACAAGCCTGTTGTTCTCGTTACCGGGGCGACGCGCGGCATCGGCCGCGTCATCGCCGAGAAGTTCCGCGACGCGGGGTACCGCGTAGCGGGCACCCATCGCGCCGGAGGTGAGGTTCCCGAGGGCGTGCTGCCCGTTGAATGCGACATCACGGACCAGGCCCGGGTGGATGCCGCCTTCGAGAAGGTCGAGGCCGAGCTGGGGAGCGTGGGGGTGCTCGTCGCGAATGCCGGTGTCACGAAGGACACCCTGCTGGCGCGGATGTCGGATGCGGACTGGGAGGCGGTGATCGACACCAACCTGACCGGCACCTTCCGCGTGGTGCGGCGGGCGGCCCGCCCCATGACGCGCGCCCGGTTCGGGAGAATCATCCTGATCTCCTCGGTGGTCGGGTTGCTCGGATCACCCGGACAGGTCAACTACGCGGCCTCCAAGTCGGCGCTGATCGGAATGGCCCGCAGCATCGCACGCGAACTGGGAGGTCGTAACATCACCGCCAACGTGATCACCCCCGGGTTCATCGAGACCGACATGACCGCGACCCTGGACGAGAAGGTCGTCAAGGGCTATCGGGATCGAATCCCGGCCGCGCGTCTCGGGCAGGCCGAGGAAGTCGCGGATGCGGCGTTGTTCCTCGCTGGGGCAGGATATGTATCGGGCGCCGTCATCCCGGTCGACGGCGGCCTCGGAATGGGTCACTGAGAAAACCAAGGAGCATCTACATGGGAATCCTCGAAGGCAAGAACATCCTGGTCACCGGAGTGACCATGGACACCTCCATCGCCTACCGCGTCACCGAGATCGCGCAGGCCGAGGGTGCGAAGGTGGTCGTCAGCAATCTCGGCCGGGCCGTCGGGTTGACGCGGCGCGTCGTCGGGCGGCTCGCGACCGTTCCGCCCGTGCTGGAACTCGATGTCACCGATCCCGAACACCTCGCGGCGCTGCCCGGGCAGCTCGGTGAACACTTCGGCGACCGCCTGGACGGCATCGTCCACTCCATCGCCTTCGCAAATCCCGAGCGGGCCCTCGGCGGAGCCTTCCTGAACACCGAGTGGAAGGACGTCGGGATCTCCCTGAACACCTCCACCTACTCCTACGTCTCGCTTGCGGTGGCCTGCCGGGAACTGCTGCACGCCGGTTCCTCCATCGTCGGCCTCACCTTCGACGCCCGGGTCACCTGGCCGCAGTACGACTGGATGGGGGTGGCCAAGGCCGGACTCGAATCGGCCAGCCGCTACCTGGCACGCTACCTGGGATCCGAGGGGATCCGTTCCAACCTGGTCGCCGCCGGCCCGATCGACACCATCGCGAAGAAGGCCATTCCCGGAGCCGAGAAGTTCAACGACATCTGGGGACAGCGGGCACCCCTCGGGTGGGACCCCACCGACACCACGGCCACCGCGAAGGCCGTGGTGGCGCTGCTCTCCGACTGGTTCCCCGCCACCACCGGTGAGGTTATCCACGTCGACGGCGGCCTCCACTCCACCGGGGCCTGAGGCAACCGGAAGGGTTTCGCGGGCGGATTCGAGGTTCTTGCCCGCGGAACCCCCGGTACGGGTAACGTTGGCCGCATGGCAGTGGTGGCAGCGCTCGAAGACGTGACGGTCAGACGTGGAACCTCGATCCTGTTGGATTCGGTGAACCTGAATATCGGAGAAAACGAGCGCTGGGTGCTGCTGGGCCCCAACGGGGCCGGCAAGACCACGCTGCTGTCCATACTTTCCGCGAACATGTTCCCGACATCCGGTACGGTTCGCCTGCTCGACGAGGTACTGGGGCGGGTGGATGTGTTCGAGTTGCGTCCCCGCATCGGCTTGACGTCCTCATCCCTGGCCGAACGCATTCCCGCCGGGGAACGGGTCCTCGACGTGGTGATCTCGGCGGCCTGGGCGGTGATAGGGCGCTGGCGTGAGGAGTACGACAGCGGCGACGAGGGACGTGCCCGTGGCCTGCTCTACTCCCTTTACGTGGATCACCTGGCGGATCGCACCTTCGGAACCCTCAGCGAGGGGGAACGCAAACGCGTGCAGATCGCCCGGGCGCTGATGACCGATCCGGAGCTGCTGCTCCTGGACGAACCCGCCGGCGGGCTCGACCTGGCGGGCCGCGAGGCCCTCGTCGGCACCCTGACCGAACTCTTCCAGGACCCCGGCTCCCCGGCCAGCGTCCTGGTGACCCACCACGTCGAGGAGATCCCCGACGGTGTCACCCACTGCCTGTTGCTCTCCGGAGGACGGGTGACCGCCGCCGGACCCCTGGAGGAAACGCTCACCGATGCCAACCTGAGTGCCGCATTCGGCATGGACCTGGTGGTCGCCCGCACAGATGACGGCAGGTGGAGCGCCCGTTCCCGTCACCTGCCCCGGGGCTGAACGCGCAAACGGGAAACGCATGCAACACCCGCTGCTCCGATGCCGGTTCGTTGACGATAACCTTGGAAGCGTTGGCGACAGAGCAAAGGAGTTCCAATGGCAACACCGAACACCCGCACCGAATCCGACTCGATGGGCACCATTGAGGTGGCCTCCGACCGGTACTGGGGTGCCCAGACCGAGAGGTCGCTTCACAACTTCGACATCGGGCGCGAGACCTTCGTGTGGGGTCGGCCGATGGTCAAGGCGCTCGGCATCCTGAAGAAGTCCGCGGCGCTGGCGAACGCGGAGCTCGGGGAGCTTCCGCGCGACATCGCCGATCTCATCGCCAAGGCCGGCGACGAGGTCATCGAGGGCAAACTGGATGACCACTTCCCGCTGGTGGTGTTCCAGACCGGGTCCGGCACCCAGTCCAACATGAACGTCAACGAGGTCATCTCCAACCGCGCCATCGAGCTGGCCGGAGGCGAACTCGGCACCAAGACCCCCGTCCACCCCAACGACCACGTCAACCGCGGCCAGTCATCCAACGACACCTTCCCGACGGCCATGCACATCGCAGTGGTCAACGAACTGGCGGCCATGTACCCGCGGGTCCGGAAACTGCGTGACACCCTGGACGCGAAGGCCAAGCAGTACGAAGACGTGATCATGGTGGGTCGCACCCACCTGCAGGACGCCACCCCGATCCGCCTCAGCCAGGTGTTCTCCGGCTGGGTGGCCCAGATCGACTTCGCCCTGGAGGGCATCGAGTACGCCGACTCGCGTGCCCGTGAACTGGCGATTGGCGGCACCGCCGTCGGCACCGGTCTGAACGCCCACCCGAGGTTCGGGGTGCTCACCTCCGAGAAGATCTCCGAGGAAACCGGCATCGAGTTCAAGCAGGCCGACAACCTCTTCGCGGCGCTGGGCGCCCACGACGCGCTGGTTCTCGTCTCCGGTGCGCTGCGGGTCCTGGCTGACGCCCTGATGAAGATCGCCAACGACGTGCGCTGGTACGCATCCGGGCCCCGCAACGGCATCGGCGAGCTGCTCATCCCCGAGAACGAGCCCGGATCCTCCATCATGCCCGGCAAGGTGAACCCCACCCAGTGCGAGGCCATGACCATGGTGGCGACGAAGGTTTTCGGCAACGATGCCACCGTCGGTTTCGCAGGCTCCCAGGGCAACTTCCAGCTCAACGTGTTCAAGCCGGTCATGGCATGGTGCGTGCTCGAGTCCATCCAGCTGCTCGGCGACGCCTGCGTCTCCTTCGATTCCAACTGTGCCTACGGCATCGAACCGAACAAGGAACGGATCCAGGCCAACCTGGACACCAACCTGATGCAGGTCACCGCCCTCAACCGGCACATCGGCTACGACAAGGCCTCCAAGATCGCGAAGAACGCCCACCACAAGGGTCTGTCGCTTCGCGAGTCGGCTCTGGAACTCGGTTTCCTGACCGACGAACAGTTCGACCAGTGGGTTGTTCCCGCCGACATGACCCACCCGAGCGCCGCCGACGAGTGACCTCGGTCCTGGAGTGAGCGCTGTGGGCAGAGGTCACGATGACCTCCGCCCACGGCGTCACCTGGACTTCTCGGCCGGGAGTCCGAGTCCGATGGCCCCGATGTAGTAGTGCCCGCCGGTGGGGGCGGTCAGCTCATGGGAGGCCAGTTTCTCCATCGTTCCCGGGTCGTAGACCTCCAGCACGGGCGGTTCGATCGCGTCGTCGTGGAGCACGTACAGCAGGCCTTCGGAGAAGGCGATCTCTTTGAGCCGGGGGCCGACGTCGAAGGTCTCGACCTGCTGGGTGGCCGGATCCACACGGGAGATGTAGCGGTATTCCTCGAACTCCCGGATCGCGGGATTCAGGTAGGTGTGGGCCACGTACAGCATGCCCTCGTGCTGCTCCACCTGGTATGGGACGTCCTGCTCGAGGGGGATCTCCGTGATCTCTCCTGTGGAAAGGTCAGCCACACTCAGCGCACTCCGGGTCTCATCCAAAATGGGGGAGACATCCTGATTGTCAAGGTGCGGTACCACGAAGTAGACGGTGTTCTCGATGACGGTTGCATCGGTGGCGCCGCTGCTTGCAGCTGGAAGGTTCAAAGTGGCTGAGATGTCGATGCGGCTTCTTTCACGGTAAGAGTCCTGTACTTCAAGGGTAAGGAGCCGCATCGGTCCGTATTGGGCTTCCAAGGAGTCGGAAATTTCTGGGGCCTCCGTGGTGAACGTCATCAGTTCTTTTTTCGAAGGCGCCAAAGTGTCTGGCGCATCCCGGCCGGTCTGGTAGGTGGTGATCAATTCACCGGTTTGTGAGTAGATCTCGAGCCAGGTTCGATCGCCGAGCGAGAGATGGGAGAGCACCACGTGATCGTTGACCTCGGCCGCGCCGAAGGCGCCGGCCTCCTTGGCGCGGTGGCTGTGTACCGAGCAGGTGGTGCGGTCGAGCCGGGAGATGTTGGTCTGGTCGCGGAAGGTGTTCCCGTTGGAGACGAACCACTGGGAGGGCTGCTCACCGGAGAACTCGGCTGTGGCGAAGACGCCCTGCACATCGGCCTTGAGCGAAGCGCGTTTTCCCTGCTGGTCCCACAGCTCCACGTGGCTGGGTTTGGCCTGTTCCGAGGACCAGATCACGGCCACCCCGTGGGCGCAGTCCTCCGGTGTGGGTTTCTGGGAGGTGCAGGCGGTGGCGGCGGTGAGCACCGCCGCCACCAGCAAACCGATGAAGAGCTGTTTCATGGTCTCATCTTGTAGATCACGGCAGTTTTCGGGTTGCCAACCAGTTCCATGGGGTGGATGGCTGCTCCGTATGCTCTGGTGTTGAGATCAACACCAGCGGTGTCCCTGAAGGCCGCCCACACCAGGTGTGCGCAGTAGAACTTGTCGCGGCGGTTGATGTTCCAGTACTGCAGGCTGTACGGCTTGCCGACCTGCCTTATCGCCCAGTCGGCGGTGGTTGCGTCTTGGCTGGCGTTGGTGGGCATGGGCCGGGGTTCGCTGGACGATACCTCGAGAACGGAAGTGCTTTTGCTGGGAGTCAGGAGTCCTGGTTCGGCATCGTTGTTGACTTTTTCGCTGATCCTGGTCCACTCTTCTTCGGCCGGGTTGGTCTCAGCCACAGCAGGTGCCGTCACCCTCTCCCGGACAAGGGACAGCGACAGCGCTGTTGTCCAGTTTCTCTTCTTCATCGCGACCTCCTTCGGCTCGCCATGAACACGTGGCGCAAGACCACCAAGAAAATCATGGAGTGTCAATTATTGGGCGTGATTTGAGTCGAGCTCCTGGCACAAGAAGCTGCTCCGAGGGGGCCAGGGCTCAGGCATTGGTTTTCGTGGCCCAACGCTGGGCCACGATTGAGCAGGCCACCAGCTGCAGCATGTGGAAGACCATGAGGGGGAAGACGATGAGTCCCACCGGTTGACCGGCGAACAGCACCGTGGCCATCGGCACCCCGGTGGCCAGGGATTTCTTGGTGCCGCAGAAGACGATCGCCACCCGGTCATCCCGGGGGAACCGGAGCCACTGCGCCACCTGGTTGGTCAGCAGCAGCATGAACACCAGGACGACCAGACACAGCACCAGCATGATGCCGAACTCGCTGGCCCCAACCCGCACCCCGGTCACCCGGAAGTCGGAGAAGGCCCCGTAGACGACAAGGCAGATCACCCCCTGATCCAGCCACTTCAGGCGTGCCTTGTGCCGGACCATGAACTCCGCCGTCCACTGGCGGGAACACTGCCCCAGGATGAACGGGAGCAGCAGCTGCACCATCACGGCGACGAAGGCCCCCCACCCAATGGGAGCGGCCCCGGTGGTGGGCAGGATCGCCATGACCAGCAGCGGGGTGAGCACCACCCCCAGCAGGTTCGACGTCGTCGCCGAGACGATCGCCCCTGCCACGTTGCCCTGGGCCAGGGAGGTGAAAGTGATCGACGACTGCACCGTCGAGGGCACCAGCGTCAGGAAGGCCAGACCCAGGGCGAGTTCCGTGCCGTACCAGGGCAGGTGCAGCAGCCCGACCCCGATGAGGGGAAACAGCACGAAGGTGCAGGCCAGGATCGTGCCGTGGAGCCGCCAGTGCTTCAAACCCGCCCAGGCCTCCGCGGCGGACAGACGCGCCCCGTAACCCAGGAAGAGCATGAAGATCGCTGCCTTCGTCACCCAGCCCAGCGTCGCGGCAGCTGCTCCCTCGACGGGGAGGAGATAGCCGATCCCGGCCGAGATCAGGATGAGCAGCAGGAACGGGTCCTTCATCTTCGACCACACGAGACACGAGCCTACAGTTCTTCCTCCGCCTTTGCGCCTCGCTTGTCTTGTGGTCGTTTGCCTGCGCTACAGCGCAAGCGCACGACCACAAGACAAGCGTTCCCGTCAGGAAGACAAGCGGATCATGACAGGGGTGGTTTGCTGCGGGATTTTCTTCCTCTGAACCACAAAGCTCCTCCGGCGGCGCCGGGCAGGAAGGCTGTCAACCACATCAGCCACCACCAGGGCTGGGGCGCGGGATCGCCGGTGGCATCGGCGGCCGGAACCGAACGCGCCCATGCGACGAAGGCATCCCCGACGGGCAGGAACCCGAGGGCGAAGGCCGTCCCCGAGCCGGCCGGCAGCGGCAGCCCGAGCAGGTCGGCCTCCCGGTCCAGGACCGTGGCGAGTTCGACATCCCCGTGGCGGCGCGCGGCCGCCAGGGTCACCGCGGAGGCGCTGGCCGAGACCCCGTTGACGAGCGGTCCGGAATCCACATCCCCTGGGGCGTCGACGCCGTGAGCGTGTTCCCGGATCCCCACCAGGCCCAGTGTTGGGGACAGGAAGGCCTGCTTGTAGATCACCCACTCGCGGGCCGCCCGTTCCGGATCGATGTCGGGCAGGAACACCTGGATGAGTGACTGCGATGCGCCGCGTGCCCGGGACTCCCCGCGCTGGTGAACCAGCAGCCCGTTGCTCGGATCCCGGTGCGACTCCATCGCCTCGAACCAGTGTTTCGTGACGTCGGCCAGCCCTGGAACCTCGACGAGCCGGTTGGCCCGGTGTACGGCGGCGAGCGCCACGACGACATCGCAGGGCCACGCCGCACCGGGATAGGACGACGGCAGGGGGTTCTCATCCAGCGCCGCCGCGATGGCCCGGGCCTCGGAGGAGACCTCCGCCAGCTGCGTTGCATCCCCGGTCAGGGCGGCGCGGTCCACCAGCAGGAGCAGCCGCCACCCGTGGTAGAAGGTTCCGTGCGGCAGCAGGTCGTTGGTGCCGAAACGACCGGCGACCGCCGGGCGCCCGGTCTCGGTGATCGCCCGTTCCAGGAGTTCAAGGTGCCTTCCGGTGTCGTGACCCGAACGGGCCAGGTTCCCGGCCGCCAGGCCGGTCAACGCCCAGGTGAAGAACTCGCCCTCGGGGAACAGCGTCTGCATCTCAGAAGCGGCCGATGGTGCCTTCCCGGCCAGCCAGGAGAGCTGGGAGGCGACCGCTTCCGGGCCGCGAAGCCCGGGCAGGGTGGCGCGGCCCAGGTGGATCATCGACAGCAGGCAGACCAGGACCAGCGCCGAAGCCAGGATTTTGCGGACCACGTTTCGAGAGTAGCCCGTCAGGAGGTTCGAACGCCCTGCGGCGGGTGGAGAATACCCGTTCGCCGCGTGTGCCCGGACCCCCTTCAGTCATGTGCCGATGAGAAACCAGGACCCCGATCCATTGCTGCAGGGTGAACCTTCGATGCTCGTGAACACCGTGGGTGCATCCGTTTCCTGTCGGGGGCGGCCCTCCGGTGGGGTCACCCATTACCCTCGCGGGTATGCGCCTCGACATCACCGACCCCGAAGATCCCCGGATGGGCGAATACGTCTCGTTGCGGGACTCACGGCTTCGACGCAGGGTGGAGGGGGAGCGGGGAATCTTCATCGCCGAGGGTGACAAGATCATCCGGCGGGCAGCCGAAGCCGGGTGCCGTCCCAGGTCCTTCCTGCTGGCGGCGAAATGGCTGCCCGGCCTGGGGGACGTGCTCGCGGCCTGGCCCGGTGTTCCCTGCCTGGTGGCGGATGACCGGCTGATCGAGCAGGTGAGCGGTTTCCACGTGCACCGCGGGGCCCTCGCCAGTTTCGAACGGCCCGAGGAGACGGCGTGGGAGGTCATCCTCGATGCCCGTCGCGTCATGGTGTGTGAAGACCTCGTCGACCACGCGAACCTCGGTTCCATCATCCGCGTCGCCGCCTCCCTCGGGTGGGATGCCGTGGTGATCTCCCCGGGCGGGGCGGATCCCCTCTACCGGCGGGCCGTCAAGGCCTCCATGGGGACCTGCTTCCGGGTCGGGTGGCGGCGCATGACCGATTCCGTCACGGACCTGGCCCGGTTCCGGGCCGCCGGGTTCGAACTGGCCGCCACCACCCTCTCACCGGAGGCCGTGCCGCTGACCGGTTACCGGGCCCCGGAGAAACTGGCGCTGCTGCTCGGCTCCGAGGGGCACGGGCTCAGCGCCGACTGGCTGGCCGCTTCGGATCTCCGCCTCACCATCGAGATGGCGGCAGGTGTCGACTCGCTGAACGTGGCCACCGCCGCGGCCATTTTCGCCCACTGGTTGCGTTAGCCGCTGGTCCTCGGCAGGCCGGGGCGAAGGGTGGTGCTCGACGAAGTTGGTTCGGTGGGGGCCGGCGATGAGGGTTCCGGGGTCCGGGGATCCCCGAGCCGTAGGCTCACCACCACCGGGTCGTGGTCGGAGGAACGATACGGGTCGGGGCTGTAGAGTTCCTGCTCCGCGGCCTTCTTGTAGGTCATGTCGTAGTCGAAGATGTCCGCCTCATCCGCGTTGACGTGCCAGGAACGGGTGTCGACGATGCTGGTTTCCGCGGCTTGGTTCGCGAGCGCGTAATCCAGATAGCCGGACATGCCGTCGAAGACGTAGGAATAGGCCTGTTCGCCGGTGAACTTCTTCTCCATGTCGGCGTAACCCCCCTCGGTGAGGGTTTTCACCGGGTCCTCGTGGTCGTAGGAGTTGAGGTCGCCGATGATCAGGGTGCGGTCGGCGCCCTGGCCGGTCGGGTCGCCCCGGAGCCAGGAGACGAGATCCTCCGCAGCCTTGGTGCGGGTCTGGTTGCAGTTTCCCTGGCCGTCGCCCGTGTCGGGGTCACCCTTGCAGGGCGAGCCCTTCGACTTGAGATGGTTGACCGACACGTTGACCAGCTCACCGGAGTCCTTGTGGCGGAAGGTTTGGAGCAGCGATGGCCGGTTCCCGGTGTGGCCGAAACCCAGGGTCTTGAAGGAACCGGCCGGTTCCACCGTGGCCGGTTTGTAGACGAAGGCCTGGAAGATGGCGTCGCTTCCGACCTTTCCCGTCTTCACCGCGGCGTAGGTGCCCTCCCCGGCCTTGGCGTTGAGGGCCGCCACCAGATCGTCGACGGCGGTTCCGTTGTTCTCGATCTCCATCAACCCGAAGACGTCGGCGTCAAGGGCGGTCATGGCCGCGACGATCTTCGCCTGCTGTCGTTGGAACTCCTCCGGGGTGTCGGCGCCCCGGGCCCGCGAGTCGTCCGAGGTGAGGGTGGTGAAGTAGTTCAGCACGTTGAACGAGGCGATCCGCAGGTTTCCCTGCTTCTCCGGGGCGGGGGGACGGGGATTGCTGGCCGTGTGGTCGGCGCCCGTGGTCGGCTGCAACCGGTAGGAACCGAATCCGTAGCCCAGCACACCGGTCAGGTTCGCAACCTGGTCGCCGGTGCGGAAGTAGTTGTCCCTGGCCATCGGTTCCCCGTTCGGGTGGATGGCGGGGGTGGGATTCTGGGAGCTGCGTCCGTCGTCGACCTTCAGGCGGTCCGCCTTGTTGCTGGCCAGCAGGTCGATGGCGGGCTGTCCCGGATCGACGACGCCGGTCGGCGCCCACTGTCGTTTCGTGCCGTAGGTGATTTCCCCGTAGCGGTCGAAGTCATGGGAGTCGAGGATGGTCAGGGCCTGCGGAAACCTGAGGAACATGCCCTCGTAGCGTTCCCAGTCGCTGATCGGCAGGTTCAGTTCCAGCGGGGCCACCGCATCGCCGCCGTCCAGTTTCGTCACCGTGGTGGGGGTGATCTGGGTCTGGTCCTTGTACTCGCCCACCTTTCCCCTGACCTGTACCCGGTCCCCGACGGCCAGTTCGTTCGCGCCCTTGTCGTGTACGAAGATGCCGTCGCTGGTGGCATCGTCCCCGTCGCCCGCGTCCTGGATGAACACGCCGCCGAGCTGGCCCTCACCCTGGAAATCGCCGGTCACCACCCCCTCCACGATCACGGTGCGCCCCACGTAGGGACTGGAAGCACCGGGGCCCTGCACCGCGCCGATCGCCAGCCGGGGCGTCTCGTTGCGCGCGGGGACCGCCCAGGAGGGTTGAGTGGAAGCTCCGAGGAATGCGGGAAGAAGGGCCGTGGCCGAGGCCAGGGCCAGCAGACGGGTTCGGATTTTCATGGTTCGCTTTCGGCGTTGGGGCGGCTCCACCGTGGTCCACCATCAGTAATTATTCTTTCAGCTGGCCATGACGAAGCGCGCATCGCGTCCCGGTTTGCGGGTCCCGGCGGTCCGGTTCACTCCTCGCCGGGGCGTGGGGCAGAATCCCGCTTCGGGGAGACCGGCCAGTCCTCGGGATAACGCCACGCCAGATCGGCCACCTGGGCATCCAGTTTCCGGCGGGAACGGGCCGAGATACGATCCCCGAACACGGTGCCGTTCAGATGGTCGGTCTCGTGTTGGAAACAACGGGCGAGCAGTCCCGTGCCGAGCAGTTCGATTTCCTTGCCGTAGGCGTCCTGACCCCGGCAGATGGCCTTGTCGGGGCGGGGAACCCCGGAGTAGCCGCCGGGCCACGACAGGCAACCCTCCTCGGTGAGGTCGAGGTTGCGGTCCTTGCCCTGGGGAAGTTCCACCACCGGATTGCAGACCACCCCGCGCTGGACGTGTTCGTCGGCGTCCGGGCATTCATAGATGAAAACGGAAACCCCGACCCCCACCTGGGTGGCCGCCAGACCGACCCCCTCGGCGGCCCGCATCGTTGCGAACATGTCACGAATGAGCTCGTGCAGCTCTTCCCCGAACTCGGTGACGGGTTTGGTGGTCTCGTGCATCACGGGGGTACCCCAGCGCGTGATGGGGCGGATGCGTCCGCCGGTGGTGAGGTCCTCGGGCATCGATCTTCCTGTTCTCCGGTTCGTCGTGCAGGGCAACAGTATGCCCGCTGCCACACTTGAGGGCATGGAAGGGCCCTGGGCTGCGTTGATCGCCGAGTACCGGCGCCACCTGGAGACCGAACGCGGCCTGTCCCAGAACACCGTTCGCGCCTATCAGACGGACCTGACCGGTCTGGCCTCGGCGGTGCGGGTACCGCCCGGCCGGGTCACCCTCGCGCACCTGCGTTCCTGGCTCGCCGACCAGGTCGATTCCGGCGCGGAGCCCGCAACCCTGCAGCGTCGCGTCTCCTGCGCCCGGGGGTTCTTCGCCTGGGCGCGCAGGGAGGGTTTCGTGGCTTCGGATCCGGCTAGCCGGCTGCGCGCCCCCCGGCGGCCACGCACCCTGCCCGAGGTTCCCACCGAAATCCAGGTGAGCGACGCCATCGCGTCCTTGGCCTCGGCCGCCGCCGAGGGCGACCCGATCGCGCTGCGTGACGTGGCTCTGGTCGAGCTGCTCTACGCCAGCGGGCTGCGCATCTCGGAGGCTTGTGGGCTGGGGCTGCGTGACGTGAATTTCGAGAATTCGACGGTGCGGGTGCTCGGCAAGGGCGACAAGGAACGAACCGTTCCCATGGGTATCCCGGCCCGGCGTGCCCTCGAGGCGTGGTTGGCGGCCCGGGACCGTGTGGCGGGACCGGACAGCCCGGCCCGGCTGTTCCTCGGCGCCCGCGGCGGTGGCCTCGATCCCCGGGTCGCCCGCCGCGTGGTCCACGCCGCCACTGCGGCGGGTGGCGCATCCGTCGGGCCCCACGCGCTGCGGCACGCCATGGCCACCCATCTGCTGGCGGGGGGAGCGGACCTGCGCAGCGTCCAGGAACTGCTGGGACACGCCTCCGTGGCAACCACCCAGCGTTACACCCACGTAACCAACGAACGGCTCCGGACGGCTTTCCAGCAGGCCCATCCCCGGGCCTGAGGGGGTCAGCGCACCAGGGTGAGGGGGTCGATGACCTGGCCGTTCCGCCAGGCCATCCAGTGCAGGTGACAGCCCGTGGAGTAGCCCGTGCTGCCGACATGCCCCACCACGGCACCCGCTCCGAGGCTCTGGCCCGCCGTGACCTCGATTCCCGGCATGTGGGCGTACCCGGTGCGGATCCCGGAGTGCTCCACCACCACTCGGTAGCCGTAGCCGCCGTCGTAGCCGGCGGAGACCACCGTACCGGCCCAGGGCAGATGGATCGCGGTGCCGCAACCAGCACCGATGTCCGCCCCGTCGTGGAGTTTCAGAACCCCGGTGACCGGGTGCACCCGCATCCCGAACGGGCTGGTGATGGGACCGGCCACCGGCAGGGAGCCGGGCGCGGGCGCCGGGCCCGGGACCTGGGCGGGTGGAAGCCAGGCGACGGGCGGCGGGGTTGTGCCGTGCGGCAGCAAACGGATGGGTGGGGATTTCAGGTAGAGCATCGGGTCGTGGTAGACCGTGCCGTCGGTCAGGCCCCAGTGCAGGCAGTACCGGGGATCGCAGTGTGGCGGCCCCGCCAGGTGCCCGATCACCTCACCCGCCCTGACCTGGGTGCCTTCGGGCAGCGACCCGGCGACGGGGGTGTAGGTGGTGCGCAACCCGTTGCCGTGATCGACGGAAACCGAGGGGCGGCCCGCGACCTCCCCGTTGAAATAGATCGTCCCGACCGCCGCGGAACGCACCTGCGCCCCTTGGTCGGCGGCCAGGTCCACACCGCGGTGCCCGGCGGAGTAAAGGGCGGTTCCGCCGTCGAAGGGACGCAGCAGCGCCCCCGGCACGGGGGCCGAGAGAACCAGCCCCGCATCCGCGTGCGCCACTGCGGGGAACAGGACCAGGGCCAGAAGGGTCAGTGGTAGCAGTGCCTTCCTCATGTTCTTCACTGTGGGAGACGCAACGGGGCGATCTCCGGCATCGGGGAAGAGCGTGCCCGGTGTTGAAAACTTCATGCCCCGGGGCCTAGGATTGGCCGCGCAATCGGGCCATCCGATTGACGTCGCATGCGCCGCAACGGGAACCGTCGGTGGTGGTGTGGTCCCGGGATTCTGCGTCGCGGGTGCCGCCGCCGGGCGCATCAGGAAAGGCCCCCAGCGGGGTCTGGAAACAACCACCCGCGCGAGCCCTGCTCGCCATTGACAAGGGCGGGCGTTGACGCGCCCGCCGCGAAAGGAACGGCCATGGCCGTCGTGACAACCCGTCAACTCCTCGAATCCGGAGTCCATTTCGGGCACCAGACCCGCCGTTGGAACCCGAAGATGAAGCGTTTCATCTTCGCCGAGCGCAACGGGATCTACATCATCGACCTCCAGCTGTCGCTCAGCTACATCGACAGCGCCTTCTCGTTCGTCAAGTCCACCGTCGCCCGCGGCGGCCAGGTGCTTTTCGTCGGAACCAAGAAGCAGGCCCAGGAGGCCATCGCCGAGCAGGCAACCAGGGTCGGCATGCCGTACGTCAACCAGCGCTGGCTGGGCGGCATGCTCACCAACTTCCACACCGTCACCAAACGGATCCAGCGTCTCAAGGAACTCGAGGGCATGGATCTGACGGACTCCGCCAGCAGCGGCCTGACCAAGAAGGAGCTGCTGCACCTCGAGCGTGAGAAGAACAAGCTGAGCAAGACCCTCGGCGGTATCCGCGACATGGTCCGCACCCCGCAGGCCGTCTGGGTGGTCGACACCAAGAAGGAACACCTCGCCGTCGACGAGGCCCGCAAGCTGCGCATTCCCATCGTCGGGATCCTCGACACCAACTGCGATCCCGACGAGGTCGACTACGCGGTCCCCGGCAACGATGACGCCATCCGGTCGGTCGCCCTGCTGACCCGCATCATCGCCGACGCCGTGGCCGAGGGCCTGATCCAGCGTTCCTCCGGCCGCAGCGGCGAGGAGGCCGAGGCCGAGCCCATGCCCGACTGGGAGCGTGAGCTCCTCGCCCAGGGCGACAATGCCGCCGCGGAGACGCAGGAAACCGCCGAGGCCCCTGCCAAGACCGAGTCCGAGTAATTTCACAAGACAAGACGGGAAACTGACATGGCAATCACTGCTGCTGACGTCAAGAAGCTGCGCGACGCCACCGGCGCGGGAATGATGGACGCCAAGAAGGCCCTCACCGAGGCCGAGGGCGACTACGAGAAGGCCATCGAACTGCTTCGCATCTCCGGGCTCGCCAAGGCCGCCAAGCGCACCGACCGGGAGGCAACCAACGGCATCGTCGCGGGCAGGGACGGGATCCTCATCCAGTTCGCCGCCGAGACCGACTTCGTGGCCAAGAACGCCGAGTTCGTCAAGTTGGCCGATCAGATCGTCGAGGCCGTCGCCGCATCCGGCGCCAAGGACCTGGAGGCCGCCAAGGCCGCTCCGCTCGGTTCTTCGACCGTCCAGGAGGCCGTGCAGTCGCTGGCCGCCACGATCGGCGAGAACCTGTTGCTGGTGAACGTGGCCAACTACGACGGCGACACCCACCTGTACCTGCACCGCCGCGCCTCCGACCTGCCTCCCCAGGTCGGTGTCCTGGTGGCCTACGCCGGTGGTGACGAGGCCCTCGTCCACCAGGTCTCGATGCACATCGCCGCCATGAGCCCGGTCTACGTCTCCCGCGACGAGGTTCCGGCTGACGTGGTGGAGAACGAACGCCGCATCGCCGAGGCCACCGCCCGCGAGGAGGGCAAACCCGAGGGCGCGATCCCGCGCATCGTCGAGGGTCGTCTCGGTGGGTTCTACAAGGACGTCGTGCTGCTGGACCAGCCCGCGGTCTGGGAGGACAAGAAGACCGTCGGCGACATCCTGAAGGCCGCCGGGGTCGAGATCAAGCGCTTCGCACGCCTGGCCGTGGGTGCCTGATCCGATGCTGGTGAAACGAGCGTGTCCCCTCGGGGGCGCGCTCGTTTCGCTTGGGACGATATTGTGTGCCGTGACGCGTCACCCATCAGGAAGGCAGACCCCATGAACAAGCCGTATCAGCGCGTGCTGCTGAAACTCTCGGGAGAGGTTTTCGGTGGTGGGAAACTGGGGGTCGATCCCGTCGTCATATCCGGCATCGCCAAGGAGATAGCCGCGGTGGTCTCCCAGGGCACCCAGGTGGCCGTGGTGGTGGGTGGCGGCAACTACTTTCGTGGCGCCGAGCTGAGCAACAACGGCATGGCCCGGGACCGGGCCGACTACATGGGCATGCTCGGCACCGTCATGAACGCCATCGCCCTGCAGGACTTCCTGGAGAAGGAGGGAGTCCACACCCGCGTCCAGTCGGCCATCAACATGGCGCAGGTGGCCGAGCCCTACATCCCGCGCCGCGCGGAACGCCACCTCGAGAAGGGCCGGCTGGTCATCTTCGGGGCGGGTTCGGGAATGCCCTACTTCTCCACCGACACCGTCGCCGCCCAGCGCGCACTTGAGATCGGTGCCGAGGTGCTGCTCATGGGCAAGCAGGGAGTGGACGGGGTCTACGACTCGGATCCACGCACCAACCCGGCGGCGAGACGCTACGAGCGCCTGACCCACGACGAGTTCCTGTCCCGGGACCTCAAGGTCGCGGACGCCACCGCCATCGCGCTGGCCCGCGACAACGCCCTCAACATCATCTTCTTCAACCTGTCCGAGCGGGGCAACATCGGTCGCGTCGTGCAGGGCGAACCCATCGGGACGTTCGTTTCCCGCTGACAACCCACATAGGCAAAGGAGAGCGGCAATGATCGCCGACGTCGAGAAGGAAACCCAGTCCAGGATGCAGCAGGCGGTGGACCACGCCCGAGAGGAGCTGTCGACCGTTCGCACGGGCCGTGCCCACCCCGTCATGTTCAGTCGGCTCAACGCGGACTACTACGGGGCGCCGACACCGCTGCAGCAGCTTGCGACGTTCAACTCACCCGATCCCCGAACCATGCTGATCACCCCCTTCGATCGCAGCGCAATCGCGGCCATCGAGAAGGCCATCCGGGAGGCCGACCTCGGGGTCAACCCGAGCAACGACGGGAACTCCATCCGGGTTGTCATGCCTCAGCTCACGGAGGAACGCCGCAAGGAGTACATCAAGCTCGCCAGGGCCAAGGCGGAGGAGGCCCGCATCGCCGTGCGCAACATCCGCCGCCACTCCATCGACGCGTTGAAGAAGCTTGAGAAGAAATCCGAGATCAGCGAGGACGAGCTGGTTCGTGCCGAGAAGGCCATGGACGTCACCACCAAGAAATACGTGGAGGCGATCGACGAACTGCTCAAGAACAAGGAAGCCGAACTCAGCGAGGTCTGATGCCCAACCAGGAGCCAGCCCAGGCAGCGCCGACGCCGAAGGCCGGCCGGGATCTCCCGATGGCCATCGGCGTCGGACTCGCCCTCCTGGCGGCGCTGGCCGTCGGGTTGCTGTGGGCTCCCTGGCTCTTCGTCCTGATCTCCGCCGTCTCCTTGAGCCTGGCGGTCGTCGAAATTCACCGGGCGCTGCTGCGCAAGGGCATGCACGCGCAGGTGAAGACCATAGTCGCGGGCACCTTGGTGAGCGTCCTCGGAGCCTATGCGATGTTCCGGTGGAACCTGGGGCTGCCGCCGACCACCTTTGCCGTGATCTGTGTCTGCGGGACGGTGGTCGCCTGCCTGGTGGCGCGGTTGCTGCTGGCCCGGGAGGGTTTCATCCGCGACATCGCCGCCAGCGCGTTGATAATCGCCTACATCCCGTTGATGGGGGTCTTCATCCCGTTGATGATGGCCGAACCCGGCGGCACCCGGCGGATCATCGCGGTGATGGCCTGCGTGGTGGCCTCCGACACCGGTGCCTATGCCGTCGGCAGCCTGCTGGGAAAACACAAGATGGCGCCGCACATCTCGCCATCCAAGACCTGGGAGGGGCTCGCGGGTTCCATCGTCACCTCCGCGCTCATCGGGATGGCGGCGGCTCTCTGGTGCCTGGGCGCGTCCTGGGAGCTGGGCCTGGTCCTGGGATTGTGCATCGCACCCGCCGCGACGCTGGGTGATCTCGTCGAATCCCTGATCAAACGGGACGCAGGGCTGAAGGACATGTCCAATCTCCTGCCCGGACACGGTGGCTTCATGGATCGCCTGGACTCGATGCTGGTGGCGATGCCGATGGGCTGGCTCGTCCTGAACCTGGGCATGGGGGGCTGACGTGCCGAAACACCTTCCGCTGGTCTTCGACGCGCCCGCCCGCGGCAGGGCCCCGAAGCACTGGCTCGACCTCGACGTGCCCGAACAGCGTGCCGCCATGGAGTCCTTCGGTCTGCCAGCTTTCCGGGCCGACCAGATCTCCCGCCACGTCTTCGACGGCCTCAGCGAGGAGGTCACGACCTGGACGGACCTGCCCGCGGCGATCCGGGGGGACCTGGCCGAGCAGCTCTTCCCGCCCCTGCTCACCCAGGTGCGCAGGCTCACCGCCGACCGGGGACGCACCGTCAAGACCCTGTGGCGGCTGCACGACGGTTCCCTCCTGGAATCCGTGCTCATGCGTTACCCGAACCGCTCCACCCTGTGCATCAGCTCCCAGGCGGGCTGCGGAATGGCGTGTCCCTTCTGCGCCACCGGTCAGGGCGGGCTGAAACGCAACCTGTCGCGGGCCGAGATAACCATCCAGGCCTTCGCGGCCAACCGGATGCTGGCCGCCGGCGAGGTGCCGGGGGCCACCGGCCGGCTCAACAACATCGTCTTCATGGGGATGGGGGAGCCGCTGGCCAACTACAAGGCGGTGCTGGGAACCATCCGCACCATGATCGCCCCCGTACCCAAGGGTTTCGGGATGAGCGCCCGGGGGGTCACCGTCTCCACCGTCGGCCTGGTGCCGCAGATCGGGCGCCTCGCGGAGGAGGGGCTTCCCGTGACCCTCGCGGTCTCCCTGCACGCCCCCGATGACGAGCTGCGCAACGAGATCGTCCCGGTGAACAACCGGTGGAGTGTCGCCGAGGTGGTCGACGCCGCCTGGGAATACGCCCGGGTCACCAGACGCCGCGTCAGCATCGAGTACGCCCTGATGCGTGACATCAACGACTCCGTCGCCCGGGCGAACCTGTTGGCCGATGTCCTGAAACGGCGCGGCGACTGGGGGTGGGTGCACGTCAACCTGATCCCCCTCAACCCGACCCCGGGGTCGCGGTGGACGGCCTCCCGCCCGGAGGACGAGGCGGCCTTCATCGCCACGCTCGAAAGACGCGGGGTGCCCGTGACCCTGCGCGACACCCGTGGTTCCGAGATCGACGGGGCCTGCGGACAGCTCGCGGCCCGCGAGACCACGGGGGTTTGAGATGGTTTCCGGGCTGAAACGCATTGTTCACAAACCGTGGCTAGGCTTCCGCAGGTCAGAAGCTGAAACCAACTAACTAGGAGTCCGAATGGATCAGCAGTTGCAGTCCATCTTCGAGTCCGTGGTTGCCCGTAACCCCGGCGAGGCCGAGTTCCACCAGGCCGTCCGGGAGGTCTTCGAGAGCCTCGAGCCCGTCGTCAAGAAGAACCCGGACTACCTCGAGGACAAGATCCTGGAGCGCATCTGCGAGCCCGAACGCCAGATCATCTTCCGTGTCCCCTGGGTGGACGACCGGGGAACGGTGCAGGTCAACCGCGGTTTCCGCGTCGAGTTCAACTCGGCTCTCGGCCCCTACAAGGGTGGCCTGCGGTTCCATCCCTCGGTTTACCTGGGCATCATCAAATTCTTGGGATTCGAGCAGATCTTCAAGAACTCCCTGACCGGTCTGCCCATCGGCGGCGGCAAGGGTGGCTCCGATTTCAACCCGCACGGCAGGTCCGATGCCGAGGTGATGCGTTTCTGCCAGTCCTTCATGACCGAGCTGTACCGACACCTGGGTGAGTACACCGACGTGCCCGCCGGGGACATCGGCGTCGGCGGCCGCGAGATCGGTTACATGTTCGGCCAGTACAAGCGGATCACCAACCGCTACGAGTCCGGTGTGCTGACCGGCAAGGGCCTCGACTGGGGCGGCTCGCTGGTTCGCACCGAGGCAACCGGCTACGGCGTCGTGGCTTTCACACAAGAAATGCTGAAAACCCGCGGCGACACCTTCGACGGCAAACGCGTCGCGGTCTCGGGTTCCGGGAACGTTGCCACCTACGCCATCGAGAAGGTTCAGCAGCTCGGCGGGAAGGTCGTCGCCTGCTCCGACTCCTCCGGCTATGTCGTGGACGAGGCGGGCATCGACGTCGGACTGCTGAAGCAGGTCAAGGAGGTGGAACGCGGCCGCATCGCCGACTACGCCTTCCGCCGTGACGGTGCCGAACCGGGCAGGACCGGTTCGATCTGGGACGTGGCGGTGGATGTCGCCCTGCCGTGCGCCACCCAGAACGAGCTGAACGGGGAACACTCCGCCACCCTGATCCGCAACGGCGTCAAGGTCGTGGTCGAGGGCGCCAACATGCCCACCACCCCCGAAGGCATCCGCACCTTCCAGGACGCCGGGGTGATGTTCGCCCCGGGCAAGGCGGCGAACGCCGGCGGTGTGGCCACCTCGGGGCTGGAGATGCAGCAGAACGCCATGCGCGACTCGTGGAGCTTCGAGTACACCGAGGAACGCCTGATCGGCATCATGCGAAACATCCACGACATGTGCGCCGCCACCGCCGAGGAGTACGGCGTCCCCGGTGACTACGTCGTCGGCGCCAACATCACCGGTTTCATCAAGGTCGCGAACGCCATGCAGGCGTTCGGGCTCGTCTGAGACAACACGACCTCGCCGGGCCCGCCACCCGTGGGGTGCGCGGCCCGGCGAAGCCGTTCCGGGACACCGTTTTGGCATCGTGACACACTGTCCTGGTGCGAAGAATTGTCCTGCTCGGTTCCACCGGCTCCATAGGCACCCAGACACTGGACGTGATCGGCTCCCGGCCCGACCGGTTCGATGTGGTGGCGTTGGCGGCCTCGGGTGGCAACATCGACCTGCTGGCCGGGCAGGTGGCGCAGTTCCGGCCCTCGCACGTTGCCCTGGCCCGGCCGGAGCGAGCAGCTGACCTGGAACGCGAGCTCGCCGTTCGCGGGGTCGAGACACCCTGCCTGTTGACAGGTCCCGGGGCCGCGACCGAACTGGCGGGACTGGACTGCGACGTGGTGCTGAACGCCATCACGGGTGCGGCCGGTCTGGAACCCACCCTCGCGGCACTGGGAGCAGGCCGAACCCTGGCCCTGGCGAACAAGGAATCCCTCGTGATCGGCGGGAGGCTGGTCACCGATCTGGCGGCCCCGGGGCAGCTGGTGGCCGTCGACTCCGAACACTCCGCCTTCGCCCAGGCCCTGCGCGGGGGACGCCGCCAAGAGGTGGCCCGGCTCATCCTGACCGCCTCCGGGGGGCCGTTCCGGGGCCGCGGCCGCGAGGAACTCGCGGACGTGACGCCCGAGGAGGCCATGGCCCATCCCACCTGGAAAATGGGCCGGGTCATCACCATCAACTCATCCACCCTGGTCAACAAGGGGCTCGAACTGATCGAGGCCGCTCTGCTCTACGGGGTCGGCCTCGACGACATCGTCGTGACGGTGCATCCCCAGTCGGTGGTCCACTCCATGGTGGAGTTCACCGACGGGTCCACCCTGGCGCAGGCCTCGCCACCGGACATGCGACTGCCCATCGGGTTGGCCCTGACCTGGCCCGACCGGCTTCCGGGGGCCGCGGTTCCCTGCGACTGGACAAGGCCTGCGAGCTGGACCTTCGAACCCCTCGACGACGCGGCCTTCCCGGCCGTCGAGCTGGCCCGTCGTGCGGGAAAGGCCGCAGGCACGGCCCCGGCCGTCTACAACGCGGCCAACGAGGTGCTGGTGGACGCCTTCTGCGGCCACAGGATCGGGTTCTTGGCGATCACGGACCTGATCTCCCGGTGCCTGGAGGAACACCTCGAATCCGGGCACGTCCCGGATGCCGAACTGACCCTGGAAGCGGTGCTGGCCGCGGACACCGCGACCCGCGAACGCGCCCGTGAACTCGTGGAGGAACTTTCTTGAACACCCTCGTACTGATCGGCCTGGCGCTGCTGTTCTTCGCCCTGATCATGGCCTCCATCGCCCTGCACGAGATCGGACACCTCGTGCCGGCCAAGATTTTCGGGGTCAAGGTGACCCAGTACTTCGTCGGATTCGGCCGAACCATCTGGTCCCGGAAACGGGGTGAGACCGAGTACGGGTTCAAGCTGTTCCCGCTCGGCGGCTACGTCCGGTTGATCGGGATGTACCCGCCCGAGAAGCAGTCCGACAAGCCCAAGGGCTGGGTCACCCGGCTGGCCGACCAGGCCCGCAGGTACGAGTACGAGGAGATCACCCCCGCCGATGATGGGCGGCTGTTCCACCAGAAACCGGTGTGGCAGAAGGTCATAGTCATGCTCGGCGGGCCCGCCATGAACCTCCTGCTGGCCTTCCTGATCTTCCTGGGAGTCAACCTCTTCCACGGCACCTGGCAGTCGACGCTGAACGTCACGGTGGTCAACGACTGCGTCATCCCCGCCGGCCGCACTCCCGCCACCTGCCAGGAAGGCGATCCCCAGACCCCCGCGAAACAGGCGGGCGTCATGGTGGGGGACAAGGTGGTTGCCTTCAACGGCCACAAGGTCGGCAGCTGGGACGAACTGACCGAACTGATCCGCGCGAACCGTGACGGCGCCGCCACGCTCACGGTCGAACGCGGTGGGAGGACCATTGAGCTTCCCACCGTGAACACCATCATCCAGTCGGTGCCCGACAAACTCGACCCGACCTCCAAGGTGGAGGCCGGTTTCCTCGGTGTCTCGCCCGGCCGGGAACTGGTCCGGGGCGGCGTGATCGAAACGGCGGGTCAGATGTGGAACATCACGAGAATGTCCCTGGTGGCCCTGGCATCCTTCCCGGTGCGGGTGTGGAACGTCGGGGCCGGGCTCGTGGCCGGTACCGAGCGCGACATCAACAGTCCGATCTCCGTGGTCGGTGCCAGCCGTGTCGCGGGGGAGATCGCGGTGGCGGACTCGGTGCCGATCCAGGACCGCGCGGCCTCCTGGTTGTCGTTGCTCGGCAGCGTCAACCTGTTCGTGGCGTTGCTGAACCTGGTACCGCTGCTTCCCCTCGACGGCGGCCACATCGCAGGGGCGCTCTACGAGGCCCTGCGGCGGGGTCTGGCGCGGCTGCGCGGCAAGAGCGACCCCGGGCCCGTGGACACCGCGAAGATGCTGCCGGTGGCCTACCTGGTCGGTGGATTCCTGCTGATCGGTGGCGTGGTGCTGATCCTGGCCGACATCATCAGTCCCATCAAGCTGTTCTGAGTGGGGATGCTAGCCTCGGCGGTGCGCTCCGGCCGGTTCTCGACGACCCGGACCGGCCGGCAACATCGGCAATCAAGCTAAGGACGTGACCACATGGCCCTCACCCCAGCCGAGCTGTCCGAGCTCGCTGCCCGC
Organism: Arachnia sp.; assembly: GCF_057238465.1. NCBI lineage: Bacteria > Bacillati > Actinomycetota > Actinomycetes > Propionibacteriales > Propionibacteriaceae > Arachnia > Arachnia sp. The sequence goes on from NZ_DBHHFZ010000001.1 coordinate 213,204, forward strand.
ATCGTCCCCGTCGAGGACGCCTGGCTCCAGGAGGGCCGCGCCCGGCAGGACGACCTGACCAAACCCCCCGGTTCCCTCGGGGAACTCGAGGCCATCGGGGTGCGGCTGTGTGGAATCGCCGCCCAGTGCCCCCCTCCGGTGCCCTCACATCCGAAGGTGGTTGTCTTCGCCGCCGACCACGGGGTCTACGCGCAGGGGGTCACCCCCTGGCCCCAGGAGGTCAGCGTCCAGATGGCCACCGGGATCGCCATCGGGTTCGCCGGGGTGAGTGTGATCTCCCGGGCCTTCGGGGCCGGAACCGAGGTGTTCGACGTCGGTTTGCTGCAGCACGCGGAGGGTACCGTGGACCGCCGCATTGCGGCCGGTACCGCCGACTTCACCCAAGGGCCCGCGATGACCGTGGAACAGGCCCTGGATGCGATCGGCGTCGGCATCGAGGCCGCCAACGCCGCCATCGACGCCGGGGCCGACGTGTTGGTGCCCGGTGAGGTCGGGCTCGCCAACACCACGCCCGCCGCGGCCCTGACGGCCGCGTTCACCGGGAAGGCCGTGGCAGAGGTCACGGGCAGGGGTACCGGGGCCGATGACGAGATGCTCGCCCACAAGGTGGCGGTGATTGAGAAAGGGCTCGAGGTAGGCGGGGTCGCGGGGTTGGTCGCCGCGGGAGACGCGGTCGGTGCGTTGGCCGCCGTCGGTGGTTTCGAACACGCCGCCATGACCGGGTTCATGCTGGCCGCCGCGGCCAGGCGCGTCCCCGTGGTCCTCGACGGGGTGGTTTCCTGCTCCGCGGCCCTCGTCGCCCGCGCCAACTGCCCGGATGTCGTCGGCTACCTGATCGCCGGGCACGCCGGTGTGGAACCCGCCATCACCGCGGCCCACGAGGCCCTCGGGCTGCGCGGGCTGGTCGACCTCGGCCTGCGGCTCGGTGAGGGTTCCGGCGGTGCCCTGGCGTTGCCGCTGGTCCGGGCCGCCGCTCTCATCATGAACGAGATGGGCACCTTCAGCGGACAGGGAGTATCGAAGGCGTGAAGGGCTCCGCGCTGATCCTGGGCGGGACCCGTTCCGGGAAATCGACCTTCGCGGAGTCACTGCTCTCCGACGAACCCGGGGTTTCCTACGTGGCCACCTCCGAGGTGCGCCCCGACGATCCCGAATGGGTGGAGCGGCTCCGGATCCACCGGGCCCGCCGCCCCTCCCACTGGGAGACGGTCGAGACCATCGACCTGGCCACCGAGCTTCGCCGCGACGACGCCACCCCCATGCTGGTCGACTGCCTGGGGGTGTGGCTGACGAGGCTGCTCGACGACGGCTGCTGGGATCGGGACCCGGAGGCGCTGGGACTTCTGGAGAACCGGCTGGAGGAGTTCCTGGCCGCGCTGCGCGCCACCCGCCGGCCGGTGGTGTTCGTCAGCAACGAGGTGGGGCTCGGGGTGGTTCCGGCCACCAGCTCCGGCAGGTTGTTCACCGACCAGCTGGGGCGCCTCAACATGCGGGTCGCAGCGCTCGTCGACCGGGTCTGGCTGTGCGTGGCAGGCATTCCAGTGCCGGTCAAGGGGGCCTGATGCGTCCATTGCGCGCCTTCCACAGCGCAGTCGCCATGTACACATGGCTGCCGGTGCGCAAACACGACTGGGCCGATCGCGACTTTCCCGACGGGCTTGTCGCCTTTCCCTGGTTGGGGGCGGTGCTCGGAGCTGTCGCAGGCCTGTTGGGCTGGGGGGCCGCGGCCGCCTCCGGGTCGTGGTTCCTGGGGGCCGCGCTTGCCGTCGGGGCGGTGGCCTACATCACCGGTGCCATGCATCTGGACGGCACCGCGGACGTCGCGGATGCGCTGGGTTCCCGGAAACCCGCGGAGCAGGCGCGGGCGATCATGAAACAGTCCGACATCGGCCCGATGGGGGTGGCCTCGCTGCTGGTGGTGCTGCTGCTGGAGGTGGCCTCCCTCGGCGTCGCACCTCCCGGCACCTGGCCGCTGCTGATGGCCCTCGGTATGGCCGCGGGACGGGTGGTTCCGCTGGCCGCCACGCTACCGGGCCGGGGTGAGGAACCGGCCCCGGGCACGTTGTCCTCCCTGGTGGCGGGCAAGGTCGGGGCGGCCGGGCTGTGGGTCAGCCGGGTGGCGGTGCTGGTGGTGGGTGGCGCGGCGACCTGGTGGTCGCTGGGCTGGCCGGCGGCGGCCTGCTGGGTGGCTGTGGTCGTGGCCGCCTGGTTGTTCGCGGCCTGCTGGCAGCGGCACCTCCTGCGGCGCCTGGGGCGCCTGAACGGCGACTGCTACGGTTCGCTGATCGAACTGACCCAGCTGGCCGTCTGGCTGGGGATCGCGCTCACCGTGAAGCTGATCGGAGTGGCATGACACTGAGACACCGCGGCCTGGGGCTCGTCATCGGGATGGTGGCGGACCAGGTGTTCGCAGACCCGCAGAAGCACCATCCGGTGGCCTGGTTCGGTTCCTGGGCCACCCGGGTGGAGAAAACCACCCACGCCGACAGCCAGGCCGCGGGGGCGGTTTTCACCGCGCTCACCGTCGCCCCCGTGCTGGTGGGCGGGATGCTGGTGGAACGGGTTTCCGCCCGGCACGGCTGGGTGCGGGTCGCGGCCACCGCCGCCGCGACCTGGGCGGCGCTCGGTGCCAGACGGCTCGCCGACGAGGGGAGGATCATGGCCGACCGCCTCGAGGGCGGCGACCTCGACGCGGCCCGGGAACAGCTGCCGAACCTCTGCGGCCGCGACCCGCGTTGTCTCGACGCCGAGGGGTTGGGACGCGCCACCGTCGAGTCGATGGCGGAGAACACCAACGACGCCGGGGTGTGCACGATCTTCTGGGGGGCTCTCGCGGGGGTGCCCGGAATCCTGACCCACCGCGCCCTCAACACCCTCGACGCCATGGTCGGCCACCGCAACCAGCGCTACGGACGGTTCGGCACGGCGTCGGCACGCACCGATGACGCAGCGGCCTGGGTGCCGGCGCGGCTCACCGGGGCCCTGGCGTGCGTGTGCGCCCCGCTGGTCGGGGGAGATGCCCCCCGGGCCTGGCAGATCATGCGACGCGACGGTGCCAGACATCCCAGCCCGAACGGCGGCTGGTGCGAATCCGCGTGGGCCGGTGCCCTCGGGGTGCGGCTGGGCGGGGAGAACCGCTACGGCGACCGGGTGGAGTCCCGCTCCACCCTCGGCGACGGCCCCCGCCCCACGGGACCGCAGGTGCGTCGTGCCGCGAAACTGGTGACGGCCGTCACCGCCGCCGCCACGGGGTTGCTGGCCGGGGCGTTGATCGTGTTCGGAGGTGGAAGGAAATGACCGGGTTGTTGATCGCGGGGACCGCATCGGATGCGGGCAAGTCGTTGATCGTGACGGGCCTGGCGCGCGCGTTCCGGCGCCGCGGGATCAGGGTGGCCCCGTTCAAGTCGCAGAACATGTCCAACAACTCGATGGTCTGCTCGGATGGCACCGAGATCGGACGGGCCCAGTACCTGCAGGCGCAGGCCGCCGGGGTGGAGCCGAGCAGCCTGCTGAACCCCGTGCTGCTGAAACCGGGCAGCGACCGGCGCAGCTTCGTCGTGCTCCGTGGCCGCCCCGCGGGGGAGCTCGGGGCGGGGGAGTACGCCAGCGGACGCAAACACCTGGCCGAGGCAGCCTTCGACGCCTACGAGGAACTCGCCGCCGGCCACGACCTGGTGCTGTGCGAAGGAGCCGGGTCGCCCGCCGAGATCAACCTGCGGCGGGGCGACTACGTCAACTTCGGTCTGGCGGAACGTTTCGGGCTGCCCGTGGTGCTGGCCGCCGACATCGACCGCGGGGGAGCCCTGGCGGCGATCTTCGGCACCCACGGCATCGTCTCCGAACAGGACCGGGGAAGGCTGGCGGGGTACCTGATCAACAAGTTCCGCGGCGACCAGGCGGTGCTCGATCCGGGGCTGGAGGAACTGACCCGGCGCACCGGTCTCAGGAACTACGGGGTGCTTCCCTGGCTGGCGGATGTGTGGCTGGACGGGGAGGACGCCCTGACCATCGGGTCGCGGGCGCTGCGTCCGGGCACCGGGGTGCTTCACGTGGCCGTCGTGCATTTCCCCCGCACCTCGAACGCCACCGACGTGGATGCGCTCGCCGCTGAACCGGGCGTCCAGGTGGTCGTCACCGCATCACCCGATCAGGTCACCCGGGCCGATCTCGTGGTGCTGCCCGGGTCGCGGTCCACCGTAACGGACCTGGCCTGGCTCAGGGAGAAGGGCCTGGCGGAGGCGATCCGGAACCGGGCCCGGCAGCAGCGGCCCGTGCTCGGTATCTGCGGCGGCTACCAGATGCTCACCGACCGCATCCTCGACGACCTCGAATCCGGTGACGGTGAAGTGCCCGGCCTGGGGCTGCTTCCCGGCGAGGTGCGTTTCGGCGATGCGAAGGTGCTCGGCAGGCCGTCCGGAACCTGGCGGGGAGAACCGGTGGAGGGCTACACCATCCACCACGGCCGGGTCCATGCCTCCGGTGGGGAGGAGTTCTGCGAGGGCCAGCAGGTTGGCGCGAACTTCGGGACCATGTGGCACGGGGCTTTCGAATCAGACGGTTTCCGCCGGGTCTTTCTCGAGGAGATCGCGCGGCTGACCGGCAGCGACTGGCGGCCCAGCGAGGGGGCCCCCGGCTACGCCGAGCAACGGGAGGCCATGATCGAAAGACTCGCGGATGCCTGCGAGGAGAACCTGGACGTGCCGGCGCTGCTGGATGCGGCGAGGTGAGGGCGGGCATCTCCGGCACCGGGGCGAAGAGGGCCGTGACCGCGGAAGGGTGATGGATGTCCACGCCTTCGCCCTTCCAGGAACCGGGAAGTAGCAGACTCCCTGTAGCAGGCCGGTTGAGCCGCCCCGCTCGTGTCAGCGGACGGACCGTTTGGAAACCGTGCCGTGAGCCTCCGGGGACCTGTGACCGGAGGCGCCTGTCGCAGGTCCCCGGAACCGGGATCACCCGAAACCGGGTTAGTTCGTAAAGGGGACTGGTTTTGGTTTTCCGGGCTCGGTGATGCCCTTTCTGTGATAGGGAGAGAGCAGATCGGATCAAGGGAGAGCCGGATGAGAAGCTCCGTGAATTACCGCATGCTGGGAGTTGTTTGCGCGCTGTCGATGGCGATGCTTGCGGGATGCTGGCCGCCGGGTGGTGAGAACGGTGCCTCCTCGAGCCAGTCCGCGCCCGAACCCAGCCCGGTGCCATCGGAGACGACGGGGGTGAGAGCGAAAGTGCCCGCCTCGGCGTATCTCACCGAGGCGAAGATCCTCTGGCAGGGGCCCGGGAATCTCGATGACCACTCAACCACCCTTGCGGGTGTACCGGAGGGGCTCCTCATCAGCAATGCCGGTGGTGTTGAAGCCGGATTGTCCCTGCACGCCTGGGAGGACGGCAGCGGGAAGTGGCGGATCCCGGTGGAGGGATCGGACGGCTCCGGCTTCATCCTGCAGAAGGAGTACTACGAGGACACCGTCCCGGCCGGACACTTTCCCGTGACCGTTCCTCTGACGAGGAGTAGGGCCGAGCAACAGATCCGGGACGTCAAGGACGGTGCTTTGCTGGGACGTGCCGATCTGGAACGCCACGGAGCCGTTCTGGAGGCCGAATCCGGCGCCCTCTACGTGGCCGGGAGCCACATCAGCGGTGGCTATGGACTGTCCCGTTTCGAATCGCTGGCGGCGACCTCCCCGCAGTGGACCGGAACCTTGAACGCCGGGCAACTGGCGATGAACTCGCGGGTGCTGGAGCGGGAAGGGCGAGCCGAGTTCTGTGAGTTCAACAGGCTCGGGCAGGAGGGCCTGTGTGCGGTCTCGGTTTCGCTCTCGGACGGCAGCTCGGCTGACTGGCTTCCCGCCGGTTCGAGGTTCCTGCGGATCGGTGAGAAGAAGCTCGTCATCGATGAGGGAGGTTCCTACACTCTGCTGGACGGTGCTGGAAAGAAACTCTGGTCCCGCGAGTGGGGAAAAGTCGATTGGGCCCATCACATCGCCGGTTCCGTGATCTTGGGAGGAAAGGGCCTGGTGCGGCGGGTTGACCTGGGCAGCGGCGAGCATCAGTGGCAGGAAATCTGGGGTGAGGGGAGCGAGCTGGCGGAGATCGACGGAAAGGTCATCGTGGTCAGGACCAATGAGAAGCTGCAAACCGCCGTGTTGGATGTGACGGCCGGACGCCCCGAATTCGTTGATCATGGCGAGGCCTCTCCAAAGGCAGTCATCATGCTCACCGCTGATGGAAGGCTCGTGGTCGCCGACCGGGGCACTGGGGAATCAGGTCTGTACGCGGCGGCCATCAAACCCGGGACGGGGCAGCATCTGTGGCAGGGGTGGTACCCCGGTTACGAGGAAGTGATGGCGCTGTCGGGACATCTGGTGCTGTGCAACCAGACCGGCTTTGCGGTTCTGGGTTAGCCGGCCCCGGCAGGGAACGCCGCGAAACCGGGACTGGTCATTCACACCACTTGAAGCCGCGGCTTCGTTCGTCAGCCAATAACCGGCGAGAACTGCGCCACCGCCGGGGCATGGATGGCACCGAAACGGCTCCCTCAGGGAGCCAGGAGCCCCAGCGGAACCACCGCAATGCCGTCGGCCCGGCGGAAGGCGTGGGGTCCCGTGGTCAGGACGACGAGGTCGGTCACGCGTTCCCCGAGTTCCTGTTTCAGCCAGTGGAGGTGGCGGACATCCCTGTCGGTGATGATGGAAGCGAGTTTCACCTCTACCCCCACGACGCGACGGTCACGTCCCTCGACCATCAGGTCGATCTCGTGTTCACCGCCTTTCGTGCGCAGATGACCTGTGGTGGCTTCTGCGCTCTGTGCCATCACGCGGACGCAGAGCGTCGCAAGTGATTCGAACAGCGCCCCCAGAAAGGTGCTTTCCGGTCCGTACAACAGGGAATCCTTGGTGGCGCCGATCAGATGCGCGGCCAAAGCGGGGTCGACCAGATGATGTTTTGGAGCTGCCACCAGTCGTTTCAAGGGAGAAAGGCTCGGCACCCAGGCCGGGACCGGATCCAGCAGGAACAGACGTTCCAAGGCCTCGCGATAACTGGTGACAGTGTTGCGAGAAGGCTTTTCGTCCTCCCCGGGGGTCGCTGCATCGAGAATTCGTGAATAGCTGGTGGTGGTTGACGTCGCTGCGGCGTAAGCGGTGAGCCAGGCACGCAGGGCGGCAGGTCGCCGGACCAGGAATCCGCCTTCCGGCAGGTCGTGATCCACGGCACGGGCCAGGTAGCTCTCCAGTTGTATCCGAACGGCCCGTTCCGGCAATCCCTGAAATGCGGGGAAACCGGAGCAGAGAATCTCATCGACGTAATCGCTCAGGCTCAGGCTGGTTCGCCCCTCAATCACCGCATCTCCCCTCAACAGGTCCTTGAGAGATACGGTCGGTGAAATCCGGTGCCGCTCACTCAGGATCATGGGGCGCAGCACCATGCGGACCACCCGCCCTGCTCCGGAGTGCATGCGGATGCCCCTGGTGGGTCCGGCGGAGCCCGTCAGGAGGAACTGATTTCCCGAAGGATCCTCGTCCACGGCCTCGCGGACATGATTCCAGAGGGCGGGTTCCAGCTGCCATTCGTCGAGCAGCAGCGGTTTTGGCAGGTGACGGATGACCGTGGGATCGGCGGCGATGGTCTGGCGCTGTCCCGGGTCCAGGAGGCGCAACACAGTGGCCGCACGTTGCTGCGCCGTCGATGTCTTCCCCACTCCCTTGGCCCCCTCGAGGACCACGGCCGGCAGGTGTGGCAGCAGCTCATCAAGGTCGTCGTCCACGACCCGGCGCACGTATTCCATGACCCTATTGAACCATTGGCCGAGGTTCTATTGAGCAATTGGTCGGGATCCTACTGAGCAATTGGCCGGGACTTCGCGCCTCCGGGGTTTTCCCGGCCGGGGTGCTGTTTCGTGTGCGGGCGCCGGGCAGACCGGTCCCGGTGGTGGTGAGCAGCGCGATTCCGGGTGAAGACGTTCCCCGTCAGGATCCGCGTCCGGGTGGTCGAGGTGCCTGGAGGGGACCTCGCGGATGGATCACAGCGGCGGGGCCGTTCCGGAGTCGCGCAGGGTTCCATGGCCCGAGGGCGTGCCAGGCCCGGTGTTCTCGTCGCCAAGTCAGTGCTTCCTCAACGGTTGAGAGCGGAATGCGCGTCGCGCATGGCCTACGCTGGGGCTCATGCAGGACCTCGTCATGACGTTGCGATGCCCGGACGGTCCTGGCATCGTGCACGCCCTCACCGGAGTCGTCGTTTCCCTGGGTGGCAACATCACCGAATGCCAGCAATTCGCCTCCGCCGACACGGGACGATTCTTCACCCGCATCGCCCTGGTCGGGCCCACGCGTGACGAATTGATGTGCGCCCTGCGTCCCGTGGCGGAGGGTTTCGACGCGGAGTTCAACATCTACGGGACACAACGCCCGACCCGCACCCTGCTGCTGGCCTCCAAGGAGGGACACTGCCTCAACGAACTCCTGTTCCGTTGGCGCGCGGGAACCCTGCCCATCGATGTCGTCGGCGTCATGGCAAATCACGACGTCCTGGGGTCGCTGGCCGATTTCTACGGGGTTCCGTTCACGCACCGGGCGGTCGTGCCCGAGACCAAACCCGACTTCGAGGCCGAGCTCCGGCGCGTGATCGAGGAGCGGAAGGTGGACCTGGTGGTCCTGGCCCGTTACATGCAGATCCTCAGCCCCGAGTTGTGTGATCACCTGGCCGGGCGCGCAATCAACATCCACCACTCCTTCCTTCCGGGTTTCAAGGGGGCCAACCCCTACCGGCAGGCCCACGTCCGTGGGGTGAAACTGATCGGCGCCACCGCCCATTTCGTCACCAGCGACCTCGACGAGGGACCGATCATCGAACAGAACGTGGTCAGGGTGGACCACACCATGGGGGTCAGCAAACTGGTCAGCAAGGGGAGGGGCCAGGAATCGGAGACCTTGGCGGAGGCGGTGCGCCTGTTCGCCGAGCACCGGGTGCTGATGGACGGGAACAGGACGGTGATCTTCCGCTGATGTCGGCGGTCTCTGACGTTGCGCTGATCGCGCTGTTCATCCTGATCGGCGGCACCTTCGCGGCCGCCGAGATGGCCTTGGTGACGCTGCGCGAGTCGCAGATCAGGCAGCTCGCGGCCAAGGGCAAACGAGGACGGGCCATCGAACGGCTGACGAGCGATCCCAACCGTTTCCTGTCCGCAGTGCAGATCGGCGTGACGCTTTCCGGGTTCCTCTCCGCGGCGTTCGGTGGGGTGACCCTGGCGTCGGGGCTCGCCCCCGTCTTCGTGGGCTGGGGGATGCCCGCTTCGGTGGCCGATCCGCTCGCCTTGGTGGTCATCACGATCGTGATCTCCTATTTCTCCATAGTGATCGGGGAGTTGAGCGCGAAACGCCTCGCCATGCAACGGGCCGAGGGGTTCGCGCTGGCGCTGGCCCCGTTGGTGGCCGGTATCGCGGCCCTGGCCCGGCCCGTCATCTGGTTCCTGGGGGTCTCCACCGACGCGGTGGTGCGGGTCTTCGGTGGCGACCCGAAGCTGTCCAAGGACGCCGTGAGTGACGAGGAACTGCGGGAGATGGTCTCGGGGTCGACGACCCTGGGTCAGGAGGAACGCAACATCGTCGACGAGGTCTTCGCCGCGGGCCAGCTCAGCCTCCGCGAGGTGATGGTGCCCCGCACCGAGGTGGATTTCCTTCCTTCCGACATGCCCATTCAGCTGGCCTACAAGGAGGTGCGTGGGGCACCCCATTCCCGCTACCCGGTCACGGATGGTTCCGTGGACAGGGTGATCGGTTTCTGCCATGTCCGGGACCTGATGGATCTCGACGCAGGGGAACGCGGCGGTCAGCTGTCCAGCATCGTGCGGCCCGTGCTGAGCCTCCCGGAAACGGTGAAGCTGCTGCGTGCCCTGTCCGCGATGCGCGCTGCGAAGGCCCACATGGCCATCGTCCGTGACGAGTACGGCGGCACCTCGGGGATCGTCACACTGGAGGATCTGGTGGAGGAACTGATCGGAGACATCACGGACGAGTACGACGTGGTGGACGGCACATCGCCCGCGAGGATGGATCCTCTGGCGCGGTTGGACGGGCTGACCACCATCGAGGAGTTCGCGGGGCTTTCCGGGCACGTCATTCCGGAAGGGCCCTACGACACCGTCGCGGGATACGTCATGGCCCGGCTCGGGCGCCTGCCCGCTGTCGGTGACGAGGTGAGCGTGGAGCTTTGCCCATGCGAACCAGCGGAGGAGGACACGGCGGCACCGGCCTGGGTGTTCAGGGTTGAGGAGATGGATGGGCGGCGCGCTTCCTGGATTTCTGCGCGTCCGGTTTCAGGAGTTGGCGATGGATGATGGATCGAGGTTGTTGACGGGGCCCGGGGCCGGTCCCGTGCTCAGTGCAGCAGTTCGCCACGCCGGGGGAGAACTGCTCAGCTGGGCGCTGGAACATGTGGACGCCAACCCCAACCAGTCCACCACCGCCACCTATCTGGCGAAGGTGTCCTGGCCGTACGGGGAGCGTACGGAACTGCTGGGGGTCTCGGCCCGGAGCGGGGAACTGTCCGATACCGATCGCGGGGCCGAGGTTTTCGGCGACGGCAACCGCGAGGTGGCGGTCTGGATCTACCCGGCCGATCCCGACCTTCCCGGCCTGAAACGGGCCGCCTACCCCGAGCTGCTGGCTGAGCTGGTCAACGACGCCCGGCTGCTGCCCTACCCCGTCACGGGGGATGATCTCGAGTTGAAGATCATCGGTTACCGGCCCAGACGACGAGCCGTCGTGCGGTTCACCACGGGCGGAAACACCTTCTACATCAAGGCGATTCGCGCCAAGCTCTTCGATGACGTGCTTTACAGGCACCGTATGCTGACCGCCGCGGGGGTGCCCGCACCCCATGTCGCGCACACCACCGACGACCAGCTGATGATCCTGGATGCGCTCCAGGGCAAACCCTTGGCGCGTGCGATCTTCGAGCCCGGTGATCCGTGCACCCCCGAGCAGCTGATCGAGGTGCTCGACTCCATGCCGGCGAGCGTCGCGCAGCTGGAACGACGCCCGCCGTGGAGCGACGCGGTCCAGCACTACGCGGAGATCGTCTCCTCGGCCCTGCCCGAGGTGCGCGGAGATCTCGAATGGGCGGTGCGGCGGATCCGGGCCGGGCTGGCGGCGATTCCGCTCGGCAACGAACCCACCCACGGCGACTTCCACGAGGGTCAGGTGCATGTGGCCGCGGGGCGTGTGGTTGGGATCCTCGACGTGGACACCATAGGTCCCGGTAGGCGTGCGGACGACCTGGCCTGTCTGATCGCTCACCTGTCCACCATCCAGCGCATGAACCCGGTTCAGGAGGCCAAGGTGCGGGACCTGCTGGCCCGTTGGGTGCCGGTCTTCGACAGGCGTGTGGACCCGGTGGAACTGAGGTTGCGGGCGGCGGCCGTGGTCATTTCCCTCGCCACCGGCCCGTACCGTAGTCAGGAGCCGAACTGGCAGGATTCCACCAAACAGATGGTCCGCTCCGCGCTGGCCCTGGTGAAACAGGTTGCGAGCTGATAACGATTCGGTGGGCGGTCATATCCCCCGAAGAGGGGCGCGATATGGTCGAGACAGCCAGGAAACCTCACGAAGTTTGGAGCCCGAAATGACCAGGTCTCTGCTCAAACTCGCGTCCCTCGCCGCCGTCAGCTCCCTGCTGCTGTCCGCATGCGCCGAGGCGCCGACGACGACCTCCTCCTCCCCGGCCGGTTCCGCCCCGGCCAGCAGCGCCACCGGCGGCGCAACTGCTGCCTCGGGGGACTTCAAGGCCTGCATGGTTTCCGACTTCGGTGGTTTCGACGACAAGTCCTTCAACGAGACCTCCTACAAGGGTCTGCTGCAGGCCAAGGAACAACTCGGTATCGAAACCGCGCAGATCGAATCCAAGGAGGAATCCGAATACGCGCGCAACGTCCAGTCCATGATCGATGCCAAGTGCGGTGTCATCGTGACGGTGGGATTCGCCCTCGCGAATGCCACGGAGGCCGCCGCGAAGCAGAATCCGAACATCAAGTTCGCGATCGTCGACAATGATTCCTTCGAGGGCGTGGACAACGCGAAGGGGTTGATCTTCGACACCGCCCAGCCCGCTTTCATGGCGGGTTATGTCGCCGCCTCGCTGACCCAGACCGGAAAGGTCGGCACCTTCGGTGGGGCCAAGTACCCGACCGTGTCGATCTTCATGGATGGCTTCGCCCAGGGTGTTGAGTACTACAACAAGGCCAAGGGCAAGACCGTTCAGGTTCTCGGCTGGGATCGCGCCGCCAAGGACGGCCAGTTCATCGGCGGTGCCAACCCGTTCGACGACAACGCCGGCGGCAAGAACACCGCGAACACGCTGATCGCCCAGGGCGCCGACATCATCCTGCCGGTGGCCGGCCCCTCCGGGCTGGGTGCGCTGGACGCGGTGAAGGAAACCAATGGCAAGGTGAACGCCATCTGGGTCGACACCGATGGCTACACCTCCGCGCCCGAGTACAAGGATGTGATCATCACTTCGATCGAGAAGAGCATGGACGTGGCGGTCCTCGACGCCATCAAGGCGGCCAAGGAGGGTTCCTTCTCCTCCGATCCATACGTCGGAACCCTCAAGAACAAGGGCGTCGATCTTTCCGAGTTCCACGACTTCGACTCCAAGGTTTCGGCCGAGACCAAGTCGGAACTGGAGCAGATCCGCGCCGACATCATCTCCGGGAAGATCACCGTCGAGACCACGGTCAGGTAGCGCGTGAAAGACGGGAAAGGGGCACCCCGCGGGTGTCCCTTTCCCGATGAGCGAATGTAGAGTGAGTCCGCCTGATGAAGGAGGAACAGTGACTTCGTCGTCCCCGGCCGCTCCCGTGTTGTCGCTGGAAGGCATCACGAAACGTTTCGGTTCCCTCACGGCCAACAACAACATCAGCATCGATGTCGTTCCGGGCCGCATTCACTGCCTGCTGGGGGAGAACGGGGCGGGAAAATCGACCCTGATGAACATCCTGTTCGGGTTGCTGACCCCCGACGAGGGTGAGATCAGGATGGGGGAGGAGAAACTGAGGCTGGGGGATCCCCGGCAGGCCATGGCCGCCGGCATCGGCATGGTGCATCAGCATTTCATGTTGATCCCCCCGTTCACGGTCGCGGAGAACATGGTGCTGGGGCACGAACCCGGTTCCGCGGGGCTCCTCGACATCGACCAGGCCAGGCGGCGGGTGCGGGAACTCTCGGAACGATACCGCCTGGAGGTTGATCCGGATGCGCTCGTGGAGGACCTTCCCGTTGGAATCCAGCAGCGGGTCGAGATCCTGAAGTCCTTGGCGTTGGATGCCCGCTACCTGATCTTCGACGAGCCGACGGCGGTGCTGACCCCGCAGGAGATCAGCGAGCTGATGGGGGTGATGCGCGCGCTGCGCGACGAGGGACGCGCGATCGTCTTCATCACCCACAAGCTCCGCGAGGTGCTGGAGGTCGCCGACGACATCACCGTCATCCGGCGCGGCGAGGTCGTCGGGCGTGCCGAACCGACCAGCACCGAGGCCGAACTGGCCGCCATGATGGTCGGGCGTTCCGTCGAGTTGAGGGTTACCAAACAGGAACCCTCAATCGGGGACGACCGCCTGGTGATCTCCGACCTGACGGTGGCCAACGCATCCGGTGCGGTGGCCGTGGATCATCTCGACCTGACGGTGCGCGGCGGTGAGATCATCGTCATAGCGGGGGTTCAGGGCAACGGGCAGAGCGAACTGGCCGAGTCGCTGCTCGGCACGATGACCCCGGTCGGCGGCACGATCACCCTTGATGGCGCCGATGTCACACGGCGCAGCCCCGCCAAAACCCTGAGGGCGGGCCTCGGCTACGTGCCGGAGGACCGGAACAGGGATGGCCTGATCGGGGAGTTCACGATCGCCCAGAACCTGGTGCTGGACAACCTCGACCGGTTCAGCACGGTTGGGAGGCTCAAGCTGAAGCAGATCAACCAGCACGCCACGAGGCTGGTTGAGGAGTTCGACATCCGCACCGATTCCTGTGTACAACCGGTCCGGTCGCTGTCGGGCGGCAACCAGCAGAAGGTGGTGCTGGCCCGGGAACTGTCGCGCCCGCTGTCGCTGCTGTTGGCCAACCAACCGACCAGGGGGGTTGACGTGGGCGCGGTCGAGTTCCTGCACAACCGGATCGTCGCGGAACGAGACGTTGGAACCGCGGTGCTCATCATCTCGACGGAACTCGACGAGGTGGAGTCGCTGGCCGATCGCATCGCGGTCATGTACCGGGGACGCATCGTCGGTATCGTCCCGCCGGACACCCCCCGCGACGTGCTGGGGCTCATGATGGCGGGGATCGACCACGAGAGCGCCGTCGCCATCACGCAACAAAAGGACGAGGCATGAACACCAGAGTTCCCCGCGGCCGCCCGGCCTGGGTCAACACCGCATTGGTGAGCACCGCATCCCTGGTCCTGGCCTTCGCCGTCGCGATGATCATCATGGTGGTCACCGACGCCGAGATCATGGCGAAGTACGCCTACTTCGTGGCCCGGCCCAGCGACGCCCTGGAGGCCACCTTCGGCAAGATCGTGCTCACCTTCAAGGCCATGTACGTGGGTTCCCTCGGGTCGTGGACCGCCTTCACCGAAACCACCGCGGAGGCGGCCCCCCTGATAGCGGCCGGTCTCGGGGTGGCGCTGGCCTTCCGGGCAGGACTGTTCAACATCGGCGCCCAGGGGCAGGCAGTGATGGGTGCGCTGGTCGGGGCCTACCTCGGTTTCAGCGTCAAGGGGCTCCCCGTCTTCCTGCATCTTCCGTTGGTGCTCCTCGTGGGTGTTCTCATGGGGGCCCTCTGGGGTGGTTTGGTCGGTCTCCTCAAGGCCCGCACCGGGGCCCACGAGGTGATCCTCACGATCATGATGAACTACGTCGCCGCGAACATCCTCTCCTACCTGCTGAAGCAACCGTTCATGCGGCAGCCGGGGGCTGCCAACCCGATCGCCCCCGTTCTGGAGTGGAGCGCCACCCTGCCCCGGATAGCAGGGGCCCGCCTGCACCTGGGATTCGCCCTGGCCCTGCTGGCGGCCCTGGGCTGCTGGTGGCTCCTGGAACGCACCAAGCTCGGTCTCCGGTTGCAGGCGGTCGGGTTGAACCCGGACGCCGCGGCGACCGCGGGCACCTCCGTGGGACGGGTCACCTTCGTGACGATGGGTCTGGCAGGTGGCCTGGCGGGTCTCGGGGGCCTGATCATCGTCACCGCCCCCGTGATGCTGACGAGCTATCCACCACAGCTGACGGTCAGCATCATCGGGACCCTCGGGTTCGACGCCATCACGGTGGCCCTGCTCGGGCGTTCCCGGCCCATCGGTGTGGTGCTTGCGGGGTTGCTGTTCGGCGCGTTGAAAGCCAGCCGCGCATCCATGGTCGTGATTGCAAACACCCCCAAGCAGCTGGTGGACCTCATCCAGGCCCTGATCGTCCTGCTCGTAGCGGCGCCCGCCTTCGTGATCTGGCTGCTGCCCTTCCTCAAGGAACGCAGGCGCAGGACCGCCCGGACCGCTCGCAAGGAGGCCAAGGCATGAGCACCGAAACCATCGTTCCGGGTGCCGACGCCCCGGCAAGGGAAGTCGTCGAATCACCGGAGGGGCGTTCCACACGCATAGCGGCGGGGATTCTCCTGGCCCTGCTCGGGGTGCTGCTGCTGGTGATGGCGTTCACCGCCAACCCGACCGGGAAAATCGCCCTGTCGGACGCCTTCGCGGAGGTGCAGCTGCCGACCATCGAGGTGCCGGGACCGCCGGTGCTGCTGCTCTTCGCCCTGCTCACCCTGGCCGCGGGGGCCGGTTTCCTGAGCGGCAGGTTCCCGAAGAACTGGCGCATCGCGGTGGGAATGGTTGCCGGGCTCAGCGTCCTCGCGGGTTTCATGGTCTGGGCCGCATCGTCCTCCACCGTCCCGTTCACGCTGACGAGCCAGCTGAACCTCACGCTCGCGTATTCGACCCCGCTGCTGTTCGGGGTGCTGGCCGGTGTCCTTTCGGAGCGCGCCGGCGTGGTGAACATCGCGATCGAGGGGCAGTTCCTGGCGGCGGCCTTCGCGGCCTCCGTGATGTTCTCCGTGACCCAGTCCTTCCTGGCCGCCCTGGTGGCGGCCGCCATCGCCGGTCTCCTCATGGGGGCCGTGCTGGCCCTGTTCACCCTGAAATACCTGGTGGACCACGTCATCGTCGGGGTGGTCGTGAACCTGCTGGCCACGGGGTTGACGGGGTTCATCTTCCAACAGCTCGTCGCTCGTGACCTCAAGACCTTCGGCGCGGTCAGCCCCATGCCGGTGTTCGCCATCCCCGCGCTGAGCAACATCCCGTTCATCGGTCCGATCCTGTTCACCCAACGCCCCCTGACCTTCATGGCCCTGCTGGCGGTTCCGCTCGTGTGGTTCCTGCTCTACCGCACCAAGTGGGGGCTCAGGGTCCGGGCCGTCGGTGAACACCCGCGGGCCGCGGACACCGTCGGGATCAAGGTGATCTCCACCAAGACCCAGTCCGTGCTGCTGGGCGGGATCTTCGCGGGTCTGGGTGGGGCCTATTTCACGGTCGGTTTCGTCGGCGCCTTCCAGGACAACAACATCACGGCGGGCAACGGCTTCATCGCCCTGGCAGCGGTGATCATGGGCCGCTGGCATCCCGTCCTGGGCGCGGGCACAGCCCTGTTCTTCGGGTTCGCCCGGGCCCTGGCCCAGTCCATCAAACTGATGAACCTCCCGATCCCCAGCGAGTTCATCGAGATGCTGCCCTACATCGCCACCATCATCGCGGTCGCGGGGCTGGTCGGTCGTGTCCGCCCGCCCGCCGCCGACGGCGCCCACTTCGTGAAGACCCACTGACATGACCGGCATCGACTGGGAACGGCTGCGGAACGCGGCACGGGATGTCACGGGAAGGGCTTATGCGCCGTATTCCGACTACCAGGTGGGGGCGGCCGCGCTGGTTGACGACGGACGCATCGTGGTCGGCTGCAATGTGGAGAACGCCTCCTACGGGGTGGGGCTCTGCGCCGAGTGTGGGCTGGTCTCGCAGCTGGCCGCCACCGGTGGCGGTCAGCTGGTGGCGTTCACCTGCTGCAACAAGCTGGGGGAGAGGATCATGCCCTGTGGGCGTTGCCGGCAGCTGCTGTTCGAGTTCGGCGGCAACGAACTCCTGCTGGACACCCCGACCGGGGTGCTGCCGATGTCGGCGGTGCTGCCGCAGGCCTTCGGACCCGCCGATCTGGACCATGCCCGTTGATCCCGAACCACGACCCTAGGATGTCCCCATGCTGAGCCCGGAAGAACTACGCACCCTGCCCAAGGTTGCCCTTCACGATCATCTCGACGGCGGTCTGCGGCCCGCGACCGTGATCGAGCAATGCGCCGAGAACGGGCACGAACTGCCCACCACCGACCCGGAGAAGCTGGGCCGGTGGTTCTTCGAGTCCGCCGATTCCGGTTCCCTGGGGCGCTACCTGGAAGGTTTCGCCCACACCACCGCAGCCATGCAGACCCGCGACCAGCTGGTGCGGGTGGCGCGCGAGTTCGTGCTGGACCAGGCCGCCGATGGTGTTGTCTACGCCGAGGCCCGCTGGGCCCCCGAACAGCACCTGGAGAAGGGTTTGACGCAGGAGGCCGCGGTGGAGGCGGTCCGTGACGGCCTTGCCGAGGGGATGGCGCAGGCCGAGGCCGCGGGACGGGCCATTGTCGCCACCCAGATCGTCACGGCAATGCGTCACGTCGACGAACCCACCACCGGGATCGCCGAACTGGCCCTGGCCTATCGCGACGACTCCGTCGTCGGATACGACATCGCAGGTGCCGAGATGGGGTTCCGCCCCACCCGCTTCCAGGACTCTTTCGACCTGCTGCGACGCAACAACGCGCACTTCACGATTCACGCTGGAGAGGCCGACGGTCCCGAGTCGATGTGGGAGGCCGTCCAGCTCTGTGGAGCCCAGCGCATCGGTCACGGCGTGCGCATCTGCGAGGACATCGAGGATTTCTGGGGAGACCGACCCCGGCTCGGGCGGTTCGCGGCCTTTGTCCGGGACCAGCGCATCCCGCTCGAGGTGTGCCCGACCTCGAACCTGCAAACCGGCGTGGCCAAGTCCCTCGACCGGCATCCCGTCGGACGGCTCGCCGAACTCGGCTTCAACGTCACCATCCACTGCGACAACCGCCTCATGGGCGGAACCTCCCTGTCCGAGGAGTTCGCGAAACTCTCCGAGACCTTCGGGTGGGGGCTGTCCGAGGTGGAGGCCGTGACCGTGGCGGCCATGCGTGCCGCCTTCCTGCACCACGACGAACGAGAAGCCCTCGTCGAGGGGCTGATCCGTCCCGCCTTCCACGCCGCCCGTCGCGAGGCGCGGGCGTGATCACAGCAGCCGCGGACGGGTCCTCGCTGACCAATCCCGGCCCTGCCGGTTGGGCCTGGTACATCGACGACGACCGGTGGGCCGCCGGGGGATGGCCTCACGGAACCAACAACATGGGGGAGCTGATGGCGGTCCTGGACCTGTTGAACTCCACGGCGGGCACGGACGAGGAACTGCTGATCCTGTGCGATTCGCAGTACGTCATCAATTCCCTGACCGTGTGGCTGCCCGGTTGGAAACGCCGCGGCTGGAAGAAGGGTGACGGCAAACCCGTCCTGAACGCCGACCTGATGAAACAACTGGACCGTGCCCTGCAGGGCAGGCGGGTGCGTTTCGAATGGGTCAAGGGGCACACGGGTCATCCCCTGAACGAGGCCGCCGACGAACGGGCACGCGCCGCCGCCACCGCCCATCGGGACGGTGCCCCCGTGGCCCGGGGACCCGGGTTCCCGGGAGCGGGGGAGAAACCGGTACGACCGGAACCTCCGCATGAGGATGCACCCGAGCAGCTCGCGCTGTTCGAGCTTCCCGGCGAGCGGGCATGACCGCCGATCCCCGGGAGGTGCTGGACCTGGGGCTGGAGATCGGTTGCGGGATGCTGGCTCACGGCGCCTCCGTGTCGTCAGCCATCCGGGCTTCCCGGCACGCCATGCGGGACCTCGGAATGGCGGAATACCACACCGACGTCACCGGGAACATGATCATCGTCTCGGTCAGGGGAGAGACCGACGGTGAACCCCTGACCGCCATGCGGGTGGTTCCCGTCGGCCATCAGGACTTCGAACTCATAACGATGCTTCAGCAGGTGGCCTCCGAGGCCCGCAACAACAGCATCCCGGACTCCCGGGCCCGGATCGAGGTCATCCTCGGGCGTCGCGGACGCTGGGGAGGGCTCGACGTCTCCTTGGGGTTCGGGGCGGTTTCCAGCGCGGCGGCGCTCATGTTCGGGGCCCGGTGGATCGTCGGTCTGCTGGCGTTGATCGTCGCCTGGAGCATCCACCGGACCCAGGTGTGGCTGTCGAAACGGCGGGTGTCGGTGTTCTTCCAGCAGTGTGTCGGCGGGGCGATGGCCGCGGCTACTGCGGTCGGCGTGGCCCTGGCCAAGGGATGGGGCGTTCCGGGACTGGCCGGGATCGAACCGGGGCTGATAGTCATCGGCGCCATCATCTCCATGCTCGCGGGCCTGGCCATTCTCGGGGCCTCGGAGGACGCCATCGCCGGTCTCTACGTGACCGGCACCGCCCACGCCATCCACGGGCTGATCGTCACCATCGGGCTGGTGATCGGCGCCAGCGTCGTGGTGGCGGGTGCCAGCTGGCTTGGCATTCCGGTGTGGATCAACGCGCAGTTCAGCATCGATGGCCTCTTGGGGCCCGTCTCGGTGTTCTGGTCCGGGATCGTGGCCGCGGCGTGGGCGTTCTGCACCCGCGCGTCGCGGCGGGCTATCGTCAGCGCGGGGCTGATCGGCGCGGCCAGCTGGTGGTTCTTCCTGTGGTTGTTGGCGCAGCGCTGGCCCGTGGTCGCGGCCACCGGGGCGGCCGCCCTGCTGGTCGGGGTGGCATCCGCAGCTGCGGCACGCCTGTTGCGGGTGCAGCTGGACTCCATCTCGGCATCGGCCGTGGTGCCGATCCTGCCCGGCCTGGTGACCTGGTCCGGGGTTTTGAAGTTGGCCCTAGGTACTGGGGAGATGTCCTTCGTGGACGGCCAGCAGGACCTGATGACCGCGGCCGCCGTCGGCATCATCCTGGCCGCCGGTGTCGCCGCCGGGGCGGCAATGGCGCGCCCCATGTCCGTTCCGATCCGGAAACTGCCGTGGCCCATCCGTCCACTGGGCCCGCGTGGCGCCCGGAAGTGATGAAGCCTTACGGTATGGGGTGTGAAACCGCGCCACCTCGACCTGCTGGTCACCCTGTCGTCCCCAACCCTCAGCCCCGATGGTGAGCAGGCGGTTTTCGCGGCGAGTCGGCCTTCCTTCGAGGTTGACGACCACGTCGGGAGAATCTGGAGTGTGGCCACGGCCGGCAGGGGACGTCCCAGACCCCTGACCCGGGGCACATCGGACCTGGCGCCGCAGCTGAGCCCCGACGGGCAGACGGTGGCTTTCCTGCGGGGCGGTATCGATGCCAAGCCGCAGCTCGCCGTCGTCGCGGCCGAGGGCGGGGAACCCAGGATAATCACCGACGCCCCGCTGGGGGTGGACGAGTTCGTGTGGTCCCGGGATTCCAGGAGGCTGGCGTTCGTGGCCAGGATGCCCGAGGAGGGGCGTTACGGAACCCTCGAAGGTGTCCCCGCCGAACGTGAGGATCCCAGGTTGATCGTGGGAAACAAGTACCAGGCGAACGGGATCGGATACATCCGGGACCGTCCCCGTGGGATCTACCTCCTGGAGGTTCCCTCCCTCGACGAGGAACCCTGGCTGGAACCCCGGGGGCGTGCGGGGACGGGAACCGAGGAGGAACCCAGGGACAACACCGCTCTCGGGGGGCGGCACGGAATCCCTCCGGCGCGGCTGCTGACCCCGCTGGAGGCCGACTGCCACCAGCCGGAGTTCACCCCCGACGGGAAACGGATCTGCTTCACCGCGGCGCTGCACACGGAGGAGGACTCGGATCTGCGCTCGATGATCCACGGGGTGCCCGTCACCGGCGGGGAACCGGTTCTCGTGGCCGGAGGTCCCGATTCCACGCGGGCATGGTCACGGCCCCGGTTCAGCCGTGACGGCAGGACCCTGTTCCTGCTGGCGGAGCACCTCGGGGAGAGCGGGCTCGATTTCGTCGGGCGCGCGACCGTCGTCGCCGCCCTGGCCGCCGATGCGGAACCCGGCACCGAACCCCGGATTCTCACGGATCCGGCCACCAGCGACTACGAGGCACCGTGGAGTTTCCTGGAGCCCTTCGGGGAGGAATCCGTCCTGGCTCCCGCCCGGGTCCGGGGCTGCGGGGAATTGCACGCGATCTCCCCCGAGGGTCGGGTCCATGTTCTGGTCAGGGGCCCGAAGGTGGTCAGCGCGGCCGCCGAACGCTCTGGGGTGAGCGTCGCGGTCGTCAGTGAGGCCACCCGCCCCATGGAACTCGCCCGGGTGACCGAGGGAAGACTCGTCCGCCTGACCGATTTCGCGCGGCCTCTCGTCGCTGCGGCGACCCCGGTGGAGCCGAGGGAACTGACCATCCAGGGCGAGGAAGGCCACGACATCCACGGCTGGGTGTTCGTTCCCAAGGGGCGGGGACCCCACCCGGTTCTGTTGAACATTCACGGCGGTCCGTTCTCGAACTTCAACTGGGGCTTCTTCGACGAGGCCCAGGTTTATGTTCGTGCCGGCTATGCGGTGGTGCAGTGCAATCCGCGGGGTTCCTCGTCCTACGGGGAGGCCCACGGCCGGGCGGTCAAGGAACGAATGGGCGTGGTCGACATGGCCGATGTGTTGGCCTTCCTGGAGGGGGCGTGCGGACAGTTCAAAAGCCTGGACGAGGACCGGGTGGGGATCATGGGGGGCTCCTACGGGGGCTACCTGACCGCGTGGATCACCGCCCACGACAACAGATTCGCCGCCGCCGTCGTCGAGCGGGGCTATCTTGATCCCGCCGCGTTCGTCGGGACCAGCGACATCGGGTGGTTCTTCTCGGACGGTTATGTCGGTGCCGACCCGGAAAAGGTCGAGCAGCAGTCACCCATGGCCAAGGTCGGGCAGGTCAGGACCCCGACGCTGGTCATTCACTCCGAACGCGACCTGCGGTGCCCGCTGGAGCAGGCGCAGCGCTACTTCGCCGCGCTGCGGCGCAACGGGGTGACCGCCAGGATGCTGATCTTCCCCGGGGAGAACCACGAACTGTCGCGGTCCGGGACACCTTGGCACAGAAGACAAAGATTCGAAGCGATTCTCGACTGGTGGGCTGAACAGCTTCCGGTACGCATGAAGGAGGCGCGGCGTGGCAGGTGATGTGGCCTTCGGGTTGAGGAATGTTCAGGTCGGGTTGGGATCGCGGGTGGTGTTGCAGCAGGTGAACCTGTCGGCGCCCATCGGCTCGGTGACCGGCCTGATCGGACGGAACGGGGCCGGTAAGTCAACGCTGCTGAGGCTGCTGGCCGGCCGTGAGGCCCGGTACACCGGTGAGGCGCAGGTTTTCGGCAGGAAACTGCCCGAGGCCGCATCCGGAATGGTCTACCTGACGGCGGAGCACTGGCCCTTCGGAGGGGATCAGCGCCTGCGTGACCTCGCACGCCACGTCGCCCGGGTGCATCCGAACTTCGACATGGAACGCGCCATTGAGCTGCTGGCCTGGTTCGATGTCCCCGAGAGCCGCCACCCCATGGCTCTCAGCCGTGGGCAGCGCACGGCCGCCTTCCTCAGCCTGGCGTTGGCGGCCCGGGCCCCGTTGACCATGCTGGACGAGCCCTACAACGGGCTCGACGTACCCGCCCGGCAGCGTTTCACGCGGGTCCTGCTGGAGGAGCTGCAGTTGTTTCCCCGCACCCTGCTGATCTCCACACACCTGGTTGACGAGGCCGAGCCGCTGTTCCAGTACGTGGCTTTCATGGAGGGCGGCCGGATCACGGCCGCCGACACCGTCAAGGGTATGGTCACCTCGTTCACCAGGGTGAGTGGGCCGGTGGCGGAGGTGGACGCGCTGCCCAGGCTCGGGCGGCTGGACCGGGAAGGAGCATGGGCCAGCGCGGTGGTCAGGAAGGGGGCGGAGGGTGACCTGCTGGCCAAGCCCGTCAGTCTCCGGGAACTGGCCGACCTGCTGATAGGTCCCAGGCGTGACGCCCAGGTGGACGTCGAGAGAGGGAAGTGACGATGAACGGAGATGTCGGTGCGGTGCTGTCCGCCATGGGTGGGCGATTCGCGTGGCGCTACTGGTGGCCCGTGATTCCGTGGCTGGCCGACATCGCAATGGTTGCCACCTTCCGGCGGGACAACGTCCAGGAGCCGGCCGGTGTGCTTTTCCTGGTCTGCCTGGCCTCGGTGCCGCTGCTTTGGTTGTGGGGGGCGCGGTTCGCCGTCGCCCTGGGACACGCCAGGCGGCGGGTGTTTCCCATGCTCGTCGCGTTGAGTATCGGGCTGCCGATGCTCTGGCAGGTCGTCGGCAGCATTTCCCGGCTGGTCGTTGGGCTGGGGGACGGAGGCCACTCCGAGGGACTGTTCCTGTTCTACGGGCTGCCGATCGTGGCACTGCTGATGCTGGGGTGTGCGCTCTGGCTGGGCTACGGCTGGCGTGGGGTGGGGATCGCCGTCCTGGGCTGGGGCGCTGCGGTGGCGCTGTTCTACCTGGTGCTGTGGCCCCTGTTCGTCGGGCTCGAGCTGGTCTCGTTCATCGTCGGGACCTGCTGGGTGATCCTGATGCTGGTCGGATCCGCCTGGGGAGGCTGGGGAGGTTTCCGGATCGCGCGGGCCTGAGCGGACGGACGGGGCTGAGTGGACGGACGGGCCCGAGCCACACCAGATAGGATGCGGGCCATGTGTTCTGACGTTCTAGCGGCGGTTGCCTGGCCCTATGCGAACGGCCCCCGCCACATCGGTCATGTGTCCGGTTTCGGCGTCCCCTCGGACGTGTTCGCGCGCTACATGCGCATGGCGGGACACAACGTGCTGATGGTTTCCGGATCGGACGAGCACGGCACCGCCATCCAGGTGAAGGCGGATTCCGAGGGGTTGACGGCCCGCGAATGCGCCGACAAGTACCACCGGGTGATCGCCTCCGATCTGCAGGGGCTGGGGTTGTCCTACGACCTGTACACCCGCACCACCACCGCAAACCACTACCGGGTGGTGCAGGAGGTGTTCAAGGCACTGTACGACAACGGTTATGTCATCGCCCAGACCCAGATGGGAGCCATTTCCCCGTCCACGGGACGCACCCTGCCCGATCGTTTCATCGAGGGCACCTGCCCCATCTGCGACTACGCCGGTGCCCGCGGCGACCAGTGCGACAACTGCGGGAACCAGCTCGACCCGGCGGACCTGATCAACCCGGTTTCCCGCATCAACGGTGAAACCCCGCGGTTCGTGGAGACCGAACACTTCTTCCTCGACCTGCCGAAGGTCGCGGAGCAGCTGACGACCTGGCTCGACTCCCGCGAGGACTGGCGGCCCAATGTCTTGAAATTCAGCCACAACCTGCTGGAGAAGATCCGCCCCAGGGCCATCACCCGCGACCTCGACTGGGGGGTTCCCGTTCCCCTCGACGGCTGGATCGACGCCCCCATGAAACGCATCTACGTTTGGTTCGACGCGGTCATCGGCTACCTGTCGGCCTCGATCGAATGGGCCAGGCGCAGCGGCGACCCGGATGCCTGGCGGAGGTTCTGGAACGAGGAAACCGCCCAGAGTTTCTACTTCATGGGCAAGGACAACATCGTCTTCCACTCCGTCATCTGGCCGGGCATCCTGCTGGGGGCCAACGGGCAGGGAGCCGTCGGCGGCGAGATCAAACCCGCCCTGGGGGAGCTGCAACTCCCCACGGAGGTGGTTTCGTCGGAGTTCATGACCATGCGCGGCTCGAAGGTATCGAGTTCGCGGGGCGCCTCCATCTTCGTCGGCGACTTCCTGAAAGAGTTCGGACCCGATGCGCTCAGGTACTTCATCGCGGTGGCCGGTCCCGAGAACCAGGACACCGATTTCACCTGGGAGGAGTTCGTGCGCCGGGTGAACTTCGAACTGGCCAACGAATGGGGCAACCTCGTCAACCGCTCCATCTCCATGGCCCACAAGAACAACGGTGCGATCCCTCAGGCCGGGGAACTCACCGAGGCCGACCGTGAACTGCTTGACGCCTCCGCCGCGGCCTTCGTGACGGTGGGGGAGCACATCGCGGCCCGCCGTTTCAAGGCCGGCATCACCGAGGCGATGCGGATCGTTTCCCTGGCGAACAAGTACCTGTCCGATCAGGAACCCTGGAAACTGAAGGACAACCCTGCCCGCCGCGACACCGTGCTGCACGTTGCACTGCAGGTGGTATCCGACTGCAACACCCTGCTGACCCCGTACCTGCCGCACTCCGCCCAGGCCGTCTTCGAGGCCCTCGGTAACGAAGGGGTGTGGGCGGCCCAGCCGGAACTCAGGGAGGTCACCGACGGTGAGATCACCTACCCGATCCTGACCGGCGACTACGCGGCCCAGCAGGCGGTGTGGGAACGCCGCCCCGTCGTCGCCGGCACCCCACTGGCAAAACCCAGCCCGTTGTTCCGCAAACTCGACGAGAAACTGGCGACGGAGGGGCCGAGCTGGGCACCGATCAAGCCGTAGTTTTTAACAGTACCAGCCATCGACCCTCTTCGTGGGTTCGCTGTCGTGGTTTGTACGGGCTTCATCTCACACAATTTCAACGCGTCGCAGAGATACCAGCCAGTCAACCCTACTAGCTCGTTCAGGATCCGCGTTTTCTTCTTGCGATCATCCCCTCGGTGAGCAGGGCCTTCTGCGTCACAGCCTTGTGCCTGCTCATCGTCAACTCCATACCCCATCGTGACCGCGACCTCGTTGTCGGGGAAAATGTGTGAGGCGCAGGCCCTAGTCACACGGGACGACGAGGCTAATTCACAGCCATCCTCGAGTGCGCTCTGACTAGGGCTTTGCTGTTCGACATGCCTGTGAATGAGGTCTACACATGAGTCTCGCCGAAGAGTTGACAGCCGGCTATCGGACCTGTATCGTTCCCACATGGAAAAGTGCGGCGAAAAGCTGTGATATCGTGCGCAGGTTTGATACTCTCTCTCACTGCTCCCTTGGCGTAGCGCGAATACCAACGGCTGGGTGTATGTATCAGAAGGTAGTTGGTACACGTCTTGGATTAGATGCACATCGCGTGCTCTCTCCGATAGAAACGAGACAATATAAGGGTCCGTCCAAGTGTCGGCGCAATGAACATGGGCGCTCCACTTTGTGGATCTGGAAGTGGGCAGGCCACAGCGGGGGAGGCGTCGGCGTGGGGGTCGTGGTAAAAGAGTGCCCCATCCAACTGGGTGTTGAGTTTGTACAGTGCTGAACGCAATTCCGCGAGTGGGCTTTCAAGTTTACGGACGTGCTTGGTTGAAGACGATCGGGGAGTCTTCAGTCGCGATCTATAGTGAGGCCGAGTGTGATGGAATTTCTATAATTGCAGAAATTTCTCCAATGTCTTCAAGCTTTCAGTCTGGGCTACGATACGATTTTGCGGGTATTTATCGCCGCAGCGGGGTGTACATTAATGATTTGATTCCATCCGCGGCTCAGGGGTACTCTATTCCAAGATTATTTGATGTTTCGAGAAAGATGTCGAAAAGGCGGCTGCTTGAGTATGTCCAAGAAATGGAGTCCCAGCCTTGGTTCTCGGAACTGTTTTTGAGTTCGTGGATCGATTATGACCCTGATTCGCGTATGGGTTTCTTGGGGATCATCGTGGTTAAGTACTTCACATCAGAGTTCTTGGAGTGGTGGCGTAATCATCCAGCTGATCGGTGTCAGTTGTATCCATTGATTAGCTCAGATCCGAAGTTTCTCGCGCCCTGAATGTTCGCTACGACAACCCGCTAGAACCGTACTCCGAGAACCACAGCGAAGGTGGAATCAAGATTCGTCCCTGCTGGATGTGGGGCTGATTGGACTCTCATCCACGGGCGGCGCATTGGCAGGGGAAACCACCCCTAGTCATGATGCGCTTAAAAAAAGCTGTGAATGAGCCTCATAGCCACTCCAAGCGATCAACCCGGTCACGGGGTAGCTGATCCGGTAGGCGTGTTTCTCATGGAGATATCGGGACGCGTAGCCGAGCCGGATCTGGATGTTGTCTTCCTTGTCCGTGGTGGTCCGGGGCCGCGGGGAGCTGACGTTGATGCCGGAGATCTCGTAGCGGTAGAACTGGCCGTCCTGCCCGCCCGGCTGCCGGGTGGGCAGGACGAAAACCGGGCCGCGTCCGACGGTCTTGGAGAAGTCCATCTCAAGTTCGGCGTTCACGTGCCTCACCCCGTCCGGCGACAGGTTGACGTCCACGTTCCAGTGGGTGATCGGGGCCGATTCGTCGGCCCACGCCTGAGGTGTGGCCAGGAAGGCCGTGAGTAGGACGATGGCCAGCGCCGGCAATCCTTGCAATCCATGTCGTTTTTTCAAGCCCAACCGACCCCGTCCGGTCACCAGGAACCCCCGCTGAAACCGCCCCCGGAGAACCCGCCGCCCCCGGAGAAGCCCGAGTCCCCGGAGGAACCGCTTGAGGACGACTGCGCTGCTTGAGCCCTCTGGGCTGCCTTCTCGGCGAAGGTGGCGTACGACAGGGAACGTGAGAAGTCGTGGGAGAAACTGTTCAGGCTCGCGTAGAACATGCCCGTCGAGTGATACAGATCCATTCCTTGATACCAGGACGTATCGACCTGATAGCTGCCTTCGGTCCCGAGTTTGGCGAACAGTTTCGTCCAGCGGTCGACGATACCGAAGATCATGGCATAGGGAAGGTAACGGCTGAAGATGTCGACGCCCTCCTCGAATCGCAGCTGCCCCTTCTCCGCGGTGCGCAGGTACAGCTCGAAACCTCGCGCCTGGGCCAGCACCGCGGAACCCTGGGCTGTGCGGGTCCCGAACCGGGGAGCCAAGAAGATCAGCCCGATGCCGAGCAGTGCGACCGGTAGGAGAATTAGACCCCAACCGGTTGCCAACCCCACGAACAGGCTGCCCACCAGCCCCGCGACGGTGAGGGAAATACCCATCCTGAACGCGGATTTGCGTGCCTTTTGCGGGTCGTCGTGGAACCATTTGCGTGAGATCACCCGCTTGTAGAGGTTGTTTCGCGCCCTGTTCTGCGTCCCGGCGTAGCGTTTGTTCCGAAGCTGATCCAGGGTGACCGTCTCGCCGGCCTTGAAGATGTCGACCATGAGCTGTTTCTCGTAGTCCGTCAGGTCATCGAGTTTCCGCTTGCTGCGGGTCAGTTGGTGATTCCTGCCCGGGAGAGCGGTCATCACGAGATAGCCGCGGACGGCCAGATCGACAATGGTTGCGGAGATGTCCACGGAATCCGCGGTGGCGTCGGTGAGGGTGCCGATCTCTCCCGGAAGGGCTCCCCCGGGCGGCTGGAAGGCGACGGCGACGTTTGCCCTGCTGCGGCGTTTGCCCACCTCGGCGGCGGTTCCGGCGGCCGGGGTCAGCCCCGGGGTGAGACCGAGAAACACCTCGTCGCGGGCTTTCCGGTTTCTCATTGACAACAACCCCGCCACGGCCCCCGCCCCGAGCAGCGTGGTGGTTATCCCCGTGGCCGGGGTGAGCGAGTACGTCTCGGAGAGGAGCTCCGAGAGGGTGGGATCCTTCGTCACTTTCTGGGTGACCCCGGGAAAGGTGCCTGCCGGGAATCCCGCGACCACTTGGACCGGATCGCCGGCCGGAATCCTGTCCACCGTGTATGATGCGCCGGCGCCGCTGGAATTGGATTCGCAGGGTGTGTGCAGTTCCT
Organism: Arachnia sp.; assembly: GCF_057238465.1. Classification (NCBI taxonomy): domain Bacteria; kingdom Bacillati; phylum Actinomycetota; class Actinomycetes; order Propionibacteriales; family Propionibacteriaceae; genus Arachnia; species Arachnia sp. Next base: position 241,983 of record NZ_DBHHFZ010000001.1, read on the forward strand.
TGGCCTGCCAGCAGGCGACTTTTGAAATTGTCGCTGGGCCGGTTACGGTGACCTGGAAATTCCTGATCTCCGACTCCCAGCCGTTCATGACGTTCCAGTTGAATTCGTCCAGACCGCTCACCGCATGGTTGGTGGCGATCAAACCGGTGACCTCGTAGCTGATCCGGTAGGTCTGTGGGGTGGAATACACGGTGTTCTTCTCACCCACCCGGACGCCCAACGTTCCATTCCCGCGGGTGATTTTCGTTTCGGAGTTGGCGCCGGTGGGGGAACTCACCTGAATGTTGGAGATTCCGAAATTCAACCATTCACCCTCGTTGCCGGTCCGCTGTTTCTCGGTGAAGGAGAAAACGGGTCCCCGCCCATTGACCTTGGAGAAATCCATTTCCAGTTCGGCCTCGACGTGGGCCACCCCGTCGCTGGTGAGGTTGACGCTCACTTTCCACCAGTTGACCGGAGCCGACTCCTTGGCCCATGCCTGTGGGCTGTTCGCCAGTCCCACTAGAACCACCGTGATGACGAGGAACAACCCTCTGAACAACCTACGCATGATTCCCAGAGTAGAGGTCTCCGGGTGCAGACGGACCGTGCCTCGGGGTTGGTGGAGTCCCTCAGCCCAGGCCGAGAACGGACTGCATCTGCCCGCGTAGGGTCGTCATCCGGATCTCGGCGGCCGATCTGGCCTCCGCGCCGACCCGGGATCTCTCGGGGGTCAGCCTCACCTCCAGGTAGCACTTCAGTTTCGGTTCGGTCCCGGACGGGCGCACCACCACGTGCACCTCGTCGCCGGACAGCTCCACCGCGTCGGTTTGGGGAAGCCCGGATGCGCCCTCCGCCAGGTCGCGGTAGGTGATGGGCTCATCCAGGAGGGAAGTGGGTGGGTTCCGACGCAGCCTGGTCATGGCGTCGGCGATCAGGGAGAGATCACTGACCCGGATCGCCAGCTGGGATGTGGCGTGGAGCCCCAGCTCGGCGGTCAACTCGTCCAACCGGTCAGCCAGGGTGAGGCCCTCGGCCCGCAACCCGGCGGCCAGTTCGAGAACCATGAGGGCCGCGGTCAGGCCGTCCTTGTCCGGGACCGCTCCGGGATCGCAGCAGTAGCCGATGGCTTCCTCGTAGCCGAAGGCCAGATCCGGAACCCTCCCGATCCACTTGAAACCGGTGAGGGTGGTGACGTGATCCCGTCCCCTCGCGGCGGCCAGCGCGGCGAGGGCACCGGAGGAGACCACCGAACTGGCCAGCACTCCCTTCGTGCCTCGCCGGATCATGTGGTCGGCGAGCAGCAGACCCAGTTCGTCGCCCGTCAGCATCCGCCACCGGCCGTCGACGACAGCGGCGACCGCGCACCTGTCGGCGTCGGGGTCGTTCGCCACCACCAGATCGGCCCCGGTTTTCCCGGCCAGCGCCAAGGCCATGTCGATCGCACCGGGTTCCTCCGGGTTCGGGAAGGCGACGGTGGGGAAGTCCGGGTCCGGTTCGGCCTGTTCGGGAACCTCGTGGGCGGGAGGGAACCCCGCCGCTGCCGTCAGTTCCCGGAGGGTGCGGGCCCCCACACCGTGCATCGCGGTGTGCACCCAGGTGATCTCACGGGCAGCCCCCTCCGGGACGAGACCGGCGCCCCGGGCCACGTAGTCGCGGGTGATCTGGTCACACATCACCCTGTATGAGTCGCTGCGCGGAAGCCGGGCGAGGGAATCGACGGGGTGGGCGGCGATGCGGGCGGCGATCTGCGTGTCCGTCGGCGGGATGATCTGTGACCCGTCACCGAGGTAGACCTTGTAGCCGTTGTCGGCGGCCGGGTTGTGGGAGGCCGTCACGACGATCCCCGCGACGCAGCCGTAACGGCGGATGCCGAAGGAAACCAGGGGGGTCGGGACGGGGGTTCCCGTGAGCAGCACCTTGAAACCCGCCCCGGCCAGGATCTCCGCGGTGTCGCGGGCGAACTCCTCGGACTTGTGGCGGGCGTCGTGGCCGACCAGCACCTGCCCGCCGGCGTGGCCGTGTTCCTCCAACCAGTCGGCCAAGCCAATCGCGGCCTGGGCAACCACCAGGCGGTTCATGCGGTTCGGTCCGGCCCCCATCCGGCCCCTGAGCCCGGCCGTGCCGAAGACCAACGGGCCGCTGAAGGCATCCTCAATGATCTCCGAGGCTCCTGGATCCCCGGAATCGGCCGCCCCCAGCAGCTCCTCGAGCTCGGCGCGGGTGTCCGGGTCGGGGTCGGCGGCCAGCCAGGAGCGGGCCGCATCCCGGGCGGTCACAACACACCCACTATTCCCGCCAGCAACGAGGCCAACCGCGGCCCGGCATCGCGCCCGGCCTGCAGCACCTCGGCGTGGTCGAGTCCCGCCTCCGCCAGGCCCGCGGCGGCGTTGGTCACCAGGGAGAGCCCCAGCACCTCCAGCCCGGCCTCTCGGGCGGCGATGGTTTCGAGCGCGGTCGACATCCCGACCAGGTCTCCCCCCAGCAGTCCCGCCATCCGCACCTCGGCGGGGGTTTCGTACTGGGGGCCGCGGAACTGCACGTAGACGCCCTCGGGCAGTTCCGGGGCAACGGTGCGGGCCAGGTCGCGCAGCCGACCCGAGTACGCCTCGGTCATGTCCACGAAGGTCGCTCCCCGCAACGGGGTGGCCCCGGTCAGGTTGATGTGGTCTCGGATCAGAACGACGGTGCCCGGCGCCCACGCCGGGTTCAACCCGCCGCAACCGTTGGTGAGAACCAGAGTGGAGGCTCCCCAGGCGGCGACGGTGCGCACCCCGTGGACCACCGGGTCGACCCCCCGGCCCTCGTAGTAGTGGGTGCGGCCCGTCAGGACCGCGGCAGTCCTGCCTCCCGCGGTTCGGACCAGTTTCAGGACACCACCGTGTCCCTTCACGACGGGTTTGCGGAAACCCGGTACCGCTCCGAGCGTGATCTCGCCGAGTCCTTCACCCAACTGATCGGCCCCGGCGGACCAACCGGAACCCAGCACCAGCGCCAGGTCGATGCGGTCCAGGCCGAACCGGGAGGAGAGGAACTCGACTGCCTCGCGCGCCATTTTCTTGGGGTCATCGCTCATGCCCCAAGCGTAGTAGCGGGCGAGCCGGAAAACAGGACTCCCGGCCGTGTCAGCCGGGGCCCGCCGACCGGTCCAGTGCCGGCGATCAGCGCCTGAGCCAGGCCCTCGCCCTGGTGATGCGTTCGGCAACCTGTTCGGTCGTCGCCTGGGCCAGCGGTGGGCCGCCGCACTCGCGGCGCAGGTCGGCGTGGACGTGGCTGTGGGGGCGTTGTTCCAGGCGAGCCAGCTGGGCCACCAGGGAGTTGAGTTCCTTGCGCTGGTTCGCGAGTGCCCGGTGCAGCGGCACCTCCGGTTGCGACTTCGGATCCCTGCGTTCGCGCCGTCTGAGCTGGCGGCGTTGCCGCTCGGCCAGGAGGGTGCTCACCTGCTCGGGTTCCAGGAGACCGGGTAGTCCCAGGTAGTCGAGTTCGTCCTGCGAGGTGGGTTCGGCGTGCATCCCGAAGGCCTGGGACTCGAACAGCACGTGGTCGAAGGTGGCCTGGGATTCGAGGGCCTCGAACTCGCCCAGGAGGTCATCGGAGGCCGTTTCTTCGCGGTTGGCCGCATCGATGAGGGCCTCCGTCTCCGCCCAGATGTCGGTTTCCCCGGAGCGGGGACGTCCCAGCACGTGGTCGCGTTGCCTCTCCAGCGTCGCGGCGTGGGCCAGCAGGATCGGCACGGTGGGCAGGAACACCGTCGCCACCTCGCCGCGCCGCCTCGAACGCACGAACCTGCCCACCGCCTGGGCGAAGAACAACGGAGTCGAGGTGGATGTCGCATAGACCCCGACCGCCAACCGTGGCACGTCCACACCCTCCGAGACCATCCGGACCGCCACCATCCAGCGATCCTGCCCCGCGGCGAACTCCTCGATCCTCCCGCCGGCCCTGGCGTCGTCGGAGAGGATCACGGTGGGGCGTTTCCCCGTGATCCCGGTCAGGATCTTCGCGTAGGCGCGCGCCACGGACTGATCGGTGGCTATCACCAGGCCGCCTGCATCGGGGATGGCGCGACGCACCTGCGTCAGGCGCTGGTCAGCAGCCCGCAGCACGGCGGGGATCCACTCGCCCGTCGGCGACAGGGCGGTGCGCCAGGCGTGGGCGGTCAGGTCCTTGGTGAGCATCGTTCCCAGGTCGGCGTCGAGCACCTCCCCGGAACGCATCCGCCAACGCATCTGCCCGCCGTAGTTCATGAAGATCACGGGCCGCACCACGTGGTCCGCCAGGGCCTCCCGGTAGCCGTAGGTGTAGTCGGCCCGCGAGGTCCTGACCCCCGACTCGGATTCCTCGTAGGTCACGAACGGGATCGGGCTGTCATCGGAGCGGAACGGGGTACCGGTGAGAGCCAGGCGGCGGGTGGCCTCGGAGAAACCCTGCAGGATGCCGTCCCCCCAGCTCCTGGTGTCGCCCGCGTGGTGGATCTCGTCGAAGATCACCAGCGTGGAAACCTGGTTGCACAGTGCCTCATAGGCGTAGGCGCGCAGGGAAACCCCGGCGTAGGTCACCACCGATCCGTCGAACTGCCTGGATCGTCCCCGCCTCACCCCGCCGGTGCCCGGATCCAGATGGATGCCGACCCGGGCCGCGGCATCGGCCCACTGCGTCTTGAGATGTTCGGTGGGGGTGACCACCACGACACGTTTCACGGTCCGGGTGTGCAGCAGCTGATGGGCGACGCGCAACGCGAAGGTCGTCTTGCCCGCCCCGGGGGTGGCCACGCACAGGAAGTCTCGGGGCCGGGTGGTCTCGTACAGCTCGAGGGCGGCCACCTGCCAGGCCCGGAGACTCTGCGCGGTGCCCCAGGCGGCGCGTTGCGGGAACGCGGGGGAGAGGTGTTCGAACGCGGAGGAAGTCATACGGCCCCGAAGCGTACCCCAGGTCCGCGGCACCCCTGCGCCGCCACGGCGCCGGAGCCTCCTACTCGATGAGCTCACGCATCAGCACGTCCAGTGGGGCGGCCTGCCGGCGTTCCTCCGCGACGGCCTGCCACTGCCGGATCCGGTCGGTGATCACGGCATCCACCGGCCAGTTGACGAATTTCCACATCGATTCCTCGGTGTTGACGGTCCAGACGGCGGCGCGTTTACCGGCCTCGTGGATCTGCGCGATCGTGTCGGATGTGGCGGCGTCCTCCTCAAGGATCAGGTAGTCGCCGACCAGGTGCGCGGTGTCCCCGAAGGACAGGAAATAAATGAAACCGCTCGTCACCTCGGGGTGGCGTTCCTCAATTCCGGTGATCAGTTCGTACTTGAGCGATATCACCACCACGTGGTCCAGCATGTCGTGGCGTTTCACGGCCGCCACGGCGTCGTCGGCCATCTGCTGGTCGGCGCTGCGGCCCTTTAGTTCGAGGAAGATCCCGATGCGCCCGCGGGTTGTTTCCAGGAGCTCCTCCAGGGTGGGCACCCTGACGTTGCTGAATCTGCCATTCGATTTCTCGCCGAGATCCAGCTCCCGGATCTCGGCCAGTGTCATTTCGTGAACCGCGCGGCGTTCGTGGGTGAACCGCGAGAAATTATCGTCGTGGAAAACCACGTACTGGCCGTCCAGGGTGCGCTGGATGTCCACCTCGACGTAACCGGCCCCGGCGGTGATCGACTGCTCGACCGCCTCCATGCTGTTCTCCACCGCGGTGTCCTCCGGTCCGCCGCGGTGCCCCACCACGGCGATGTCGGGCGCGGCCGTCAGCTCGTCGGCGGTGACGGTGAAGAAACCGGCGATGCCGACCACGAACGCCACGACGAGAAAACCGAGTGCGACCCGGTGCCCCAGGACGCGGTCGAGGAGGCTCGGACGTTTCTTGGGAGGCATGGTGGGCACGACATCGGCCAACGGCCTGAGCGGATCGGATTCGGGCAATTTCCGCAGGAAGGCGTAGTAGCGGTTGGTGAGCAGGTACAGCTCCAGCGGCACCACGAAACTGGCCATCAGGCCAACCACCAGGGCCAGCAGGATCACGAAAACGGAACCGACGAAGGTCGCGAGGGCGGTGGCATCCTCCGGGACGGCCATCATGCTCAGGAGATGGAGACCGGAGACCGCTCCGACGATGAGCGCGGCGAGGAGGGCGAAGAACAGGATCGCCAGAAGCATGAAGGCCACGAAACGCAGCACATTCGGTTTTATCAGGCGAATGCTCGCCCTGATGGCGGCGAGGGCCTTGAGATCACCGAGCAACATGAAATGGAAGACGAAAACGATCATCAGGGCCGCGACGTGCATCAGGGCCACGAGACCCCAATAAGCGGTGGCGTACAGGGGGTTGGCAAAAATGGCGGCGGTGATGAAATTCGGAATGCGTAACCCGGTGAGGAAACTCGGGTTCAGCGCCGAACCCGTCAGCGGCAGCACCACCAGTGCGAATGGCAGGAGAAGGACCAGACCCGGTCCGGCGATCTTGAACAGGGAACGGAGGATGCTGCCGATGACGGTGAGGTAGGAGGGTTTGGTGTCGCTCCCGATCGCGATGGCGCTCAGTTTCACGAACCCGCCAACCTCCAGCAGGGTCGTCAGCAACACCATCGTCAGGGCCAGCAGAATGAACAGCGCCCCCGGGGTGGACAGCAGGAACCGGCCCGCGTTGGCGTTGTTCAAGGACACCAGGCCCCGCATCGCGAACAGGTATTTCGCGGCCCACCAGAACAGGGGGAAGAGAACCGCGGCCCGGAGGATGCTCGTGACGACCAGATACCGGAACATGAGGCCGGTGGATCGCAGGAATCCACCGATCCCCTCTCGAAGTTCCCTGAACACGTGAACCGCCTACCCTCATCGGACGAGTGCCTCATTTTTCCGCACGACCGGGTCTCCCGCCACCGGGCGGGCCGTCACGTCTCCGGAAAGAGGGAGCTGCGGGCCCTGGGCATGGATTCGGCCCCGGAGGAAAACCGGGGCCGAATGGATCAGTCGTCGAGGAGCCCCATCAGGAGGGAGAACCCCCCGAACAGCAGTGCGCCTTTCGCCAGTCCCTGGACCACCGGATCCATCCCGTAGGGTTCGTAGTAGCCGCGCGCGTAGGCGGCGTGCCCCTGATCCTTCCAGTAGGGCACCGCCTGGTAGCCCTGCTGGACCATGCGGATGTGCGGGTCCGCCCCGGAGGTGACCCGGGCCGCATCGAGTGCACAGGCCGGGACCTCGCGCGGCGCGCCGCCGGGGGGAGCCCAGGTGACGTTCTTGGTGGAGGGTCCGTGGGCCGGGTCGAAGAAGCACGGCGGGCGGCGTTCAGGTACCGGTTTGCCCTGGGCGCGGGACTTCACGCAGGCCATCGCGTAGCGTCCCTCCTCGAGGATGTGGGCGATGGCGGTGGCGTCGGATTCGTAGCGCGCCTGGTTCATGGCCTGTTTGGCGTTCTCGTAGGCATCGAGGGCCTCCGAGTAGTTCGTCCGGGCCTCCTCGCTCAGCTCGATGCCCACAACGTCCAGGTCAAGATCGCGCAACTCGTCGCCGAAACGTGTGATGTCGGCATCCAGGGACGCGCGTGCCGCATCCCCGATGGGGGTCTCGCCGTATTGCACCGGTCCCGCGCCGAGCTGTTGCGGCTGCTGGCCCCCGTTCAATGCGCGCGAACCCCTGAGAGCCAGGAAGATCATCCCGGCAACAATCATCATGATCATGAAGCCACCAAGGCTCACGGTAAATCACTCCTAGAAAGCGCCCTGTAGTCTCAGGTTACGCCACACCACCAAAACGGGGCCGGGTGGTTCCCGCGGGTTTCCCGTGGTGGGTGAAGGGAGCGGGCGACATCGTGGAAACCTCGATACAGGTCAGGAGCTGGGAAGAACTGACCCGGGACGAGTTCTTCGAGATCGTGTCCTTGAGATCCGAGGTGTTCTTCGTGGAGCAGCGCATCGACATTCCCGACCTCGACGACCTCGACAGGCATCCCGGGACCCTCCACTGGTGGGTCGCCGACGAAACCGGTTGCGCGGGATACCTGCGAACGGTGCTGCTCGGTGAACCCGAACTGGGGGCGACCCGGTCCTTCGGGAGGGTGGCCGTCAGGGCCGATCGGCGCGGCGAAGGCCTGGCACGCGCACTGGTCGCGGCCGTGCTGGGACGCTTCGGCGGGCAGCCGATCGTGATCCACTCGCAGAGCCGTGTGGTTCCGTTCTACCGCGGATTCGGATTCGAGCCGGTGGGGCCGGAGTACCCGGAGGCGGGCATACCGCACACGAGGATGCGAAGGCCGGGGGAGATCCGGGTCAGTGCTGTGGTCCTCACCGACACTACGGGCCGGGTGCTTATGGTCCGCAAACGCGGCACCGATGCCTTCTTCAATCCGGGTGGGAAACCCGAACCGGGGGAAACCCCGGAGCAGTGTGCTGTCCGCGAGTTGCGTGAGGAGATGGGGCTGGAACTCGACCCGGGGGAGCTGCTGCCATTGGGAAGGTTTCGTGCCGCGGCTGCCAACGAGGCCGACACCGTCGTTCTCGCCGACGTCTTCCGCGCCCCCGCCCCCCTCGACCGGCTCCCGGTTCCGCGGTCCGAGATCGAGGAGGCCCGATTCGTGGACCCGGCCTTCCCGGAACCCGGATGGGCACCCCTGTTCACCGAGCGGATCCTGCCCCTGCTCAACCATCCAGTCGGCTGAAGTCCAAGGTGCGCAGCACGAGCTCCCCGGCCTCGTCGCAGGCGTCGAGATCGACGGTGGCGAAGATGGACCAGTCGCGGTTGCCCGAGGGATCGTCGATGATCTGACGCACCTCCCAGAGTCGGCCGTTCCTCTTCGGCTCGACGACGAAGAACGCGGGGCCGCGCGCATCCGCGCCGACGCCGATGTCCTCGTGCTCGTCCCAATAGTCACCCAGGGCGTCATCCCAACGCTGCCTGGTCATGGGATCCCCGCTGGTCAGGGCGGTCAAACCGTCCACGTCGTCGTCGGCACACAGCTCCACGCGCCGCCACATGGCGTTTCGCACCATCACCTTGAAGGCGCGCTCGTTGCCCGTGACGGGCCGGGCAGGGGCAGCCGCCTCGGCTCGTTGCCCGACGGGAACCCCGGCCAGGGTCGCGAGTTCGTTCCACTCGTCCAGCAGCGACGAATCCACCAGTCTGGTCACCTCACCGAGCCAGGCGATCAGGTCCTCCAGTTCGTCGGTGCGCAACCCCTCGGGAATGCTCTGCCGCAACGCCCGGTAGGCGTCGGTGAGGTAGCGCAGCAGCAATCCCTCGGTGCGCTGCAGCTTGTAGTGGGCCACGTACTCGCCGAAGGTCATGCCCTGGGTGTACATGTCCCGCACCACCGACTTCGGGCTGACCGGGGTCTCCGACAGCCAGGGATGCGCCACCGAGTACTCGATGTGGGCCTGCTCCAGCAGCTCGGCAAGGGGCTGGGGCCAGGTGATCTCCTCCAGGGCCTCCATGCGTTCCTCGTAGTCCCAGCCGTCGGCCTTCATCTCCGCGACCGCCTGGCCGCGCGCCCTGAACTGCTGGGCAAGCAACACCACCCGGGGATCCTCCAGGGTCGCCTCGATCACGGAGACCACATCGAGGGCGTAGTCGGGGGAGTCGGGGTCGAGGGTCTCGACCACCGCCAGGGCGAAGGCCGACAGGGGCTGGTTCAGCGCGAAGTCACGCTGCAGGTCGACGTTCAGCCGGTAGCGGCGACCGCCGGGGGTCGGTTCGGGCAGTCGGGTGATCACCTCGGCCCGCAGCAACGACCTGCCGAGCCCGGCGGCGCGGCGCAGCATGGCGCGGCGTGCCTTCGGTTCCGGGTTGGTGGAGTCGATCAGACGGGTGACCGCGAGGCCGGTTTCCTCGTCCCGCTGCAACAGGTTCAGCAGCAGGGAGTGGCTGATCCTCATCCGGGCGTGCAGCTGCTCCGGGGATGAATCGATCAGCTTGGTGAAGGTGGCTTGCGTGTAGTTGACGAAACCCTCCGGTGGTTTCTTGCGCCTTACCGAGCGCAGTTTCTTCTCGTCCCCCTGGTGTTTGGCCAGGATCCGGGCGTTCTCCACCTCGTGCTCGGGGGCCTGGGCCACCACGTTGCCGATGGAATCGAAACCGGCGCGGCCCGCGCGGCCCGCGATCTGGTGGAACTCGCGGCTGCGCAGCACCCGCTGGCGTCGGCCGTCGAACTTCGTCAGGGAGCTGAACAGCACGGTGCGGATGGGAACGTTGATGCCGACCCCCAGGGTGTCGGTGCCGCAGATCACCGCCAGCAACCCGCGCTGGGCCAGTTGCTCCACCAGGCGCCGGTAACGAGGCAGCATCCCGGCGTGGTGGACCCCGATCCCGCCGCGCAGCAGCTTGGACAGCGTCGCCCCGAAACCACCGGCGAACGGAAACCCCGAGATGGCCTGTTTCAACTCCTCCGGGACCGCGGCACCGGCCTTGCGCACCACCCCCTGGCTGAGCAGGGCCGTTGCCTGTTCGACGGCCGCCCCCTGGGTGGGGTGGACGATGTAGACGGGCGCCTGGTGGGTTTCGACGATCTCCGTGATGGTCTCGTGGAGCGGCGCCAGCGACCAGCGGTAGGTGAGCGGGACGGGACGGGACGCCCCACCGATCACGGCCGTCTCACGGCCGGTGCGCAGGGTCAGGTCATCGGCCAGTTCCGTCACATCCCCGAGGGTCGCCGACATGATCACGAACTGCGCCTGGGGGAGTTCCACCAGCGGAACCTGCCACGCCCAGCCGCGTTCCGGTTCGGCGAGGAAGTGGAACTCGTCCATCACCACCTGCCCGACATCGGCGCCGCGCCCCTCCCGCAACGCCAGATTGGCCAGGATCTCGGCGGTGCAGCAGATGATGGGGGCGTCGGCGTTGACCGAGGCGTCCCCCGTGACCATCCCGACCCGCTCGGCCCCGAACGCTTCGCACAGGGCGAAGAACTTCTCGTTCACGAGGGCCTTGATGGGGGCGGTGTACCAGGTGCGGCGCCCCTCCGCCAGGGCCGCGAAATGGGCGCCGAGCGCGATCAACGACTTCCCGGAGCCCGTGGGTGTGGTGACGATGGCGTTGTCGCCCGCGAGAACCGCCAGCAGCGATTCCTCCTGGTGCGGGTACAACGAGATGCCCGAGGACTCCACCCAGCCGGTGAAGACATCGAGGAGGGCATCGGGGGAGGGATCCCGGGGCAGGAGGTCGCTGAGGTTCGTCATGGCGTCCCCGATTCTCCCACGAAGCCGAAGCAGGGCAGTCGCGCGTTGTTTCCCGAAGCCGGAACCGCGATTCGCGCTCCCGGGAACCGGCATCCCCGGGCTGTGGGTTTTCTGTGAACCCGGCCGCAGGGGTTTACGGCACAGGTTCCCTGCATAGCCTCGAGGACATGGAAACAGTGCGTGGCCTGGTCGCAATGTCAAAGGGTGCCCCCGTGACGCTCGAGGAGATCGTCATGCCCGGCCCCGCCCCGGGGGAAGCGGTCGTGCGGATCCTCACCTGTGGGGTCTGCCACACCGACCTGCACTACCGGGACGGCGGCATCAACGACGACTTCCCGTTCCTGCTGGGACACGAGGCGGCGGGGATCGTGGAACGCATCGGCGAGGGGGTGACCAACGTGTCCCCGGGGGATTTCGTGGTGCTGAACTGGCGGGCCGTGTGCGGCACCTGCCGGGCGTGCGGACGCGGCGAACCCCAGTACTGCTTCGCCACCTTCAACGCATCCCGGCCGATGACCCTCACCGATGGCACAGAACTCACCCCGGCGCTCGGGATCGGCGCCTTCGCCGAGAAAACCCTCGTCCACTCCGGGCAGTGCACCAAGGTCGATCCCGGGGCGCGCCCGGCCGCGGTGGGGCTGCTTGGTTGCGGCGTGATGGCGGGGCTCGGAGCCGCCATCAACACCGGGGAGGTCAAGCACGGCAAGAGCGTCGCGGTGATCGGCTGCGGTGGGGTCGGATGCGCGGCCGTCGCCGGCGCGTCGCTGGCCGGTGCGGGACGGATCATCGCGGTCGACCGGGACGAGAGGAAACTTCGCTGGGCCCGTGATCTGGGGGCCACCGATGTGGTGGACAGCAGGAAACAGGATCCCGTGACGGCGATCCGCGACCTCACCGAGGGCTTCGGGGCCGATGTGGTGATCGACGCCGTCGGCCTGCCGGAAACCTGGGAACAGGCCTTCTACGCCCGCGACCTGGCGGGAACCGTCGTGCTGGTCGGGGTGCCCGCCCCGGAAGAGAAGATGCCCCGGATCCCACTGCTCGACGTCTTCAGCCGGGGCGGTTCCCTGAAATCGAGCTGGTACGGCGACTGCCTGCCCAGCCGTGACTTCCCGGTGCTCGTCGATCTCTACCGCCAAGGACGGCTGGATCTCGACGCCTTCGTCAGCGAGGAGATCGCCCTGGGCGAGGTGGAGCAGGCCTTCGACCGGATGAAACAGGGCGAGGTCCTGCGATCGGTGGTGGTCCTGTGAACGCCGGACGAACCACTGCCCCGGTCGTCCCGGACACCGAGGGAGCGATGCGAGTGACCCACGGGAACGGGGCCTTCCTGCGCCTCCTCCCGCCGAAGGAGCGTTGATCCCGGTCAATTCCCGGGAGGTTTCTTGTCGGTGGTGCCCGTTACTCTCTGGGGCCATGGGTGAACCGTGGACAGAGGATCGGGTCGAGGCAGCCGCCCCCGACGCCTCGTCGATCAAGGCGGGCCGCAAACTTGCCACACCTGGTCCCTGGTCCGAGATCGGAATCCAGGGGGATCTGCTGTGGGGCGCCTGCCAGGGGTCGGGGAAAACACCGTACCGGGTGAGCATCGAGGTGGCCTCACCCGCTTACAAGTGTTCCTGCCCCAGTCGCAAATTTCCCTGCAAACACGCCCTCGCCCTGCTGTTCCTGTGGTCCCAGGGCCGGGTTTCCGAATCCGGTGAGGTTGCCGGGTTCGCCTCCCAGTGGGCGGAGGCACGTGAGACAAGGGCGGCAAGGAAAACTGAACCGAGGGAACGAACGGAGGAGCAGAAGGCGGCCGCCGTCAAAAGGGCGGCGCAACGGGAGGAGAGAATCACCGACGGCCTGACCGAGCTGGATCGTTTCCTGGCCGACCAGCTCCGCGAAGGCCTGGCCACCCACGCGGGGGACCGCTCGCGGCGCCTGGAGCACATGGCGGCCCGCATGGTCGATGCCCAGGCCCCCGGCGTCGCATCCCGGCTCCGGGAACTCGCCGCCCAGCCGTCGTCGGGCGACTGGCCCACCCGTGTCGTCGATGAGTACGGTTCCCTGCACCTCCTGGCCCGGGCGTGGGCCGGGCGCGAGAAACTACCCGCTGATCTGGTCGCCACCGTGCGATCCCACATCGGGTTGAGCACCCGCACCGAGGACGTGCTCGCGACCCCCGGTCTCAGGGACCGCTGGGTGGTGCTGGGCATGCGTGACGCCGACGAGGAACAGGTCAGCGTGCGGCGCGTCTGGCTGTGGGGCCGCGACACCGGCACCCGCGCCCTCGTGCTGTTCTTCGCCCGGGCCGGCGACGGCTTCGACACCGGTCTCTATCCGGGTTCCGAGATCGACGCCGACCTCCACTTCCATCCCGGGCGGCCCCGGCTGCGGGCGGTCGTCGGGACCCGGCGCGCCGAGTCCCGGCGGGTCGACGGCTGGGACATCGTGGGCGATGACGTCGCCACCGCGGTGGCCCAGTTCCGCGAGGCCGTCGCGGCCGACCCGTGGTGCGAGGCCTGGCCGGTGGCCATCCACGGGTCGCTGACCTGGGACGACGGAGCGTGGCTGGTCGCGGATCGGGCCGTGCCCCTGATCGGCAACACCACCGACCACTGGCGCCTGCTCGCCGAGCTGGGCACCACCCCCACCACCGTGTTCGGTGAGCTCGGTGCCGACGGTATGCGACCCATCGCCCATCTGCAGGAAGCGACGGTGCACCCGCTGTGAAACCCGCCCAGCTCATCGCCGTTTCCCTGGTGGGCGGCCCCGAACCGGATCTTCTCGACCACGCGGCCCGGCAGGCCAGCGTGCACCGCGCCCACGTTCGCACCCGCGATCTACCGAAGCCCTCGCCCGCTCCGGCGCAGGAACCCAACCAGCCCCCGAGAGCGTTCGTCACCACGGTGAATGCGGTTCGTGCCCGTCCCCCGGCCATGCGCGACCCGATCCTGCTCGAGGCGTTGGGGCTTCTCGCTGAAGCGGGACTGGTACTGCCCACCCGGCTCATTGTCCCGCTGCTGGAGATTGCCGAGGGCAACCGGGACATCGCGGCCGCGCTTCCCGCGGTGCTGGGATCCCGGGGCCGCTGGCTGGTGGGGCTCGGCGATGTCTGGCCGCGGGGTCAGGTCGTGGCCGAACCGGAATCGTTGGACTGGGACGAGGGAAGCCTCCCCGAACGCGTCGCATGGCTGCGGCACCTGCGCGCCACCGATGCCGCCGCGGGGCGGGAACTGGTCGAACAGAGCCGGAAGGAAAAGGCCCCCGACCGGGCCAGGTTCGTCGACGCCCTGGAGGTGGGGCTGGGGCCGGAGGACGAGGAACTGCTCGAGGGATTCCTGAAGGACCGTTCCAAGGAGGTGGGGCGCACCGCCGCAGGGCTCCTCGCCAGGCTCGAGGGATCGGCCTACCTGGCCCGCGCGGTCGAGTTGGCCCGCGCTGGCTTCAGATGGGAGGAGAAACCCCGGAAAGGGCTGCTCGGGAAACTGCGCACCTCGCAACGCTCCATCATCGCCGTGGCGCCACCCGAGAAGGACCTGGCCGCCGACTTCCACGCCGATGTCGCCTCGATCCGCGTCGCCGAAGGGCCGGCCGGGCGGGTGCAGCGCCTCGTCGCGGTGGTGCCGCCGAGGTGTTGGGCGGAGCTGGGGTTCAGCGTCCCCGAGCTGGCCTCCGGGGTGCTGCTCGACGACGAACCGGTTCCGCTCGCCCGGGCGTTGACCCGTGCCGTGCTCCGCTGGGGTGACGCCGATGCCGCCCGTGAGCTGTTCGACGAGCGTCCCGTCCCGGCCCTCGCGCTGCTACAGCCCCCCGCGGTCCGTGACGCCTTCCTGGCGGAAGCGATCCGTGCCACCACACTCAAGCAATTCCCCGACCTGTGTCACCTGTTGCAGCAGCGGGACGGGATGCGTCTCGGTCCCGAGACGGCCGATGCTGTCCTGGACGGCATCCGGGCCTGTGTGAACGCCAATGCCGGTGTTCACCAGGCCGCCACACAACTTCTGGCCTTCTCAACCGATCCCCGGGACATTCCCCAGCTGCTGGACCGGATCACAGCACTCAACGGGGATCCCGACATTCCCCAACCCGGTAAGCGCGCCGTACGCGACGCCATCGCCGCCCTGACCCTGCGCCAGAGCATCCACGAATCCATCGCCCACACCAAGGAGCCCAGATGACCGAGACCGTGCTTCGCCCACACGCCGAACAGGCCTTCGCCCACGAACTCGACGCCCTGGCCAGGATCGACGACAAACCACGCCCGGCGAACTGGCGGCTCTCACCCTGGGCGGTGGTGCAGTACCTGATGGGGGCCACCCTTCCCGACGGCACGCAGATCACCCCGAAGTACGTGGGAAACCGGAGATTGATCGAGGTCGCCGTGGCGACGCTCGCCACCGACCGGGCCCTGCTGTTGCTGGGTGTGCCGGGCACCGCCAAGTCGTGGGTCTCCGAACACCTGGCGGCCGCGGTCTCCGGCAACTCGACGCTGCTGGTGCAGGGCACCGCGGGCACCGCCGAGGAGGCCGTGCGCTACGGCTGGAACTACGCCCGCCTGCTCGCGGAGGGACCATCGGAGGCGGCGCTGGTGCCCTCACCGATCATGACCGCGATGGAGCGCGGCGCCATCGCCCGGGTCGAGGAACTCACCCGGATGCCATCCGATGTCCAGGACGGCATGATCACCACCCTCAGTGAGAAGACACTGCCCGTGCCGGAGCTGGGCATGGAGGTGCAGGCCCGCGCCGGGTTCAACCTGATCGCCACCGCCAATGACCGGGACCGCGGCGTCAACGACCTCTCCAGCGCGCTGCGGCGCCGTTTCAACACCGTCGTGCTGCCGCTGCCCTCGAGCGCCGAGGAGGAGCTCAAGATCGTCACCAAGCGGGTAGCGGAGCTGGGACGTTCCCTGGAACTGCCCGAGGCCACCGATGCGATCGCCGAGATCCGCCGCGTCGTGACGGTTTTCCGGGAACTGCGGCAGGGCCACACCGAGGACAACAAGACCTCCCTGAAAACCCCGTCCGCCACCCTCAGCGCCGCCGAGGCGATCTCGGTGGTGACCAACGGGTTGGCGCTGGCCGCGCACTTCGGCGACGGTGTGCTGCGGGCCGAGGATGTCGCGGCCGGCATCGTCGGAGCGGTTGTGAAGGACCCGGTGGCCGACCAGGTGATCTGGCAGGAGTACCTCCAGACGGTGGTTCGGGAGCGCGCCGAGTGGAAGGACTTCTACCGGGCCTGCCGCCAGGTGGCGCGGTGATCGAGGACCGTCCATGAGCGAGATCCGGATCTACGGGATCCGTCACCACGGACCGGGGTCGGCCCGGTCGCTGCTGCGCGCCCTCGACGACTTCGCCCCCGACGCGGTCCTCATCGAGGGTCCCGCGGACGCCGACGCGATGGTCTCCCACGTGGCCGGCCTGAAACCCCCGGTCGCGCTGCTGGCGTGGGTGGTCGGCGAACCATCCCGGGCCGCCTTCTGGCCGTTCGCCACCTTCTCGCCCGAATGGCAGGCCCTCGACTGGGCCACCCGCAACTCCCGTCCCGCATCGTTCATCGACCTTCCCAGCTCGCTCGGCCTCGCCCGCTCCCGGGATGAACGCACGGTGGAATCGGATCCGCTGGGCCTGCTGGCCGGGGCCGCCGGGTACGACGACCCGGAACGTTGGTGGGAGGACCTCGTCGAGCAGCGTGACGAGGACGTCTTCGAAGTGATCGCCGAGGCCATGGCCGCGGTCCGCGAGAGCGGCGACGATGACCAGGAGACCCTGCTGCGTGAGGCACACATGCGCAAGGCGCTGCGAGCGGCGAAACGCGCCCACGAGAAAATTGCTGTGGTGTGCGGGGCCTATCACGTCCCGGCGCTTACCGCGAAGGTGAAGGTGGCCGACGACAACGCACTGCTGAAACAGCTGCCGAAGGTGAAAACCCAGCTCACCTGGGTGCCATGGTCCCACGGGAGGCTGGCCGCTGCCTCCGGTTACGGGGCCGGGGTTCGTTCCCCCGGTTGGTACCACCACCTGTTCGCCGCCCCCGACCGTCCCGTCGAACGCTGGCTGACCCATGTCGGCGCCGTGCTGCGTGAACACGACCTGCCCACCTCGTCCGCACACGTCATCGAGGGCATCCGGCTGGCCGATGCCCTCGCGGTGCTGCGCGGCCGCCCCATGCCCGGGCTGCCCGAGGTGCAGGAGGCCACCCTGGCGGTGCTGTGCGAGGGCAGCGACCTGGCCCTCGACCTGGTCACCCGGGAGGCGATCGTCGGTGAACTGCTCGGGGAGGTGCCCGACGAGGTGCCCCGCACCCCGTTCGACGCGGATCTCACGGCAACCGCGCGGCGGCTCAGACTCAAACAGGAGGCCACCGAGAAGGAACTCGACCTCGACCTGCGCAAGGAGAACGGTCTCGCCAGATCCTGTTTCCTCAGGCGCCTGAGAATCCTCGGCATCGGCTGGGGCACGCCCGCCGGAAGTTCCGGCACCGGCACCTTCAAGGAGACCTGGCGTCTGCTGTGGGAACCGGAACTCTCCATCGCAGTGGTGGACGCTTCGCGCTGGGGCAATACCGTCGAGACCGCCGCGGCGGCCCGGCTGCTGGACGACGTCGACGACCTGGCCGGGGTGACCCGGGGCGTGAACGAGGCACTGGCCGCCGACCTGTCCGCGGCCATGCCCGAACTGCTGCGGCTCCTTGACATCCGGGCGGCGGCCGAAACCGATGTCGCGCGGCTGCTGGCGGCGCTTCCCGATCTCGTGCAGGCGTATCGCTACGGCGATGTGCGCGGCACCGACACCGGGCGCCTGGGGGATGTGGTCGCGGCCCTCCTGGGGCGCGCCTGCGCGGGTTTTCCCGTCGCCCTGGGCGGGCTGGCGCCGGATTCGGCCGACCGGTACCGGAAGCTGATCGACAAGGCGAACGCCGCTGTCGGGCTGCTCGGGGAGGAATCCCGACAGCTGTGGCGGAACACGCTGCTGGCCGCGGCCGATCGCCACGACCTTCCCGGTCTGCTGGCGGGACGCATCGTCAGGTTGCTGTTCGACGGCGGCGACCTGGGAGTCGACGAGGTGCAGCAGCGGCTGTCGCTGGCCCTGTCGGGAGGCCACGCCCCGGGTGAGCAGGCGGCCTGGGCCGAGGGGGTGCTGTCGGGCAGCTCGTTGCTGTTGCTCCACTCCCCGGCTCTGCTGAAGGTGTTCGACACCTGGGTGATGGGGCTGCCGGATGAATCATTCACCGACGTGCTCCCGGTGGTCCGGCGGGCTTTCGGCGGCTGGGAACGACCCGAACGGCGGGCCCTGGCGGGGAAGGTCGCGAACCTCGACGGAGCCGACCCGGTGGTTGAGGAAGAACTGGACCTGACCGAGTTCGCGGCGGTGCTCGCAACCGTCGACGAGATCCTGGAGAGCGCACGATGAACGACGAACGCGACCGGCGCTGGCGGCTGCTGCTGGGGACCGCCCCGGAGGGCGCCGAAGAAACCCTGTCCCGGCAGGATGCCGCCATGGATGCCGCCCTGGCCGCCCTCTACGACAACCAGAGCGGCGACGGGCAGAAACGACGTGCCGGGCTCGGTGCCTCGGCACCGAGGGTGGCGCGGTGGCTCGGCGACATCCGCACCTACTTCCCGTCGCGGGTGGTGCAGGTGATGCAGGCCGACGCCATCGACCGGCTGGGCCTCAAACAGCTGCTGCTGGAACCGGAGATGCTGGAGACCGTCGAGGCCGACGTGCATCTGGTGGCCACCCTGGCCGGCCTGGGACGGGTCATGCCGCAGAAGGCCAGGGCCAGCGCCCGCGAGGTCGTGGCCCGGGTGGTCAAACAGGTGGAGGAGAAACTCGCCGACAAGGTGCAACAGGCGGTCCGGGGTGCTTTGAACCGGGCCGCCCGCACCAACCGGCCCCGCCTGAACGACATCAACTGGTCACGAACGATCGCGGCGAACCTGGGCAACTACCTTCCCGAACTGAACACCGTCGTGCCCGAGCGACTAATCGGCTACGGCCGCAAAAACAACGGTTTCCAACGGGAGATCGTGCTGGTGGTCGACCAGTCGGGTTCCATGGCGACGTCGGTGGTCTATGCCAGCATCTTCGCGGCCGTGCTGGCCTCCATCAAGGCGGTGAAAACCCACCTCGTGGTCTACGACACATCGGTCGTGGACCTCACCGATCAGCTCAGCGACCCCGTCGACGTCATCTTCGGCACCCAGCTCGGCGGCGGCACGGACACCAGCAAGGCCCTCGCGTACTGCGAGCACCTGGTGCAGCGCCCCCGCGAGACGGTGATGGTCCTCATCAGCGACCTCTACGACTTCAAACCCGAACAGATGCTGCGCCAGATGAGCCAGTTCCAGCAGCAGGGAGTCACGATGGTGACCCTGCTGGCGCTTGACGACAACGGCACCCCCAGCTACAACCACGACGTGGCGGGCAGCCTGGCCGCCATGGGAATCCCGTCATTCGCCTGCACCCCCGACGCCTTCCCGGAGCTGATCGCCCTAGCGATCAACAGGGGTGACCTGGCGGGCTGGGCCTCCGCGGAAAAGGCAGCGAAGGCGTAGTCGGTGGTGACGAGCGGCGGGACACGGATCACTGAACGGGCGGGGCGCTTCTGGAGGGCCAGCAGCGTTGCTCCCACTGCCGAACATCCGCCGTGGCACGTGAAGAACCCGTAAGGGTCAGGTAGGGGGAAGGGCCTGATGGGGTAGTGGACCACGGGCGGATGCCTGGCCACGACGGAAGACAATAACGTTCTCGGGGGTTCTGGCCACATGTGTGGGGAACGGGTGAGGGAATCGACGATACGCCTCCGGGAGAATGAGAAATGTCCAAGAAAAAGAAAACGCTGCGGCGAGTGCTGTTCACCGTGCTCGCCGTTGCCGTTGGTCTGGTCCTGGTAGCGACCGCTGCCGTGGTCGTGGTGCTGAGAGGACCCTTTCCGAAGCACTCTGGTGAGGTGATCCTGAGTGGACCACGTGCCGAGATCAGGGTGCTGCGCGACGACCGGGCCGTACCCCACATCCATGCCACCACCGACCACGACCTGTTCTTCGCGCAGGGATACGTGCACGCCCAGGAACGTTTCTTCCAGATGGACCTGTCGCGTCACATGGCCTCCGGGCGACTGGCGGAACTCGTGGGGGAGTCCGGGAAGGAATCGGACATCACGGTGCGCACCATGGGATGGCGCCAGGTGGCGGAAAAGGAGTGGGAACTGCTGTCGGATGAGGCCCGCGGATTCTACGAGGCCTATGCCGAGGGCATCAATGCCTACATATCGGGGAAACAACCGTGGCAGCTGGCCAATGAGTACGCCGTGCTGGGCTTGAGCCTGCCCGTCGCCGACATCGAGCCGTGGACCAGCATTGATTCGCTGGTCTGGCTCAAAGCCATGGCCCGGGACCTGAGCGGGAGCTTCGGGATCGAGGTCGAACGCATGGGCTACCTTCAGAAACTGGGTAGTCCGTCGGCGGTGGAGGAGCTGTTTCCGGGGGCCGAGGAGGAGAAACGCAGGCCGATCATCGGGCAGGAGACGGCGGGGAGCAACCTGCGGCCACGTGCCGAGTATCCGGTGGCTGACCCGCTGCCGCTGGAAACTCAGGAAACGAATCCCGAGGACTGCCCCGAGCCCGATCAGTTCCTTTCACAGTCGCCTGAAACCGGCGGCGAAACACCCTCGATGAGTTCCGGCGACGCCATCGGGGCGCTCCAGAGCGTCCAGCAGGCGATGGAGACCGTGCCGCATCTGCTGGGCGACGGCCCGGCGGTCGGATCGAACTCCTTCGTGATCTCGGGGCAGCACACCGCATCCGGGAAACCCGTCATCGGCAACGACCCCCACCTCCAGATCGCCTACCCCTCGGTCTGGTTCCAGGTCGGTCTGCACTGCGAGCAGCTGAACGGGGAATGCACCTTCGATGTCTCCGGGTTCTCCATGGCCGGTATGCCGGGAGTCATGATCGGGCGCAATGCCGACCTGGCCTGGGGCCTGACCAATCTTGGCGGTGACGTCAGCGACCTGGTGGTCGAGAAGAACGTCGGCGAGAATTTCTACCAACGCGACGGCAGGTGTCTCGCCTATCAGACCCGTACCGAGACGATCCGGGTTGCTGGCGGCGAGGATGTCGAGATTCGGGTGCGGACCTCGGTGCACGGTCCCGTCGTCTCCGGGCTGCTCGCGCCGGACGAACAGTTCAGGCCGGTTCCCGGTGCGTCGGAGAATCTCTCGGTGGCCCTGCAGTGGACCGCTCTGATGCCCGACAGGACCGGTGAGTCTTTCTTCGCGCTCAGCCGTGCCACGAATGCTGAGGATGTCTCTGCCGCGGCGGCCCTGATGGCGAATCCGGCGGAGAACATCCTGTTCGCCACTGCCTCTGGTGACATCGGCTACCAGGCCCCGGGCAAGTACCCGGTGAGACCGGTCAAGGCCCCGGCCGACGGGCGGGGTGGTGTCGCCCACGAGGCGGACAACCTGGGGGCCGATGGCCGCTGGCCGCGCCCCGGCTGGGATTCCAGCTACGACTGGCAGGGGTTCTACGCCCCCTCGGACATGCCTGCCGTGCTCAACCCGGCAGACGGGATCATCGTCCCGGCGAACCAGCCGGTCACGCCCGAGGCCAGCGGACCCTACCTCGGTTCTTACTACGTTGCGGGCTATCGTTCCCAGCAGATGTACGACGCCATCGCGCAACTCGCAGCGCAGGGCCCCGTCACGCTGGAGGAGGCGTCGAAGATCATGCTCCTCGACGGCTCGCCGCAGGCCCAGGAACTCGCCCCCGCCCTGACCGCGGTGGAACTGAACGATGAACGCCACGAGGAACTGCAATCGGAACTGGCCCGCTGGTACGAACGGGGCGGCCATTACGCCGTTGATGAGCCGGGGGCGATGATCATGGCGTCGCTCTTCTCGCACCTCAGCAATGCGGCCCTGGCGGACGACGGGGGCGCGTACCCGACAACCCAGTTGATGGGGAAACTGATTTCAGAACCCCAGAACCCGCTGTGGGATGACAAGAACACCCCAGAGGTGGAGGACGCAGCTCAGATCATGCGCCGCGCCTACGCCGAGACCGACGCCGAGCTGACCGCCCGGCTGGGCCGGGACCACACCGCGTGGCGGTGGGGCGGCCTCCACGTCCAGACTCCGAGGCACCAGATCCTGGGAGGTGAGGGCCTGCCCTGGTTCATCAGGGACCACTTCAGCCAGAAACCACGGGCTGTCGGCGGTGGGTTCGAAATTCCCAATGCGAACAGCTACGACGAGAGCGTCAAGGACAACGGACAGGTCGACTACGAGGTGATCGCGGGGCCCTCCATGCGCATGGCGGTGGATCTGAGCGATGTCGACCGGGCCCGGTGGGTGATCTCCTCGGGAAGCTCCGGGCACCCTTGGTCGTCACACGTCGCGGACCAGTTCGAGGCCTGGGCCACGGGTGAATTCTTCGACTGGCCCTTCAGCCGTGAGGCCGTCGCCGCGGCGACACGGAATACCCTGACGTTGCGACCCGAATAATCTCTGCGCGGGACCGGTGATCCCGGCCCGGAGAAAACCGATCTCCGTGTTCCCCGGCTCATCCCGGGGAACACGGAGATCGATGTGGTGGATCAGATCTTCTCCAGGGAGACGTTGCGGGTTTCCTTGGCGAACATGTAGAGCACACCGCCGATGACCAACAACACCGCGAACAGGTAGAACGCGGGTGGTACGGCGTCCCGGGTGACGTTCTGTTTGATGGCGTCACCGCCGATGAGGGCGCCCATCAGGAACGGTCCGACCACCTTGGCCATCGCACCGATGCCGTAGCCGAGCCCCAGCCCGGTGGATCGTGCCTCGTTGGGGAACTGCTCCGCCCCGAAGGCGTTCAGGATGCCGAAAGCACCGTCCCCGAAGGTCATGACGATCAGGATCCCGGCGAAGAAGAGCCACGGGTCCTGCGCGAGTGCGGCGATCACGCAGCCGACCGCGCCGAGCAGGCCGAAACTCAGCATCACCCAGCGGCGCCCGATCCGGTCGGCCAGCCACGCCGATCCGAGGCGCCCGAGCATGTCGGCCACCGACACGATGGTGAACAACCCACCCACCATGGCCGCCTCGAAACCGAAACCGTCCTTGAGCAGGGTCTGCCCCCAGGACTGGACCGTGAAGGAACCCAGGATGAAGCTGAACGAGCCGAGGGTGATGATGGCGAGTTGCTTCGGATACTTCCGGAACACGACCCCGAACGACGACTTGCTCGTGGCCTCGATCCGCGGCAGGGCGCCAACCTGTTCAGCCGGGATCTGCAGGGCCCAGGCATACGCCGACCTCGCCTCCTCATCGCGCCCGGTTATCTGGAGGAAACGTGGTGATTCCGGCATCTGGCGCAGCCAGATCAGCAGCAGGATGGGTACTGCCCCGAGCGCGATCAGTCCGCGCCAGCCGATGGGGCCGGCGAGCCATTGCTGGGCCTGGGCGCCCAGCAGCAGACCCAGCGGGATGAACACGGAGGCCAGGCCCGCCAGCAGGCCACGGCGTTTCGCGGGCACGAATTCCTGCACGTAGGGAATGGACGTGATGTTCAGACCACCGACGCCCATGCCGACCAGCACCCGCAGCACGGCGAGCATGATCCAGCCGCGTTCGGGGGTCAGGAGGGTGATGGCCGTGAACACGGTGAACAGCAGCACGCACCAGAAGAAGCAGCGGCGCCGCCCGATCCGGTCGGCCAGTGCTCCCCACATGATGGAGCCGATGACGGTTCCGAGCCCGGAACAGGCCAGGATGATCCCGGCCTCCCAGCCGGTGAGGTTCCAGGGTTTTGTGAGCAGCGAGACCACGAACCCGATCAGGAACATGTCGAAGAATTCGGAGATGTTGGCCACGATCACGAGGGCGATCAGGTTCTTCTGGTTACCGGTCAGGGGTTTCGCGTCGATCTGATCGCTTGCGGTCTGCGCAGCGGGAGGAACGTTTTGAGTGCTCATCGGATCCTCCAGTCAACGGATGATGTCGGTGGTGGTGGGAATCGCCAGCTCCGACGGGGTGATGTGGGTGAGGTCGCCGTGATGGGTGAGGGCGTACTTGGAGACCCGCAGGCCGTAGCTGATTCCCTGACGCACGTCGCCACCCAGGAAACCGTGCAGCGTGGCGGCGACGAATGAGTCACCGGCGCCGGGACGGTCTATGACGGGAACGATGTCCACCTGGCGGTCGTCGAGACCGTCGGGTCCGGCGTAGTAGACGCCGTTGTGCCCGTCGGTGGAGACGACGTACTCCGCCCCGAAGGCCTCACGGAGCTGGCGCGAGACCTCGGCCCGTTCACCTTCCATCCCGAAGACGATTCCGGCGTCCTTCCGGGAGCAGAAGATGATCCTGCTCCTGGATGCGATTCCCGTCAACACCTCGCGGGCCTTCTCGGGGCTCCAGAGGAGACCGCGGTAGTTCACGTCGAGGGCGATGTCGATGTTCCGTTCGTGGGCGGCGTCCACGAAGTGACGGATCACCTTGGCGGTCGCCTCGGTCAGGGCGGTGGTGATCCCGGTGACGAACACCAACCGGGTGTTCAGCATCGAGTCCCAGTTCACGTCCTCGACA
Source organism: Arachnia sp. (assembly GCF_057238465.1). NCBI lineage: Bacteria > Bacillati > Actinomycetota > Actinomycetes > Propionibacteriales > Propionibacteriaceae > Arachnia > Arachnia sp. The sequence continues at coordinate 266,672 of NZ_DBHHFZ010000001.1, forward strand.
CGGATCTCACGGAAGGCGGTGTTCAAGCGGTCGTAGGTGACCCGCGATGGCATGGGGGGTTCACCGGGTTCCATGAAGTAGAGCGCCACCCTTCCCTCGGGCACCCGGATCATGTTGCTCATGTCCACCCCGACCGAGCGGAACTCGGAGATGCAGCGCTCCGCCAGGTCGCTGTGCGGCAGCACCGAGCACCAGGACGTGTGGCGGCCCAGCTGGGAGAGGAGCCCCGCGACATTGGCCTCGGAACATGCCGCGGTCATGCGCAGCTGACGGGTGTTGGAGAGCCGTTCCCCCTGGGGGACGGTCAGGCGGATCTGGCCTTCGCCGATGGTTGTGAGGTCGAACATCTGTGTCACCTGCTTACTCCGGTGGAAGCGTTGATGGTTCCGTAGCGGTTGGTGTATCGGTCATGGTTGGCGGCGATCTCCTCGGCGGGCAGTTCCTCGATCTGCCCGAGCTGCATGGCGGCGAAGACCGTGTGTGCCACGTCCTCCACCATCACGGCCGCCTGGAGGGCCTTGTTGATCGTGGCTCCGATGGTGAAGACGCCGTGCTGCCGCATCAGGACGGCGGGGGAGTCGCCGATGGCGGCCAGCAGTTCGCGGCCGATGGCGTCGGAACCGATCTGGGCGTAGCCGCCGCACGGCACGGGACCGCCGAACTCGTCGGCGATGGCGGTCAGGCAGCACGGAATGGGTTTCCCGACCGCGGCGAAGGCCGTGGCGTAGCGGGAGTGGGTGTGCACCACCGAGCCCACATCCTTCCTGCCCGCGTAGATGGCCAGGTGGGAGGCCGTGTCGGAGGACGGGCCCCGGTCACCGTCGACGACGCGGCCGGTGGAATCCACCACCACCATGTCGGCGGGCGTCATCTCGGGGTAGAGCATCCCCGAGGGCTTGATGACGATGAGCTCCCGGTCGGCCGTGATGGCCGACAGATTGCCTCCCGTCCAGGCGACCAGCCCATTGGCGGGCAGCGCCAGGTTTCCTTTCCACACCTGCTCGCGCAGTTCCTCCAGCATCATTGCCGACTCCTGTCCTCGACGATCCGCAGTCCCGCGGCCGCGGCCTTGTCCTCGATGAATTTCCTTGCCACCCGGCAGTTGGCCAGGGAATCGGGGGCGTCGTCATGCCACATCTCGAGCATGACCCGGCCCGACCAGCCCTGGCGCACCAGTTCCTTGAACGCGGAATCGAAATCGGCGATCCCGGTTCCGAAGGGGACCCTCCGGGGCTGACCCGGCAGGACGTCCTTCACGTGAAGGGCCACGATGTGCCCTTCACCGGCCCGCAGCTCCACCGCCGATTCCCCGCCGTGTCCCGCGATGTTTCCCACATCCGGGTAGCACTGCACCCAGGGGGAATCCGCCAAATCGACCAGCTCCATCACGTCGGGCACAGAAGCGATGTCGTTTCCGTCGACGTTCTCGATCCCGAGCACGATCCCCTCCCGTGCGGCGTGGGGAACCGCGTCGAGCAGGGTGTCGACATAGCGTTGTCGCGCACCGGGATCGGCGGGCTCGTAGTAGGCGTAGTATCCCGCCACCTGCACCACCCCGACGCCGAGATCGGAGGCCAGGTGGATGCCCTTCCGGTAGACATCGGCGGCACGTCGCCGCATCTCCGGGTCGGCCGAGCCGGGCATGACCGAGCGGTGCAGGCTGAGACACAGACCACCGATCTGGACCTGCGCGTCCGCGGCCGCATCGCGGACCCGCCTGCGTGTTGCGCGGTCCCAGTCCAGGCGCGCGGCCCGTTCGGGAGTCTCGTCGATCGACAGGTCGACGAAACCGAAGCCCGCCTCGGGTACCTGGGCGAAGAACGCCGCCCAGTCGGGCAGCCCGACGAGCGCCTTCTCGTAGATTCCGAGTTTGATGCCCCTCATGGCCAGGTCCTCCCGATGGCCTCCTGCAGTTCCTGCGCGGCCGCGAGGGGATCCCGGGCCCCCATGATGCTGCGCCCGGCGATGACCACCCCGACGGGGGCGCCGGCGAAGGCGTCGAGTTCGGCGGCCTTGATGCCACCCGTGATGGTCACCGTGAAACCCAGGCCCGCCAGTTCCGAGATCCGCGCCAGGTCCTCGGGACCCCAGCTGAGGTCCCCGGCGGCCTCCCGGTCACGTGAGCGCTTCACGATGACGTGACCCACGCCCAGCTCCCGCCAGGCCTTGGCCCGTTCGGCGTCGTAGCTCTCGCCGAGCTCCACCTGCACCTCGCCGCCGAATTCCGCGGCAACCTTGACCACCTGTCCAATGGTGGCCAGGGATGCGCCCGCGACGCAGGAGACCCAGGTGGCCCCGGCCTCGAAGCAGTGACGGGAGATCAGCGACCCGGCCTCGGCGATCCGGACGTCGGCCAGGATCGTCTTTTCCGGGTACAGGGCCCGGATCTCGCGCACGGCCCGCAGGCCTTCGGCGATGATCAGGATCGTGCCGCACTCGATGACGTCGACCGCGGGTTCTGCCCTGTTGAGGGCCGAGAGGGCGGAGACGAGATCCGGGTTGTCCACCGCGACCTGCAGTCTCGGCCGCATGTCAGTCCTCCTCGACGAACGCGAAGAACCGCTGGCCGTTGCGCATGAGAAGGTCCTCGACGTAGGCCCTCTCGAAGCCCTCGGCGAGCATGCGGGGACCGTCGTTGGCGGGGTTGAAGTCGACGCCCGTGACGGCGCCGTAGGCCTTCTGGTACGAGCGTTTTCCGGAATCCGTGCCGAGCAGGATGCGCTTGCCGTAGCCGCGTTCGCCCAGTTCGCGCAGTTCCATGATGCGGTTGGAGTCGGGTTGGTACTTGATGCGGTAGGTGCCGTCGATCTCCAGGTAGACGCCGGTCTCCAGGATCTGGGTCAGGTAGTAGACATCGGCGTTGCGCTGGATGTGCCCGATGGCGATCTTCTCCGGGGCAACGCCCAGCTTGATGAGTTCCTGGGCCTGTTCGAGACCGCAGGTTCCGTAGGTGGTGTGGGTGTTGATGGGGGCGCCGGTGGCGATGGACGCGGCCGCCGCGGCTTCCATGCACTTGCGCTCGAATGCCGTGATCTTGCCGTATGCGGTGGCCACCTTGATGACACCAGCCTTGTGTTCCGTTCGGTTGACGATCGGGCCCGAGTAGTCGTTGGCGTCGATGCCCTCGGTGATGTCGGCGATGAGAAGCTCGGTGATCTGGTCGACGGTGTAGCGGGACACCCAGTGCGACTGGGTTTCCAGGTAGACGTGTTCCCGGTGGAAACCGGTGGCCGCCACCACGTGCAGGTCGGGGACCCTGCGGTTGACCTCGGCCAGCTTGTTCAGGTCGCGCCCGCAGTTGGCGGGGCACATGTCGACGACCGTGCCGGCGGCCGCCCAGTTCTTCGAAGCCTTGACGAAGTGGGTGGCCTCCTCAACGGCCTTGTCGACGTCCGCGAGCTGGTGGTCGGGATCGATGTAGACCTCACCGGCGCCGACCCGGATGAGGTGGTCGTGGGCGTTGACCACGCCGAGACGCTCCGGCGCGATGTCTCCGAGGATGGTTCGAACGAGTTGCATTCTTGGCCTCCTGATGTCGCTGGAGCCGCCTTCCGGCTCCTTTGCCATACCTCAATCGTTGGAGATCATCCACTCGAAGACCACCCCGAGCGTGAACATATGTGCGCACCAGAGGCGCTTCCGCGATGTCTAATGCCGGTATGTCAAGGTATTAGAGTTAAAGATGCCGGAGAGGGTGTCGAGGAAGAGGCACATATGTGCGCAGAGGAATTGCCGGGGGCGGATCGAGGGCGCATCCAGTTGCTGCTGGAGGTGGCCCGGCTGTACCACATCCAGGGCATGAACCAGGCGGCGATCGCGAAGGAGGTCGGGTATTCGCGGCCCACGGTCTCGCGGTTGCTGACCGAGGCCAGGCAGCGGCGGATGGTCAAGATCCGGATCGAGCACCCCATCGAACAGGCCTTCGAGCTGGAACGGCAGCTGGCCAAGCGGTTCCGGCTCAAGACGGTGGCCGTCGCCCAGAGCCCCGAACGAACCCCGGCGGAGGCGGTGGGGGAGATTGCGGCGTCCGTGATCGCCGAGGCGGGCAACTCCCACACCATCCTGGCCCTCTCGAACGGCACCTCGGTCGCGAGTGTCGTGGCCGCCATGCCGAGGCGCCAGTGGCAGTACAGCAACGTCGTTCAGATGGTGGGTTCACTGGGGCAGGTGGGAACCGACCTCGTGGACTCCCCGGAGCTGTGCAGGCGGATGGCCAGGCGGCTGGGTGGAACCTACCGGCCCATGCCGGTGCCCCTGGTGCTGGGGTCCGCCGCCATGGCCCAGGCGATGAAGCAGGAGGAGCTGGTGCTGACGACCCTGGAGCTCGCGGCCCGCTCGGACATTGCGCTGGTCGGGGTGGGGGCGGTCGGGCCCCACGGGTACCCGGGGGCGATCCTGGAGCCGTGGATCACCCCCGAGATCGCCCTCGACGTGCACCGCCGGGGGGCCGTGGCCCACATGTGCGGGCACTATTTCAACGCCCAGGGAGAACACGTGAAGGACCGGATGTGCGAGAGGATCATCTCCATGCCCCCGGAGCGGCTGGCGGGGATCGATCTCGCTCTCCTGGTGGCCTGGGGGGTGGCCAAGGTGCCCGCCCTGCACGCGAGCCTGCGTACCGGGTTCGTCTCGGCCCTGGCCACGGACGAGGAGACCGCCAGGCTGCTTCTCGGTTACCGGCCCTGAGGGGCTGCCCACCACGTGGCCTCTAGCATGAATCCATGCCTCCCGTGATCCGCTTCGCCAGCCATGAGGACATCCCGGCCATCGTGGAGATCTACAACGAGAGCGGGGTGGCCACCACCGCCTCCTACGACATCGAACCGGTCACCCTCGAGGAACGCACCGCCTGGTTCGAGCGGCTGCGGAACCAGGGGCATCCCGTCCTGGTCCTCGAGGAGGACGGCCGGGTGGCCGGGTTCGCCAGTTACGGGCCGTTCCGCGACAAGGCGGCCTATCTCCACACCGTCGAGCACTCCGTCTACGTGGCCGAGGGAAGCCGCTCCAACGGGGTCGGCCGGATGCTGCTGGGTGCCCTCCTCGACCATGCCCGGGGTCGCGGGGTCCATGTCATGATCGGTGTCCTGGATGCGGACAACACGGCCTCCCGGGCCTTCCACAAGAATCTGGGATTCGTCGAGTCGGCCGTGCTGCCCGAGGTCGGCAGGAAATTCGGGCGCTGGCTGGACGTCGTGTTCGTCACCCGCCACTTCGACTGACTCGGTAGCATTCCGCCATGGTTTACCACGGCGACACCAGCGACCACGAAGGCAGGGAGGTGCTCACCTGGGAAGGGCTCGGGGAGGCCGCCGACGACCTGGCGCTCCAGGTCCACGAATCCGGGTTCCACCCCTCGGTGATAATCGCGATCGCCCGGGGTGGCATGATCCCGGCCGGGGCGTTGACCTACCGACTCGGGGTGAAGCTCACCGATGCGATCAACGTCGAGTTCTACACCGACGTGCACCAGACCCTCCCCGATCCGGTTCTGCTGGCCCCCATGCTGGACACCGAATCCATCGCAGGCAGGCAGCTTCTCGTGGTGGATGATGTCGCGGACTCGGGACGCACCCTCTCGCTGGTGGTGAAACTGCTGCGCGGGTTCGGGGCCGATGTTCGCAGCGCGGTGCTCTACTCCAAGCCGACCACGATCGTGAAACCGGACTTCTGCTGGAAGCACACCGACCGCTGGATAGTGTTCCCGTGGTCCGCCAGACCACCCCTGCACTGATTGTCGGCGGCCCCAAGTAAAATCCGGGCCATGGCTGAGATCCGCACCCACGATTCCGAAGGTGGTTCTGACCTCGGGCGCCTCGTCCGTGAGGCACTGGGGGAGACCATCCGCCCCATAACGCCCGGATCGGTTCCCGGGACGGTTTCCCCGGAGGACGAGCCCGTGGCGGGGGAAGAGGCCTCGCTCACCGCGCTGCCCCAGTGGGCAGGGCTTTCCATCAACGTCACGGACATCTGACACAACGCAGGTGTTTACGTTAACAATCCGATAGTGTGGGGTTTTGGGCGCAGCTGCCCCATCTCTTAGGAGCTCAAAGGACGGAACATGAACCTCGACTGGACCGAACTGGACACCCGAGCCGTTGACACGGCGAGGATTCTCGCCGCCGACGCCGTGGAGAAGGTCGGCAACGGCCACCCCGGAACCCCGATCTCACTGGCCCCCGTGGTCTACCTGCTCTACCAGAAGGTCATGAAGGTGGACCCGACCGATGACAAGTGGCTCGGCCGTGACCGCTTCGTCCTGTCGATCGGACACGCATCCCTGGCCCAGTACTGCCAGCTCTACCTCGCAGGTGCGGATCTCGAACTCGACGACCTGAAGTCGCTGCGGACCTGGGGATCCAAGTGCGCGGGACACCCCGAGTACGGCCACACCCGGTTCGTCGAGTGCACCACCGGGCCCCTCGGCGCGGGCATCAGCAACGCGGTCGGCATGGCCATGGCCGCACGCAGGGAACGCGGCCTGTTCGATCCGGAAGCCCCCGAGGGCAAGTCCGTCTTCGACCACTTCGTCTACTGCCTCGTCGGGGACGGCTGCCTCCAGGAGGGCGTGGCCGCGGAGGCCTCGTCGCTGGCTGCGACCCAGGACCTCGGCAACCTCATCGTGATCTACGACGCAAACCGGATCACCATCGAGGGAGACACCAACATCGCCTTCACCGAGGACGTCCTGGGCCGCTACGACGCGCTCGGCTGGCACACCCAGGAGGTCGACTGGACCAACGGCGGCACCGGGTACGAGGAGGACCTCGACGCGCTGCTCTCGGCCATCCGGGCGGCCAAGGCCGTCAGGGACAAACCCTCGATCATCAAACTGGACACCATCATCGGATGGCCGCTGCCGAACAAGGCCGGACACCACGCCATCCATGGCTCCAAGATCGGGGCCGAGGAGATCGCGGCCCTCAAGGAGAAACTCGGTTTCCCCGCGGAGCCCTTCGCGGTCGACGAGGAGGCGGTCGCCCATGCCCGGGCCAACGCGGCTTCCCGCGGCAAGGCGGATCGTGCCGAGTGGGACGAGAAATTCGAGGCCTGGAGGACCGCGAACCCGAAACGGGCCTCCCTGTTGGCGCGGGTGCGCGCCCGCAAACTTCCCGCTGACCTGAAGCTCCCGGTCTTCGAGGAGGGCAAGATGTCCACCCGCAAGGCCTCCGGGGAGGTGCTGTCCGCGCTGGCCCCCCAGCTGCCGGAGCTGTGGGGTGGTTCCGCCGACCTGGCGGGTTCCAACAACACCACCATGAAGGGTGAGCCCAGCTTCCTGCCCGAGGCGCGACAGGTGGAGGACTGGCCCGGCAACCCCTACGGGCGCACCATCCACTTCGGAATCCGCGAACACGCGATGGGCGGCATCATCAACGGCATCGTCCTGTCGGGCCTGACCCGTGCCTACGGTGGCACGTTCATGGTGTTCGCCGATTACATGCGTCCCGCGGTCCGGTTGGCGGCCCTGATGAACCTGCCCTCCATTTTCGTGTGGAGCCACGATTCAATCGGGGTCGGCGAGGACGGTCCCACCCATCAGCCCGTGGAGCACCTCGCGTCGCTGCGTGCCATCCCCAACCTGGACGTGGTGCGCCCCGCGGATGCCAATGAGACCTCCGTCGCGTGGGGCGAGATCCTGCGCCGCACCGATCGCCCCGCAGGGATCATCCTGTCCCGTCAGGACCTGCGCATCGTGGCGCGCGGCGACGAGTACTCCTCCGCCGAGGGGGTGGCCCGTGGGGGGTACGTGCTGAAGGAGGCCTCCGAGAAACCCAGGCTGATCCTGATCGCGTCCGGTTCCGAGGTCGCCCTGGCCCTCGATGCCGCCGCGAAACTGGAGGAGGACAACGTCCCCACCCGCGTGGTGTCCATGCCCTGCATGGAATGGTTCGACGAGCAGGACGTCGAATACCGCGAGTCGGTGCTGCCCAAGGACGTGAAGGCCAAGGTTTCGATCGAGGCCGGCATCGCCATGGGCTGGGGCAAGTACGTCGGAGATGCCGGGGCCAGCATCAGCATCGAGTGCTTCGGGGCCTCGGCCGCCGGGGCGAAGTGCTTCGAGGAGTACGGGTTCACGGTCGAGAACGTGATCAAGACGGCACGTTCCGTGCTCTGAGGAGAACCACACCGAGCCTGTTTCCCCGGGTGGGGCGTTGGTGGCTGTCGGTAGGCTTGGCACATGGTGCTCAAGTCCTTTCTCGACAAGTTGCCCCGCCCCACCCGGCGCATTGTGCTCGAACTCGACCTGGCCCGGGGCGTGCTGGAGACCTTCCCGCGGAACCCCCTGCAGATGCTCCAGGTGGTTGGTGCGACGGCGATAAACGACCTTCGTGAACACCTCGCGGAGGCGGTCAAGGATGAGCGCGTCGCCGGGCTGATCGTCCACGCGGTGGACTGTGGCCAGCCGATGGCGGTGATGGATGAGATCGCCCATCTGATCGAGGCCTTCGGGACGAGACGGCCGACCATGGCGTGGGCCGAGTCGTTCGGGGAGCTCGGCAACTCCCTGGCCGCCTACAAGCTCGCCACGGCGTGCCGCACCATCTGGCTCCAACCCACCGGCATGCTCGGCATCGGCGGCGTCGAGGTTGACATCACCCTCCTCCGCGGGCTGCTGGAGAAGGCGGGGGTCACCCCGCAGTTCGGGCAGCGCCACGAGTACAAGACCGCGGCGGACCAGTTCGCGGCACCCGAGGTCACCGAGGCCAACCGGGAGATGACCCATCGCCTGGCCCAGTCCGCAGTGGACGACACCGTGGCGGTCGTCGCCAGGCGCCGGGGAGTGACGCTGGAAACCGTTTGGGAAGCCGTCAACAACTCCCCCGTGGAGCCGGAGCGCGCCAAGGAACTGGGTCTCATCGACGAGATCGGCTACCGCGACGAGGCCTACGCCAAGGTGCTCGCCGAGTGGGCCGCGAAACCCGGGGACCTGCTCTATGCCTCCCGGTATCAGCCCCTCCCCAACCTCGCGGGGGCGTTCCGGAGGGACCGGGCGAAGGTTGCCGTGGTGAGCCTGCGTGGCCCCATCGAGACCGGCCGGGGACGTCCCGGAACCTTCACGGGCCCCAGCGTCGGCGCAGATGTGGTCGACGAACACCTCCGGGCGGTCCTGCGCGACGACCAGATCAAGGCGGTGCTGTTCGAGGTCGACAGCCCCGGCGGGTCGGCCGTCGCCTCCGATTTCATCCGCCGGAGTGTCCTGCGGCTCCGGGAATCAGGCCGTCCCGTGGTGGCCCGGATGGGTGCCATGGCCGCCTCGGGCGGCTACTACGTCTCGATGCCCTGCGACGAGATCGTCGCCCACGCGACCACGCTGACGGGTTCCATCGGTGTTCTGGCCGGCAAGTTCGTCACCCGTGGGCTGTACGAGAAACTGGGGTTGAAACGGGAGTCGATCCGGATCGGGGCGGCGTCGGGGATGCTCAGCACGGCCACGGAGTTCTCCCCCGAGGACTGGGATCGTCTCAATGCGGAACTCGATCGCATCTACCGGCAGTTCACGACCTTGGCCGCGCAGGACCGCGCCATGGATCACGAACACCTGGAGTCGCTGGCCCGGGGCAGGGTGTGGAGCGGCGCCGACGCCTGCGAACGGGGACTGGTGGATCACGTCGGGGACTGGCGCCTGGCCTGGCGGCGCGCCTGCGCGCTGGCGGACATCGACCCCGAGGAGGCCACCCCGGTCAGGATCGGGGCTGGTTCCGTGCTGGAGAGGATCATCCCTGCACGCTCCAGCGAACACCGCGCCGAGTCCGCCCGGATCGCCCTCCCGACGGCCGACGACCTGTTGACGCGGGCCGCCGAGCTGGTCGGGCTCCCGATTCACGGCGTGCTGAGCCTGCCCTTCCACATCAAGGTGCGCTGACCCGGTGCCCGCGCTGTCCCTGGCGGAACTGGCAGATGCCCCTCCGGGTCTGGTGACCGACGTCGTGATCGAGGGAAACCTGCCCGGGGCCGGCCTTGTCGGTTCCTTCGGCTACGTGTTCGATCCCAGGGAGAACCGGACGAAGGGACTGAAGCTGAGCCCGGCAGAGTCCTGGCCCCTCCTGAAGGCCTTGGGGATCGAGTTCGAGCACTGACCTCTCAGTTGTCGTCGCCCTCGGGAACCGGTGGGTTCAGGAAGGACCGGTCCAGTTTCCTCGGGATCAGGGAGGCGGTGAAACTGCCCAGCAGCAGAAGCGCACCGCCGACGGCGAAACCCACCTGGTAGTTGGTGACATCCACCAGGCGGCCGACGGCGACGGGCCCGATGATCGCCCCCAGATCGATGATCATGGAGTAGGCCGCGACCGGCGTGCCGCCACGCCCACCCGAGGCGTCGCCCACAGCGGCGGCGGGGGCGGTGCCCTGCATGGCCGCGCCGATTCCGTAGAGACACAGCAGCGGGATGAGCACCCAGATCCCGGGGGCGAAGGGCATGGCGATGGCCGACAGGCCGCACACCAGTCCGCTGGTCACCATGACGGGTTTGCGGCCGATCCGGTCGGTGGCCAGCCCGGCCGGGGTCAGCGCAGCGGCCTGGAACACGGCCGCGATCGCGAAGGCCATCCCCGTCCAGCCGGTTTCCAGGGCGTACATCTCGGTGATGATCACCGGGATCAGGGTGGCGCGCACTCCGATCGACTGCCAGCCCTGGGCGAATCCGAGAAGGCAGGCGGCCCGGTAACGGATGTCCCTCGACGTCTCCCAGAACGTCAGCGGCTCCTTCGCGGCGGTTGGCAACGGGTCGCACCTGGCCGGGAGCAGCAGCGTGGCGAACACCCCGGCCACCACCAGCATCCCCGAATAGAAATAGAAAGGCGCGTGCAGGGAAAACGACCCCAGCAGCCCCCCGATGGCGGGCCCTGCCATGTTGCCGAGCAGGAAACCACCCTGGTTCAGGCCCGAGGCGCGACCCCTCAAGTGCTGTGGGGTGGTGGAGATCAGCAGGTTCATGGCCGCGATGGTGAACATCGCGGACCCGATCCCGCCGAGGGCCCGCACCGTTATCATCCACCACAGGTTGGGGGACAGCGCCACCCCGAAGGTGGTGATGGCCACGATGATCATTCCCAGGGTGAGCGCGTTGCGTTCCCCCGTGATCTGCCCGATCCGGGTGACGAACGGGCTGCTGACCAGCCGCATCAGGGCGAACATGGAAACCACCAGCCCGAGCTGGAAGTTGTCGGCTCCGAAGGTGCGCGCGAAGGGACTCAGCACCGGGATCACGACCCCGAAACCGACGGCGATCAGGAAGGTCGTGGTGGCCAGCACCCATGCGGTGCGGGGCAGTCCGGTTGCCCTCAGCCGTGTCCTGAGTCCCACGTCGTCTCCCTCCTGCTGGCCCCCGACCAACGTGACAGCCTACTCGCGTACCATTGGGCGGGCTCATTCCCCCGAAACCAGTGACAAGAGAAGGACTGGAGTTGACCAGCAAGAAACCCCAATCGCGACGCAGGAAATGGCTGATAGGCGGCAGCGTCGGACTCGTCATGTTGTTGGGCGGTGCCTACGCGGCAGCCTATTTGATGGCTGGCGACAAGGTACCCGCCAACACCACGGTCGAAGGAGTGGCAATCGGTGGGATGCATCCCGCCGAGGCCGAGCAGCGTCTGCGCACCGAGCTGGGGGCTCGGTACGAGGCCACGATGACCGTGACCGACGGCAAGGGGCATTCCGTCGAACTGGCGCCCTTGGACAGCGGTTTGAGCGTCGACTACGCGGGCGCCGTGAAAGCGGCTGGGGGAGTGAGCCCGAATCCGGTTGACGTGTTCAAGACCCTGCTGGGTGGCGGACCGACGGAGCTGCCCAAGAACGTCGACACCGAGAAACTCAAGGAGACGCTGACCTCCCACGCCCCGGTCTTCACGGTCGAGGGAACCGACGCCACCCTCGCCTTCGTGGACGGCGCGATCAGCCGCACCGAGTCCACCGACTCGGCGGTCCTGGACGTCGACGCCACCAGCACATCGGTCGCCGAGGCCATGAAATCCGGGACCCGCGAGGTCGCGCCCACCACCAAGGCGCAGGCCCCAGCCGTCACGTCGGCGATGGTGGATGAGGCGGTCGCGAGCTTCGCGACCCCGGCGCTGTCAGGCCCCGTCACGGTGCAGGTCCGTGACAAGAGCTTCCAGGTGAGCCCGGAACAGATCGCCGCGGTCACCACCTTCGCGGCCGAGGAAGGCAAACTGGTTCCGCACCTCAACCCGGAGCAGCTGCTGAAGGTGACCGCAGAGGCCCGCGCTGGTCTCGGCCTGGTGACGGGAAAGAACGCCGGCTACACCCTCAAGGGCAGCACCATCGAGGTGGTGCCCGCCGAAGGAGGCCAGCAGCTCGACATGAAGGGTCTGGCGGAGGGCGTGACCAAGGCCGCGGCTCAGAGCGGCGAGGCCCGGACCACCACCGTCGAGGTGATCGACGGGTCCGCGGAGTTCTCCACCGAACAGGCGGAGGCCCTCAAACCCACCCAGGTGATCGGGGAGTTCACCACCCACTACCCGCACGCCGACTACCGGAACAAGAACCTGGGACGGGCGGCCGAACTCATCAACGGCAAGGTTCTCCTGCCCGGCGAGACGTTCAGCCTCAACGACACCCTGGGCCCCCGCACCCCGGCAAACGGTTTCACCGATGGCTACGTCATCAACGGCGGGCTGCTGGTCAAGGAAGCCGGAGGCGGCATCTCCCAGGCGGCAACGACCATCTACAACGCCGGTTTCTTCGCCGGATACGAGGACGTCGAACACCGTCCCCACACGCTTTACTTCGATCGCTACCCGGCGGGTCGCGAGGCCACCATCTATTACGGCAGCTTCGACATGAAGTTCAAGAACAACACCGAATACCCAGCCTACATCCAAGGGGTGAACACCCCCTCCACATCGGGCAGCAAGGGAAGCCTCACCTTCCGGATCTGGTCTCGCCCGACCTGGGACAAGGTGGAGTCGACGGAGCCGGTGAAGTCCGACTACTACTCGGGTGGGGAACGCGTCGTGAGCACCCCCAACTGCGAGCCCCAGGCCCCTATCAAGGGCTTCAAGGCCACCTGGAAACGGCTGTTCTACAAGGACGGCAAGGTGGCAAAGACCGAGGATTACTCGTGGACCTACGCCGCAGGGGACAAGGTCACCTGCTCCTCCTGAGGCTCTTCGGGCAGAAGCCGATTCCGGCGCTGCGCGCTAAGCTTCTCACGGAAGAACCAGAAGGAGTGAAGTGACCTACATCATTGCCCTGCCGTGTGTTGATGTTAAGGACAGGGCCTGTGTGGAGGAATGTCCCGTCGATTGCATCTACGAGGGCAACCGGATGCTCTACATCCATCCGGAGGAGTGTGTTGACTGCGGGGCGTGTGAACCCGTGTGTCCGGTGGAGGCCATCTACTACGAGGATGACCTGCCCGAGGACCAGGAGGAATACTTCGACATCAACGCCCAGTTCTTCGAAAACCTCGGCTCACCCGGTGGGGCCGCGCGCCTGGGTCCCGTTGATTACGACCACCCGACGGTGGAGCAGCTTCCTCCGCAGGGTGAATGATGTCCCTGGCGAGGCAATTGCCCGATTTCCCCTGGGACTCCTTGGCGGAGGCCCGGCGTGTGGCCGGTGGACATCCGGGCGGGATCGTGGACCTGTCCGTCGGAACCCCGGTGGACCCCACCCCGGAAATCGCCAAGGACGCACTGGCCGCAGCGTCGGACGCCCACGGGTACCCGACGGTGTGGGGCACCCCGGAGCTGCGTGACGGCATAGTCGGTTACCTGGAACGCCGATGGAATGCGCGCGGTCTGAGTCACGAATCCGTGCTGCCCGTGATCGGCACGAAGGAACTGGTCGGTTGGCTGCCCACCTTCCTCGGTCTGGGGGCAGGTGATGTCGTGGTCCATCCGGGGATCGCCTACCCGACCTATGAGGTGGGGGCCCGGGCGGCCGGCGCCAGGCCCGTGGCCTGCGACGATCCCGGGGCCATCCCGGCCGGAACCAAGCTGGTCTGGCTGAACTCGCCCGCCAACCCCTCGGGCCGCATCCTTGCCCCGGAACAGCTGCGCGCCTGGGTGGCGGTTGCCCGCCGTGAGGGGGCCGTGCTGGCCAGCGACGAATGCTACGGCGAATTCGCCTGGGAGAAAGAAGCCACCAGCGTCCTCGATCCGCGCGTCAACGACGGTGACCTCTCCGGGTTGCTGGCGGTGCATTCCGTCTCGAAACGCTCGAATGCCGCCGGATACCGCGCCGGGTTCGTCGCAGGGGATCCGGCGGTGGTGCAGGACCTGGTGCAGGCCCGCAAACATCTCGGCATGATGGTTCCCGGCCCGATCCAGGCCGCCCTGGCGGCCGTGCTGGCCGATCAGGAACACGTGGAGGAGCAGCGGCGGCGTTACCTGGCCAGGCGAGCCGTGCTTCGCCCCGCCCTGGAGGCCGCAGGTTTCCGGGTGGACGATTCCGAGGGGTCGCTGTATCTGTGGGTCACCCGCGGTGAACCGTGCCGGGACACCATTGAGTGGCTCGCGCAGCGCGGGATTCTCGCCGCCCCGGGGGATTTCTACGGAACCTCCGGCGCATCCCACGTCCGGATCGCCCTCACCGCCACGGATGAGCGAATCGCCTCCGCCGCAGCCCGGTTGGGGGAACAACCCCAGGGCAACTGATCACGGCCAGGGGTGGGTTCCGGCTGGAATCCGGATCGCCGGGTGGTTCCGGCGCCGGGTCATTTCGCCTCGGGATCCGATACCACGGCCAAGAACAGCGGCCAGCCCGTGCGGACATCCAACACCCGCATCACATAGGGCCGGTCCACCACGAGCTTGGGGGGCGGCAGTTCCATGGGAGCGCTTCCAGCGCCACCAATCTCCGTCAGGGCCGCGCCTACGGTGCCCTTCGCATTCACCTGGAGGCGCACCTGCTGGACGGCCTGGTTTGCTCCGGCGCCGTCGAAGATGCCGTCGAGATGATCAAGCTCCACTCCCAACTGGGCGAGTTCCTCCTTGAGTTTGCGTTTCACGGCCAGGTCGGCGGGGGGCATGGTGACCTCGATCCTGTTCTCGAGGGCAGCACTCAGCTTCTCGTGGGTCTCCAGCAGCACGTGGGCGTCCCACGTCAACGGGTGGATTCCCCGTTCCGGGAGGATGACATCCATGGCGAGGTTTTCGTCGTAGGGCAGCCGGACGGCCTGCCAGTCCTGCCCGGAGGCCGCCCGGGCGGAGAAGCTGTCCGACAAGGCCTTGATCTCCAAGGTTTCCCCGCTCCCGGTGGTGAAGGTGAGCGGGGCGTCGTCGGATTTGAATTGCTTTTCCCAACGGGAGGCGAACAGCAGGGCATCCTGCACCACCAGTGCTGTTCCTTGGCCAACCTGGATCCCTGATTTCTCGATCAGTCCCGCGGTGTTCTTCTTCGCCCAGGCATCCAGATTGGCCTGGGCAGCGGAGTTCTCCACCTTCTCCATCGAGGCGTCGAAATGTTTCCGGATGGCATCCAGGAAAGGAGACTTGGGCTGGACGTCACTGCAGATCAGGAGACGCGATGCCAGATTGATGATCGGCTTCTCGGGCGGGTTATTCGCATCGATGCTCTCCGGTAGGGATGCGTAGTCCGCCAGACCGGCCCGCAACGCACTGATGCCGACCGCCCGGTCCTCGGAGCCCATCCCGAACAATTCGTCGAGGCCGGTCGCTGAGGCCCCCGAGGCCCCGAGCCCGACCAGGGCCAGTGCGGCGCACAATGAGGCGGGGGACAGCAGCTGGTTTCCCGTGCGTTCGCCCTGCGCGAGTAGCCGCCAACCGATCTGCTGTGAGGAGGCGGCGGCGACCTTGGCCAGGGGGTGGTCCGGATTCTGTGCCACGTATGCGGCGTTCCCCTTCAGCGTCTCCACCTTCGGTTCGGCCGAGCAACCGCTCACCGCAGCGGCTGCCAGACCTGCGAGGATCAGGGTTCGTCGGTTCAGCAGCATGGGTTTCCTCCCGGGGCGTGGAACATCAATCCATTATCACCCCTGTGAGGGTCACGACCTGAGTTTGATGGTCACCGTCACGGAGCCGCCGGAAACCGGTTGGACATCCTTCCAGGTTCGTTCCCCCTGTTTCCATTCGTTTCCGCCGACGCTGACCTTCTCGATTCCGAGCTCGGAAGTGTTCGCCAGGGCCAGTTGAGTGGCCGACCAGGCGGTGTCGGCGTTGCCCGCGGTCATGGTCAATTCGGAACCGTTGTCCTGGAGGCTGACCCCGGGGATGGTGGCCACCACCTTGTCCAGGGCGCTGTGATCGGTGCCGGTGGCGTCCCGGCTGATGCAGGTGAAGACGCCCTCCCGGGACCCCCGGAAGGCCCCGGCCAGGGCGCGCGCGTTGGTTTCGTGTTTCCTGTAGGCCTCGGGATGCCCGGAACGCTGCACCTTCTGGGCGATGTCATTGACGTCGGTGCTCTCCCAGCTGTCGAACTTGACCAGTTCCTCGTAGAACCGCCCGGAGCTGTACCAGGGATCCATGATCTGTTCCTCGGTGCCCCAGTTGTAGGAGGGACGCTGCTGGAACAGGCCGAGGGAATCGCGGTCGCCGTAGTTGAGATTCCGCAACCCCGATTCCTGCCAGGCCGTCGCGAGCGCGATCACCGCCGCCTGTTCCGACAGGCCACGGTTGTAGGACTCGGCGACGATGATGGAGGCGTTCCTCGCCTGCTCGTTGGTGAGCCGGAGCGGCTCCTCCACGCCGTCAACCTGCAGGTAGCAGGCGTTGGGGGTCATGCGTGCGACGAACCACTCGTAGCCCTTCCAGGCCCCGAAACCAAGGGCGCCCACCACCACGAGCGCCGCGACCAGGATGATTGCTGTCTTCTTGCGCATGTCAGTTGGCGTGCAGTTCGTCGTTCAGTTCAACAGTGCCGCCCCGACGTGGCCTCGCCACCACTCTCCCCGACTGCGAGTCGCGCAGGAACAGCAGGCCCGGGACACCGGAGAGCTCCCGTGCCTTGACCACGCGTCCCCCGGGAAGCTCCACCTTCGTGCCCGCCGTCACGTAGAGCCCCGCCTCCACGACGCAGTCGTCGCCCAGCGAGATCCCGATACCGGACTCCGCCCCCAGCAGGCAGCGTTCACCGATGCGGATCACCTCCCGGCCACCCCCGGAGAGAGTCCCCATGATGGAGGCGCCACCGCCGATGTCGGAACCGTCACCGACGACCACCCCGGCCGAGACGCGCCCCTCGACCATGGAGGCCCCCAGGGTGCCCGCGTTGAAATTGACGAAACCCTCGTGCATCACGGTGGTGCCGGATGCCAGGTGCGCGCCCAGCCTCACCCGGTCGGCGTCCCCTATCCGCACCCCGGCGGGGATGACGTAGTCGGTCATGCGCGGGAACTTGTCCACGCTGAAGACCTGCAGCGTCTCGCCCCGCCCCCGAAGAGCGGTGCGGATGTGGGTGACGTCCTCCACGCGAACCGGGCCGCGACTGGTCCAGGCGTTGTTCGGCAATTTGCCGAAGATGCCGTCGAGGTTGATTCCGTGGGGCCGGACCAGGCGGTGGCTGAGCAGGTGCAGGCGCAGGTAGGCGTCCTCGATGTTCCCGGGTGCCGCGTCGAGGTCGATGACCATGCACACCACCTTGGCGGTGACCTGGCGCAGGTCATCGGTGAACTGTGCCGCCAACAAGGATGGCGGAGCCTCCTTGGTGACGTCGCCACCGATTTGCGGTTCCGGGTAGAACACATCGAGAACGGAACCGGAGTTGTGAACGGTGGCGAGGCCCCAGCCCCAGCCCTGGCGAAGCACGTCAGTCATGCGGGTCAGTGTAGTGAACGCACCTGACAACGACACCCGGCCGGGCCTTCGTCCACGGGAGATCCGGATGGCTGGCCCGGCCTTCTTTGGCGTGACGGATGAGAACCCCGGCCACGAGCGCCGATGGTGTTCGTGGCAGTAGGCTCGCAGCCATGATTCTCGATCCCGGTACCGATCTCGTGACCCTGCTGCGCGCCGTCGTCGATGTCGAGAGCGTCTCCGGGAACGAGAAACGGCTCGCGGATCTGGTGGAGGAGGTGCTTCGCGCCCAGCCCCATCTCGAAGTGGCGCGCGACGGCGACTGCGTGGTGGCCCGGACCCGGCTCGGTCGCGGGCAACGGGTGCTGATCGCCGGTCACCTGGACACCGTCCCGGTGGCCGGAAACCTGCCGAGCACGGTGGAGGAGACCCCGGAGGGGGTCGTGATCCACGGCAGGGGCACCGTGGACATGAAGGGTGGGGTGGCGGTCGCGTTGAAGCTCGCCTGCGAACTCGACCGGCCCCGTTTCGACATCACCTGGGTGTTCTACGACCACGAGGAGGTGGACGCCTCCCTGAACGGCCTCGGGCGGCTGGCGGGCAACCGCCCCGACCTGCTCGAGGCGGATTTCGCCGTCCTGATGGAACCCACCGGCGCCCGGGTCGAGGGGGGCTGCCAGGGAACCATCCGCGTCAGGATCACCGCCGAGGGCAGGGCCGCCCACAGTGCCCGCGCCTGGATGGGCAACAACGCCATCCACGGCCTGGCGGACGTGCTCGCGCGGCTCGCGGCCCACGAGCCGAAACGGATCGAGGTGGAAGGTCTGGAGTACCGGGAGGGGCTGAACGCCGTTCGCATCGGCGGGGGAGTGGCTGGTAACGTCATCCCCCCCGAGGCGTGGGTGGAGATCAACTACCGGTTCGCGCCCGACAAGAGTCTCGACGAGGCCCTGGGGTATCTGGAGGAGGTCTTCGACGGCTACACCTTCGAGGTGACCGATCTCTCCCCGGCAGCCCGGCCCGGGCTGGACAGGCCACTCGCTCAGGAGTTCGTCAACGCGGTCGGCGGGGAGGCTTTCCCCAAGTACGGCTGGACCGATGTGTCCCGCTTCTCCGCCCTCGGGATTCCCGCGGTCAACTACGGTCCCGGGGATCCCTCGCTGGCCCACCGCGACGACGAACGCTGCCCCGCCGAACACCTGAGAACCTGTGCCGATGGCCTTCGCCGCTGGCTTGCCTGAAGGAGGAACCCGAATGACCGAACGCCGCCAAGGAGCCGTGGTGCTTCGTGGCCAGGCCCGTGAGGAGGTGCCGACCGCCGACGAGGCGCTGCTCGGCTCCGACGGGGACGAATGGGCCAGCAAGGATCCGTGGCGGGTGTTGCGCATCCAGTCCGAGTTCGTGGAGGGATTCGACACCCTCCACGAGCTGCCCGCCGCCGTCAGCATCTTCGGTTCCGCGCGAACCGCCCCCACGGATCCGATGTACCGGGCCGCGGAACAGATCGCCCGGGACCTCGCGGAGCGGGGGTTCGCCGTCATCACCGGTGGCGGACCCGGCATCATGGAGGCCGGCAACAAGGGAGCCACCGAGGCAGGTGGCATGTCCGTGGGCCTCGGCATCGAACTTCCCCACGAGCAGGGGCTCAACCCGTACGTCGGGCTCGGCATCAACTTCCGCTATTTCTTCGTCCGCAAGACGATGTTCCTCAAGTACTCGCGCGGATTCATCGCGATGCCCGGTGGTTTCGGCACCCTCGACGAGTTGTTCGAGTCGCTGACCCTGATCCAGACCGGCAAGGTGACCCATTTCCCGGTGGTGCTTTTCGGCAGCCGCTTCTGGGGGCCGCTGCTCGACTGGATCAGGCAGGAGGTCGAAGCCGAGGGTTTCGTCAGCCCGGGCGATCTCGACCTGATCACCCTCACCGATGACGTCGGCGAAGCGGTTGCCGCCATGGGCTCTCCCGTTCAGGGCTGAATCGGTAGGGTTGGGGCATGGTCTGGGTTTTCGGGGTCGTTTTCATGGTGGTGATCGCCCTGGCCGCCTGGGCGGGGACGGGACGGCTCGGTGAGATGCCGGAACCGATGAACGACCGACCCAAGGGGTTCATCCCCGACCTGCCTTTTGGGGCCGAGTTCATGGAGCGGCTGCGCCTGCCGAGCGTCTCCGTCGGATACGAGAAGGGGCAGGTGGACGGTTTCCTGGAGGAGGCCCGGCATCACCCGCCGCAGCATCCGCCCCAGTTCGACGTGGTCGTCGGGGGCTACGACATGCAGGCGGTGGATGCGGTGATCAGCAGGATCGCCGAGGACCTCGGGTTGCGTTCCGGATCGCCCACATCCGGGGCCGTCGCCGCCCCCGGGGGATTGCCGCCGGTTGCCTCGGAGCCATCTGATGCATCAGGGACTTCGCGGATGCGGAATAATGGAGGAGTTCACTTGGACTCCAAGGATTGAGGTTTGGCACATGGCAGCGATGAAACCCCGCACGGGAGACGGACCCATGGAGGTCGCGAAGGAGGGACGCGGCATCGTGATGCGTGTTCCCGTTGATGGCGGTGGGCGACTGGTGGTCGAGATGAATGCAACGGAGGCAACCGACCTGCTCAACGCATTGAGGGGTGTCGTTGGCTGAGCAGCTGGATCCGTGTTGATGGGATCGCCCGGGAGCTGGTCTCCCGGGCGATCCTCGTTGTCAGCGGGATTTGTGGAAGGCGATGGCCTTTTCGTAGACCGTGATGGTCTCCTTCGCGATCTGCTCCCACGAGAACTCGTCGATGCAGCGCTGCCTACCCGCCTTCCCGAATTTTTCGGCGAGAGCGGGATCGCTGGTGAGACGGTTCACCTTGGTCGCGAAATCGGCCTCGAATGCGGAGATGAACTTAGGATCGGATGCCCGGGCCGGGTCGTAGGGGACGAGCAGGCCCGTGGTGCCGTCGACGACCACCTCCGGGATTCCACCCACCGCGGATGCGACGACCGCGGTCTCGCAGGCCATCGCCTCCAGGTTCACGATGCCCAGGGGCTCGTAGACGCTCGGGCAGGCGAAAACCGTCGCGTGGGTCATGACCTGCCTCACTGAGGCCCGGGGAAGCATCTCCGGTACCCAGATCACGGGGGCGCTGCGCCTGGCCTGGAGCTCAGCGAACGCGCCGTCGAACTCGGCGGCGATCTCGGGGGTGTCGGGGGCACCCGCTAGCAGCACCACCTGGGTTTCGGGATCGAACTGCTGGGCCGCCCGAACCAGATGGATCAGCCCCTTCTGGCGGGTGATGCGGCCCACGAACACCACGGTCGGGCTGTCCAGGTCGATACCCAGGTCCTGCACCACATCGGTGCCGGTGTCAGGTTTGAACTCGTCGGGATCGATTCCGTTCTTGACCACGAACACCCTGTCGGGGTCCAGGTCCGGGTAGGAGGCGAGAACGTCCTTGCGCATCCCCTCGGAGACGGAGATGACGGCGTCGGCGGCCTCGAAGGCGGTCTTCTCCGCCCAGGACGAGACCCGGTAGCCGCCTCCCAGCTGTTCTGCCTTCCAGGGGCGGTGCGGTTCGAGGGAGTGCGAGGTGACGACGTGGGCGCGGTCCAGCATCAGCCCGGCCAGGTGACCGCCCATGTTCGCGTACCAGGTGTGGGAGTGCAGCACATCGGTGTCGTCGGCGACCGCGGCCGCCATGGACAGGTCGGCTCCCAACACCCGCAGGGCCGCGTTCGCGTCGGCCGGCCAGGTTTCGGGATGTGCGACAGCGCCGTCGCGGGGCTCTCCCATGCAGTGAACATCGACTTCGATGAACTTCCTGAGCTGCGGGACGAGCTGGGCGACATGGACCCCAGCGCCGCCGTAGATCGATGGTGGATACTCGCGAGTCAGCAGCGACAGTTTCATGCTTCGCAATGATATCTTTCCGAATCTGTTGTGAGGGACCCGGCGAAGCGCTAGGTTTCAAACATGGTGGCACGCCCGAAGATCCTGTCAATCGTCCTCGCCGGCGGCGAGGGGAAGAGGTTGATGCCGCTGACCTCCGATCGCGCCAAGCCAGCGGTGCCGTTCGGAGGCAGCTATCGGCTCATCGACTTCGTCCTGTCCAATCTCGCGAACTCTGGGTTGACCCAGGTCGCGGTCCTGACCCAGTACAAATCCCACTCCTTGGACCGGCACATCTCCATGACGTGGCGGTTCTCGACCTTGTTGGGCGCCTACGTGACGCCCGTCCCCGCCCAGCAGCGTCTGGGGCCCCGCTGGTACCAGGGGTCCGCCGACGCCATCTACCAGTCGCTCAACCTGATCCGAGACGCCAATCCCGACTACGTCGTCGTGTTCGGTGCGGACAACATCTACCGGATGGACATCGAGCAGATGGTGGATGCTCACATCGATTCCGGGCTTGGCTGCACCGTCGCGGGCATTCGTGTGCCCCGCAGCGAGGCCAGCGCGTTCGGCATCATCGATGCGGGGAAGGACAAGCGCATCAAGAGCTTCCTGGAGAAACCGGCCGACCCGCCGGGGCTGCCGGACTCGCCGGACGAGTCGTTCGCCTCGATGGGCAACTACATCTTCTCCCGTCATGCTCTGGTGGAGGCGCTCAGGGCAGATGCGGAGAACCCGACGGCCAAACACGACATGGGCGGTGACATCGTCCCGTGGTTCACCGCCCAGGGACAGTCACAGGTCTACGACTTCAAGGACAACGTGGTTCCCGGCGCGACGGAGAAGGACCTCAACTACTGGCGGGACGTCGGCACGATCGACGCCTACCACGAGGCCCACATGGACCTGGTGTCCATCGAGCCGGAATTCAACCTCTACAACAAGGACTGGCCGTTGCTGACGAACCAGCCCCAGGCACCCGGGGCGAAGTTCGTCATCCGCGGAAAGGCGGAGGACTCCATCGTCAATCCCGGATGCATCATCTCCGGCGGCGAGGTGGACCGCACGGTGCTCGGTCCGAATGTGCGCATCGACAAGTGGTCGCAGGTTTCGGACTCCGTGCTGATGGACGGCGCGAACGTGGGTCGTGACGCGGTCGTGCGCCGCGCCATCCTCGACAAGCACGTGATCGTCACCGACGGAGCGCAGATCGGTGTCGACCACGACCACGACCGGGAGCGTGGTTTCCACGTCTCACCCAATGGTGTGGTCGTCGTCGGCAAGGACACCGTCGTCCCGCGGGACTGAGAGAAAACACCGATGGCCGCCCGGGTGGGATGGAATCCACCCGGGCGGCCATCGTTCGCCAGCTGGTGGCTCCTCAGTCCTTGACAGCCACCAGCAGGCCGTTGCCCACCGTGAGCAGGGTGGTGGTGTAGCTGTCGGCGGCCCTCACCGCGTCGAGGGCCTCGCGGATGATTATGGTTTCGTCGCCCTCCCGGCCCGGATCGGCGACGGTGTTGTACCAGAGCACGTCATGGATGATCAGGAGACCGCCGGGGCGCAGCAGGCGCAGGGCGGCGGCCACGTACTCGACGTACTCCAGTTTGTCGCCGTTGATGAAGACGATGTCGTAGGCGCCGTCCCGCAGCTTCGGAAGGATCTCCAAGGGAGCGCCCGCGATCAGCCGGCAACGGGACGGCGGATAGCCCGCGGCGTTCAGGAAGGACCGTGCCGGCAGCTGGTTGTCGGCCTCGGAGTCAATGCTGGTCAGCACTCCGTCGGAGGTCATCCCGGCGAGCAGGGGCAGGGCGGAGGTGCCCAGCGCGGTACCGATCTCGACCACGGTTCGCGCATTCACGGCCTTGGCCAGTACGGTGAGGGTGGAGGCCACACCCTGACTGACCGGGGTGAGCCCGGCCTGAGCCGCCTCCACCCGGGCCTGCTGAAGACCATCGGCGATGGGGGAGTGGGCCTCGGCGAAGCTCCAGCTCTCCGCAGTCGGCGCCGGAATGGGAGAATCAGCTATGTGAGTCACACGGCAACTCTACCCAGATCAATGCCCTTATCCGTGGAGGCTCTATCCTGAACCGCATGAGTCATGTGGCCGACGCCGACAACCCGGGCGGTGCGCAGCAGTTGGTCGTTGCTGCCGGTCGGCGTTTGGGGGGTGCCGATACCGCTGCATCACATGGGTCCGGCTTGGCGTCGTCGGCGATGACCGGGCAGGAAAACATCCACGACGAGGAATTGCTCGTCACTTTCGAGGAGGCCTGAACCATGCCTGCAAGTCCGGAACAGCCCATTTTCGGGCGGCTGCTGACCGCCATGATCACCCCGTTCGGGCCGGACGGGAGCGTGAACCTCGCCGAGGCGGTCCGGTTGGCCCGGCACCTGGTGGATGGGCAGGGACACGACGGCTTGGTGATCAACGGAACCACCGGGGAATCCCCCACCACCAGCGACGAGGAGAAACAGGAACTGCTCAAGGCGGTGGTCGAGGCGGTCGGGGACCGCGCCTCGGTGGTGGCCGGGGTCGGCACCTTCGACACGCGCCACACGATCGAACTCGCGGGGCAGGCCGCGGAGGCCGGTGCCGACGGGCTGCTGGTGGTGACCCCCTACTACTCGCGCCCTCCCGTTGATGCGCTCGAAGCTCATTTCCTCGCCGTCGCCGACGCCACCGAACTCCCCCTCATGCTCTACGACATCCCGCACCGCACGGGGATCCCGATTCCGGAGGCGTCGCTGGTGCGCCTGGCGGACCATCCCAGGATCGCGGCGGTCAAGGACGCCAAGGCGGATATCTGCTCGTCCTCGGTCGTGATCGCCAACACCACGCTGACCTACTACGCGGGCGACGACGCCTACCTGTTGCCGTTGCTGGCCGTTGGTGGGGCAGGGGTGGTGGGGACGTCCACGCACTTCTCGGGCCCCCAGGTCCGCGCGCTCATCGACACGTTCGTCGCGGGGGACCTCGAACAGGCGCGGCAACTCAACGCCCAGCTGCTGCCGGTCTTCCGGGGGGTTTTCGCCACCCAGGGAACGATGATGGTCAAGGCGGCCCTGAACCGCCGCGGCTTCGATGTCGGGAGGTGTCGCCCTCCCATGGGAACGGTCGCCCCGGAGGTCCTGGAACGTTTCCTGGGGATTCTGGACACCCAACTCTGAGCGTTTTCCCGGAAAACTCACAGGGACCTGAAGGCCCTGCCCGGTGGCGGAAACCCGTTGGGAACAAAGCCTCGCCGCCGTGCGTTGAAGGTTGGTGAGAGGCGTGGAACGCTTCACACACAGGTTCCTCACAGGATGAGGTGCCAGATTGTTTTCCATGGAGAGGCGAGGCGTGTTCCGCAACAAGGCGAGGCCGAACGAGCCGGACTGGGTTGCGCCCACCTGGGCGGAACTGGTCCGGGACCACTCGGCGCAGGTCTACCGCCTGGCTTACCGGCTCACCGGCAATTGCCACGATGCCGAGGACCTCACCCAGGACGTGTTCGTCCGGGTGTTCAAGTCGATCCACAATTTCCGACCCGGCACTCTCGAGGGCTGGCTGCACCGCATCACCACCAACCTGTTCCTGGATTCCGCGCGGCGCCGGCAACGGATCCGCATGGATGCCCTGAGCTCGGCACCGGAACACGTCTGGGGACAGGACCGCAGCCCCGAGGAGCTCCACGCGGACGGGGCCCTGGACGCCGACGTGGCGAATGCCTTGGCGGCCCTGAAACCCGAGCAGCGCGTCGCCGTCGTGCTCTGCGACATCGAGGGAATGAGCTACGAGGAGATCTCGGAGGTGTTGGGCATCAAGCTCGGCACCGTGCGCAGCCGGATCGCCCGCGGACGCGCCCAGCTGCGTGACGCACTCGCCCATCGCGCACCGAGCGAGGACCATGCCCGATACCTCGGGGTGTCATAGGAGGTGCGGGGAAACGAATGTCGCCGCTACAAGGACGACCTTTCCGGGTTCGTCGACCGGACCCTGCCCGAACGCCGCCTCAACCAGCTCAGTGAACACCTGATCCGGTGCCCGGAATGCTCCGCCATCGTCGACGAGCTACGGAGGGTGCGTTCCAGACTGAACTCCTGCCGGGCCGCCGCCCCCCTGCCCGAAACCCTGGCCGAAAGACTCCAGGGCATTGCGGGAAACGAGTGCGACCAGCCGCTGTACCTGACCGAGAAAGGGTCACGTTGCCGTAGCCTCGGTGGGCGCCTGATCCGCGGTGGCATGGCCGCCACCGTTGCGCTGGCGACGCTGATGATGCTCTCCCTGGCGCTTGCGAAGGAGCCCGCGGTCGTGGGTGATCCGATCAGGGCGGCGCGGGAACAGTACTCGCTGGCGCTGACCACCATCAGCGTCGGACAGGGAGTCGGTGCCGTGCACTGGGCGCGTGAACGAGGCGCCAGGCCCGGTGCAGCAACGCAGCTCAGTCCCCGCGTCCTCGATCTCGGCCAGGCCGTCCCGATCGACGAGAACAACGCGATGACCCGGCTCGGCAACAACGGGCAGAGCATCACATATTCCGGACGGCAGCGGGTCTGGTTGATGGATGGCGACGGTGTTCACCGGCCGAACGACGTGGAGGTCGACGTCGTCGCGGGAGAAGGAGCCACTCTGGCGGTCCTGGACGGGACCGGGGAACGTTTCCTCTCCTGGTTCGTCCCGACGATGGGTTGCTGTTCATCCCTCGCTGAAACCGGCTGGCAGTTCTACACCTACCAGAGTTCGGACAGGGTGGCGGGGCGCAGCGCGTCCGTTGTCGAGGCCCGCGGCGACGGGTATCTCGTGGCGCGCTGGTGGCTCGACGACGAGACGGGGCTTCCGCTGTGGGTTGAGCGTTACGACACGACGGGGCGTCCGATGCTGGTCTTCGGATTCGTCAGTATCAACATCGGGACGGCTCAACTGGCCACGGACTCCACCCAGCCCTACCCGATGGAATCCGTCTCCAGCGCCAGCACTTCCGGATGGTGTGTGGGTCTGCCGGAGTGCCCGATGGAACTGGGAGGCCTTCCCCTGGTGGCCCGCGCCGGTTCCGGCGAGGGGGAGAGCGTCTACCAGCGGCTGGTCTACTCCGATGGTGTGCGCACCCTGAGCGTCTCATGGACCCCGGGTGTGCTGGCGGGTGGATCCCGGGTTTCCGACAACTCGCCCGGGCTGCCCCAGGTGGCCGCCTGGCAGGTGGGCGAAGGTGTGGTTTCCGTGGCGACCAACGGTCCGCGGGCACTGATGGCGGAGGCTTGCAAGGCGTTGCCGAAGCTGCGGGAGAACAAGTTCGGCCTGCTGGAACGCATGGGAAGTGGCCTGGGGCGGCTGGTCGGGATTGGTTGAACGCCCGGCCGCGAGTAGCCTGAGCGTGTGTTCAACATCGACGCCACCGAGCTGATTCTTCTTCTGGTACTCGGCGTCGTCATGTTCGGGCCTGAGAAGCTTCCCTCGTTCGCGCGGAAGGCGGCCCGGGTGTTCGTGGCGCTCCGGGGGATCGCGAACAATGCCCAGACGCAGCTGCGCGAAGAACTCGGGCCCGAGTATTCCGACCTCAAGATCGAGGACCTGAACCCCAAAAAGTTCGTCGCCAAGCACATGCGCGAGGAGATCGCGGCCATCGAGGAGGCCAAACGCGAGATCTCCACCACGGGTAGTGCCGCGAAGGCCGCCGCCGCGGACGTGACGGCCGCTGCGGCGGCGAAACCCGGTCCGGCGGATGCGGTGCCCGAAACCTCTCCGCCCAAACCCCTGACCGCCCCCTACGACCCGGAAGCGACCTGATCACACCGGGCTGACGGGCAGCATCCGTCCCAACAGGTTCCGGCTGCGATTCGCCAGTTCCTGGCCCAGCTTCAACAGGGCCTGCGCGGCCGGATGGTCCGGGGCGCTGAGCACGATGGGCTCGCCCCTGTCCCCACCCGCCAGGAGAGCCTCGTCGAAGGGCACCTGGGTCAATAGCGGCACCTCGTATCCGAGCCGCTCGCTCAAGGCCTCCGCCACCAGAACCCCGCCTCCCGAGCCGAACAGCTCGATCCGGTAGGACTTCCCGGTGTCGGGGGCGGTGAACTCCAGCCAGCTCATGTTCTCAACCACCCCGAGCACCTTCTGCTTGAGGATGTGGGCCATCGTGCCGGCCCGTTCGGAAACCTCGGATGCGGCGAGCTGCGGGGTGGTCACGACCAGCACCTCGGAGTTCGGGATCTTCTGTCCCAGGCTCATCGCGACATCGCCGGTTCCCGGTGGGAGATCAAGGAGCAGGAAATCCACATCACCCCAGAAAACATCGGCCAGCAGCTGCGTGAGGGCCCGGTCCAGGATGGGGCCGCGCCAGGCGACCACCTGGTCACGGGAAGGTTTCAGCATGCCCACCGAGATCACCTTCAGCCCTTCTGCGGCAGGGACCGGCAGGATCATGTCGTCGACGACCGTCGGGCGGGAATCGCCCAAACCCAGCATGTCGGGGATGGAATGGCCGTAGATGTCGGCGTCGAGGATTGCGACGCTGCGGCCGGCCTTCGCGAGGGCCAGGGCCAGGTTCACCGTGACCGAGGACTTCCCGACCCCGCCTTTTCCGGAAGCGACCGCGATCACCTTCGTCAGGTTTCCCGGTTTGGCGAACGGGATCTCGCGTTCCGGTTGACCGCCGCGCAGCAGCTGTCGCATCGCGGCTCGTTGTTCGTCATTCATCACACCGAGCTCGACGTGCACGCCATTGACACCCTCGACGGTCTCCACGGCCTCGGTCACGCGTTTGGTTATCTCGGTGCGCATCGGACACCCGGGAACGGTCAACAGAACCCGGATGAAGATCTGCCCTTCATCGTCGGCTGTCAACTCATCGACCATGCCCAGGTCGGTTATCGGGCGGCGAATTTCGGGATCCTCGACGGTGTGCAGTGCAGCTCGGACCAGAGGAAGAAGAGGGTTCTCATTCGTCACCCCTCAATACTCCCGCACAGTTCAGTTGGTTTCCAGCCCAGTCGAATCGGCGCGGGACGCCAGGGCGTCTCCCAGCAGCGCCATGCTGCCCCCAACCAGGGCGGGCAGCCAGAGGGATGTCAGGACGGCAAGCACCACCACTGCGGGGCCGAGAATCAGATGCACGGTCAACCGTTGCCGGTAGGCGAAACGGTTCTGGGCGGCGGGGGCCAGGCGGAGCCGCCACAGGAAACCGTAGGCCACCAACAGCAGCAGGGCCGCTCCGGCCCCGACCCAGAGACCCGAACCGATCACCCAGAGCGACCATGTGGCCACTCCCGCCATCACCAGGTGCCCAGCTAACAGCACCACGGAATACCAGCTGATCGACTGGGGTTCGCTCATGGTTCCTCCCTTTTCTCGTTGACGGCCTGTTCCAGGCGTTCCGTGAGTTCACGCAGTTCGAAACGCAGTTCGGAACGCACGAAGTCGCGGGTTGCCAGCTCCCCCAGGTGCATCCGGATGGCGGCGATCTCGCGGGCCAGGAAGTCCATGTCGGCTCGCGACTGGGCCGCCAGACGGCGGTCCTCGTCGAGGCTCAGCTTGTCCCGCACCTCCTGCCGGTTCTGCGCCAGCAGGATCAGGGGGGCCGCGTAGGAGGCCTGCGTCGAGAAGAACAGGTTCAGCAGGACGAACGGGTAGACATCCCAGCGGAAGCCGTAGATGCCGACCACGTTGAGGGTCACCCACACCACCACGAAAACCGTCATGTAGGCGATGAACTTGCCGGTTCCCATGAAACGAGCGGCGGCCTCCGCGAACTCGCCGAAGGCCTCCGAGTCGAGGATCACCTTCGGCATCAGCCGACGCCGCCTCGACCGCGGTTCCGACAGGGGCTCCGACAGGGGGCTGCGCTCAGCCATGGCTCACCTCCACGAGTTCGTCCATCTGGGTTCCGCGCCAGTCGTCGGGCAGCATGTGGTCGAGGACATCATCCACGGTCACCGCCCCGACGAGCGCCCCCTCGGAGTCCACCACGGGCGCGACCACCAGATTGTAGGTGGCGAAGAAACGTGACACCTGCGCCAGGGGCGAGTCGGGACTCAGGGGCTCCAGGTTGTGGTCCATCATGGTGGCCACCATCAGGGTGGGGGCGGCCCGCAGCAGCTGCTGGAAGTGCACCGCACCCACGTAGCGGCCCGACGGGGTCTCCAACGGAGGGCGGGTGACGAACACCATCGAGGCCAGGGCCGGGGTCAGCTGCTCCTCGCGGATGCGGGCCAGGGCCTCCGCCACGGTCGCGTCCGTGCCCAGCACCACCGGCTCGGGGGTCATCATGCCGCCGGCGGTGAACTCGCCGTAGACCAGCAGCCGGCGCACGTCGGAGGCGTCCTCCGGTTCCATGCGCTCGAGCAGGTCCTCCGCGACCGCCTCCGGGAGGTCCTTGATGAGGTCCGCGGCGTCGTCCGGATCCATCTCCGCCAGCACATCGGCGGCACGATTCGTCTCCAGTTTCGAGATCAGCTCGATCTGTTCGTCACCGGGAAGCTCTTCGAGGGCCTCCGCCAGGGTCTCGTCGTCAAGGGCCTTGACGACGTCCACCAGGCGATCCGGGTCGAGGTCGTGCAGCTCCTGGGCGATGTCCGCGGGTTTCATGTCCGAGAACTTCGCCACCAGGTGTTCCGGGGACCGGCCGGTCATCAAAACCAGGTCCGGAACCTGGTTCCACTGAATGATGTCGGTGACGCGGCGGCCACCGAAACCGAAACGGCTCACCCTGGTGCGGCTCGTGATGGCGATCTGGAACAGCTCCCATTCGCGGTTGCGCACCTGGATCATCGAGACGTCGTAGATCCGGGTCGGGACGTCGCGGGGAACGGGACGATCGAACAGGTCGGCGGCCACCAGCCATTCCGTTTCGCGTTTCTTGAAGCGGCGGGTGTCGACCTGACCGAGGATGGCAACCTGGTTGACCGTTATGTTGTGCACCCGGATCATGGGCACGAAGATCCGTTGTCGGGCGAACAATTCGACCACCAGGCCACGCACCCGGGGTGCCAGGGTGCCGGTTCGCAGGTGGAAGACCACGTCCTTGACGCGCCCCACCTGATCGCCCGCCGCGTCGACCACGGGAAGACCGACCAGGCGGGAGATGAAAACCGCGGATTTCTTGGCGCTCATGGGCATGAATCTACACTTGAGCAGTGCGTAAGTGCCTGCCGGACACCGACCAGGAGCCAAGATGACCCCCGCCGTTCCGCCCCGACGATTCACCCCGATTGTTTCCACCAGCAGGCTGTTCGAGCTGGACTATCCCCAACGCGTCGGGAGCTACGGCACCTACGAGGAGGCCCAGGCGGCGGTCGATTTCCTGTCCGATTCGAAGTTTGCGGTGGAGAACCTGATGATCGTGGGAACCAACCTGAAATCGGTGGAACGCGTGGTGGGCAGACGCACCTGGAGTTCCGTCCTGATTCAGGGAGCCATCTCGGGTTTCGGCACCGGGATCATCGTGGGTTTGATGTTCTACCTGTTCATGCAGAGCGAAAACACCTTCCTGTCGCTGATCCTGGCCGGGCTCGGGCTCGGTGTCAGCTTCGGCATGCTCTCCGCGGCCCTGGCCTATGCGCTGAGCGGTGGGCGGCGAGACTTCGAGTCGATGCGGCAGGTGGTGGCCACCGGTTACGAGGTGCTGTGTGAGCACAAGGTGGCAGCCGAGGCGCGCGAGATGCTTGCCAAGTGGCCCGGGTACAGGGCGACCGGGACCAACTGAGTAGGGTTTCTGGTATGGACTTGACTTGGGATCTGTACAACCCCGCCAGCCGCGCCGACCGCATCCTCGTGGTGGCCCCCAGCCTCGGCGGGAACTGTTCACACCAGTGGGCGAAGGTCGCGGAGCTCTTGACCAGCGACGCCCGAGTGGTGTTCATCGACTACCCCGGCCATGCGCTGAGCGAGGTCTGGGATGATGAGGACGAACCAACCCTGGACGTGGTGGCCTCGGCCATCATGGACGTTGTTCACGAGGTCCGGGAACAGGTCGGGGAGCTTCCCGTGTTCTTCGCGGGGCTCTCCATAGGCGGAGCGACCGGCCTGCACCTGGCACGTGATCACGCCGATGAACTGGCCGGGGTCGCGGTTCTGTGCTCGGCGGCAACCGTCGGGGAACCCGACCGATGGGTGGAGCGCGCCGAACTCGTTGAGACCTCCGGTACCCAGCAGCTGCTGGAAGAAACCTCGAAACGCTGGTTCACCCCGGCGTTCAAGGCGGCCAATCCCCGCGTCACGACCGCCATCATGGAGGGCCTGGCCGCGGCGGACGACCACTCCTACGCGCAGCTCTGCCGCTGCCTGGCGCACCACGACCTGCGCGCCGACCTGGCGGACATCCGCTGCCCGCTGCTTCTCATCGCGGGGGATCGCGACAGCTCCACACCGATCGCGAACCAAGAACTGGTCGCGGCCACCGTGCCCGGCGCCCAGCTGTCCGTGATCCCGGAGGCTTCCCACCAGGTCACGGTGGCCGCCCCGGACACCACGGCGAATCTGCTGCGCGCGTTCATGGACCGGGTGGCCCGGGAGTCCAGGACGGAACTTCCCGACGACTGACGAGATACGTTTCCGAACCTGAGAAGGGCCCGCCTCGACGGGATGGTTCCACCGAGGCGGGGTTGTCGGTGGTCAATCCTTCAAACGAGCCAGCCAGGCCTCCACGTCCCTGCTCGCGCGGGGCAGCGAGGCCGACAGGTTCTCGGGATCTCCCTCGGTGATGAGGATGTCGTCCTCGATGCGCACCCCGATGCCGCGGTACTCCTCGGGCACGAGAAGATCGGTCGACTTGAAGTAGAGACCCGGTTCCACCGTGATCACCATGCCCGGCAGCAGCTCCGCGTCACGGTACCTCTCCCGACGGGCGGCGGCGCAGTCGTGGACGTCCAGGCCCAGGTGATGCGACGTTCCGTGCACCATCCAGCGCCGGTGATAGCCGCCGTCGTCGGCGAGGGTTTCCTCGACCGAGCAGGGCAGCACACCGATCTCCGCCAGGAACTCCGCGATCACCCGGATGGCCGCGCGGTGCGGATCCAGGAAACCATTGCCCGCCCGGCAGGCCGCGATACCTGCCTCCTGGGCCGCCAGAACCACCTCGTAGACGCGGCGCTGCGCGTCGGTGTAACGGCCGTTGACCGGCAGCGTGCGGGTCACGTCCGCCGTGTACAGCGAGTTGACCTCGACCCCGGCGTCCAGCAGCAGCAGGTCACCGTTCAGGATGTCGCCGTCGTTGCGGATCCAGTGGAGGGTGTTGGCGTGATCACCACCTGCGGAGATGGTGTCGTAGCCGACGTTGTTGCCCAGGTGACGGGCGTGCAGGCTGAAAACCCCCTCCACCCAGCGTTCGCCGCGACCGCCTGCCACGGCGTTCGGCAGCTCGCGGGCAACCGCTTCGAAACCCACCCGGGTGGCCTCGCAGGCGCGGCGCAGTTCTTCGACCTCGAAGTCGTCCTTGACCAGGCGCAGCTCGGAGAGCGTGCGGAACAGTTCGGCGTCCGCGTCCTGCGCCTGGCCGCCGCGCAGCTCGTCGATCATGGCGGTGATCTCCGGGTCGGCCTCGCGTACCACACGCAGCCCGACGACCCCGGAAAGCTCGTCCTTCAGCTGACGCAGATCCCGGCAGGGGAAACCGACCCGGGCGGCCATCTCCTCCAGGGAGTCACGCTGGCCGACCCACATCTCCCCGTACCGGCTGGAGGCGTAGAACTCTTCGTCAGTCCTGGGGCAGCGAGGCCGGAAGTACAGGCAGACACTGGTGGGGGAGACCACGGCAACCGCATCGGGTTCCCGGTCCTCACCCAACCCGGTCACCCAGGCGAAGGTGGAATGGGGGCGGAACCGGTAGTCGCAGTCGTTGGAACGCACCTTGTACGGCCCGGCAGGGATCACGAGGGTCGCGCCGGGGAAGGCCTCGCGCAGAGAGGCCCAGCGGGCGGGTGTCCAATCGGCGGCCGCCAACCGCTCGGGCGGAACCTCCGAGTAGGGCGCCCAACCTGAGACGATGAACTTCTTGAAGGCCTCCGAGTACGGGGACTTCCGGTTGTCTGTGCGATCTTTCGCCTCGTGGCTGTCTACCTGCTCTGTGCTCATGAGGCATGAGTTTAATTCCCGGTAGATTTACGTTCCAGAACGTTGGAAGGAAACGCATGCTCGCAGACCCCGCTGACCAGCAACACCTACTGACCTTGGCTGAACTCGACTCCGAGATCGGGCGTTTGCAACACACCGCCAAGACCCTGCCGCAGCACGCCCGCATCGCTGAGCTGATGACGACCCGGCAGGCGGTCACCGACGATCTGGTGGCTGCGACCACCCGCACCCAGGACCTGGAGCTCTCGGTTCACCGGGCGGAATCCGATCTGGTGCCGGTGCGGGCCCGGTTGGACAGGGAGAGCCGGAGGGTGGACGACGGTTCCGTCACGGATCCGAAGGTGCTACGCGGACTCGTGGAGGAGGTGGAGCGCATCAAACGGCGGATAACCGAGCTGGAGGATGCCGAACTCGATCTGATGGGGCAGCTTGAGGAGGCCACCGCGGAACGCGACGAACTGGCCGTCCGCAAGAAGAAAGTCGAGGACGAACTGCGCGTCGATGTCGCCGCCCGCGATGCCGAGGTGGGCAGGTTGAGCGGCGAGGCGAAGGTCATCGCTTCCAGCAGGGCCTCCGAGGCCAAGAAGGTGCCCGCCCCGCTGTTGGCACTCTACGAGAAAATCCGCGCGCACAGCGGCCTCGGGGCCGCCAGGCTGCACCGCGGCAGGTGCGGCGGATGTCAGCTGGAACTCACCGTCTCGGACCTCGACACGTACCGGAAGGCCCCGGAGAACGAGGTGCTCAGGTGCGTCGAGTGTGACCGGATTCTCGTTCGGACAGCTGATTCGGGTCTTTGATGCCGAGCCGCGAACTCAGGGTCTCACCGGAGATTCCCAGCGCTGTCCTGGAGGGGCTCGCCCAGCTGCGCGGCAGGCTGGACGTGCCTGCCGGTTTTACCGGGAAGGCGCTTGAGGAGGTGGCGAACCTCCGGGACAACCCGCCCGGTTTTCCTGGACACACCGACCGGACCGATGTGGAACTCGTCACGGTTGATCCCGCCGCATCCAAGGACCTGGACCAGGCCGTCCGGATCGAACGGAACGGGTCGGGATACCGGGTTCACTATGCCATCGCGGATGTTGCAGCGTGGGTGAGGCCGGGATCCGTTCTGGAGACCGAGGCGAGGCGACGCGGGGAGACGCTGTACGCGCCCGGGGCCAAGGTGCCGCTGTATCCCGATTCCTTCTCGGAAGAGATCGGATCGTTGCTGGCCGATGGCAGACCCCGCCCGGCGGTGCTGTGGACCCACGATCTGGATGCCGACGGGGTGCCCACCGGGGTGGGTGTCGAGCGGGCCATGATCCGTTCGCACGCGAAGCTCTCCTACGAGGAGGTCCAGGCGGATGTGAATGCGGGTCGGGCGCACCCGAGCGTCGCACTGCTACCCGTTTTCGGTGAACTGCGGCAACGCCTTGAGGCCGAACGCGGGGGAGTCTCCCTCAACCTGCCCGGACAGGAGATCATCGCGGAGAACGGAACCTGGCTGACGAGGTTTCGCTCCCCGCTCCCGGTGGAGAGACACAACGCCCAGGTCTCGCTCCTGACCGGCATGGCCGCCGCAGAACTCATGGTGGGCGCAGCGGTCGGGATCCTGCGAACCCTGCCGGCCGCCGCTCCCGATGCGGTCGATCGCCTTCGTCTCAGCGCCGGGGCGCTGGGGGTTGACTGGCCCATCTCGCAGTCGTACCCGGAATTCGTCCGGGGGCTGGAACCGGGGGAACCCGCGGAACTCGCGGTGCTCGCCCGCTGCGCCTCGCTGTTCCGGGGTGCCGGTTACCGGAGTTTCGATGGTTCGCTGCCCGGCGACGACCTGGGACACGCCGCCCTGGCGGCCCGCTACACCCATGTCACCGCACCTCTGCGTCGGTTGGTGGATCGTTTCGCGTCCGAGATCTGCGTGAGCATCGGGCAGGGAGAACCGGTTCCCGGATGGGTGCGTGAGAACCTCGCCGGGCTGCCGGAGCTGATGGCGGCCAGCAACCGGCGGGCCCGGGCCTGGGAACATGCGCTGGTGGACCTGACGGAGGCGCTGGTCCTCCAGGCGCGGGTGGGTGAGGTCTTCGACGCGGTCCTCATCGATGTCAATCCGAGGTCCGGGATGGGAACCTTCCAGATCGCCGATCCGGCTGTGGAGGCGAAACTGCCCGCGGAGGGCCGTGAACCCGGCCGGGCGGTTCGGGTGCGGCTGGAGGAGGTGGATCTCAGCGAGGGCAGGACGGTGTTCTCCCATGCTGCTTGAGGCCGCTGGGGGAGCTAAAATTGCTGCCAGGACGAGTCGGCCGGGTGATCGCGGCCCGGGAAACCGGGCTGAGGAAAGTCCGGACTCCGCAGAGCAGGGTGGTGGGTAACACCCACCCGGGGTGACCCGCGGGACAGTGCCACAGAGAACAGACCGCCCGGCCTCAGGGCCGGGTAAGGGTGAAACGGTGGTGTAAGAGACCACCAGTGCGTCGGGTGACCGGCGCAGCTCGGTAAACCCCACCCGGAGCAAGACCAAGAAGGCCAGTCCGCTGGCCGCGGAAACCGTCTGAGCGCTGCTCGCGCGAGGTTTCCGGGTAGGTTGCAGGAGCCCGTCGGCAACGGCGGGCCTCAGATGGATGGTCACCGTCAGACAAAATCCGGCTTACAGGCCGGCTCGTCCCCGAAAGGCCGGGCCATGGGCACGTCAGGGTTGCAGAACCACATTGTTCGCCCTGCCGTCGTGGCGGGTGGCCTGTTTTCGGGGGCGTGAACACCTTGGTTTCGCCGGGATGCGTGCACTAGCGTTGCTGGAAGCTGTGTGACCGTCGCCATGGGCGCTGGCCTTGGAGAGAACATGACCCTGTTGCCACCAATACCCCCCAGCCAACCTTCTGGGTCGTTTGGATTCGCCGCGGAAGATCACAGAAGGGAGCGCAGGAGCCCCGACAAATGGGATGCCGGCAGGGTTCATCGAGCGCTGGTGGGTGCTGCTCAGATCTGTGCCGGGATCCTGCTGACCCTCATCGGAATCAGCGCGGGCAAGGTGCAGAGTGAATACGGCACCAGGACGTCCTCCTTGCTCAGGGAAGCCCCACCGTTCCTCCTGATCGCGACCGGGATCCTGCTGGGACTGGCAGGAGTGGCTCAGCTCGTGCACACCTTCCGGGAAGGCCCGGACGACTGACCCGGGTGATCAGCTGCGGGGAGCCGTGATGATCTCGGCCCCGGTCTCGGTCACCACCAGGGTCTGTTCGAACTGGGCGCAGCGGGAGCCGTCGAGGGTGACGACGGTCCAGTCGTCCTTCCAGACCTCGGATTCGGGGGAACCCAGGGTCAGCATCGGTTCGATGGTGAAGGTCATTCCCGGGCGGATCTTGGTGGAGTAGCGGGGTTCGTCATAGTGGAGAATCACCAACCCCGAGTGGAAGGCGGTGTGGACGCCGTGCCCGGTGTACTCGCGCACCACGCCGTAACCGAATCGTTTCGCGTAGGACTCGATCACGCGTCCGATCACCGAGGTGGGGCGTCCCGGTTTGACCGCCTGGATGGCGCGGTTCATGGCCTCCTGGGTGCGTTGCGTGAGAAGCCGCGACTCCTCGTCCACGTCGCCGCAGAGGAAGGTGTAGCAGTTGTCGCCGTGAACCCCGTTCTTGAAGGCCGTCACGTCGATCTTCACGATGTCACCGTCCTCGAGGGGACGCAGATCGGGGATGCCGTGGCAGATCACCTCGTTCACGGATGTGCAGCAGGACTTCGGGAAACCGCGGTAACCGAGAGTCGACGGGTAGGCGCCGTGATCCAGGATGTAGGTGTGGACTATCCGGTCGAGTTCGTCGGTGGTGACCCCGGGACGGACCGCCCTGCCCGCCTCGTGCATGGCCTCGCATGCGATGGCTCCGGCCTCCCGCATCGCCTCGATGATTTCCGGCGGCTGAACGTCGTCGCCCTCGTAGCGTTTCGGGGCTCGTTTTCCGACGTACGGAGGCCGGGCGATCGCTGCTGGGACCTCCAGGCGGGGGGTGACCTGGAACGGGGTTACTGGACTCACGCGGCCACAGTGTAGCGATCGAATCGTGGATTCAGGACGGTTGGTCGTCAGGACAGCCGCAGGTCCTCAATGGCGGTCCAGATGGCGGTGTCACCCTCCGGGTCGTGATCCGGTTCGACGACCAGCGCTACATGCATGACCCCGTTGTCGGCGAGATGGGTGAACACCGAGATGTTGTTGGTGTTGACCCCGGCGATCCCGCTTATCTGGATTCTCGTGTTCATCCACACGGCGACGGCATCGGGGTCGTGATTGATTTCGATCACCTCGGCCATGGCACCGGGCTGGTGGAAGACACCGCGCCCCAGCAAGCAACCGACGACGCGCGCGGCGGCGGGAACGACCTCCGTGAATCCCTCGGAGGGCTCAAGGGTTCCGACGGCCACCGCCGCCACCAGGTCGTTGCTTTCCGGGTAGCGTTTCACGACGGTGTTGGCCTGGTGGATGAACCCGTAATCCAGCTTGGTGGGGGTGAACCCCGCGATCGCGGGAAAACTCAGCCCACCCGCGGACGCGATGCGGCCGTCGTCGCCGAGGGTACCGGTCGAATCCGTGGCCGTGTTCGGGCAGTCCGGGGTACCGCGGAGAACATCGCCGACTTTCAAGGATCCCGGATCCTGTGTCGCGGCCGAAGCCGGAGGGGTCGCAGGAGACTCGTGGTTGGGTCTGTGCCTCGTGGGGAAACGGCTGGCGAGCGGCTGCTGGGCCGGCCCGGTGGCTGAAGGACTCGTGGCGGGAGCCGGACCGGTGGCCGTCGACAACCACCAGCCGCCCCCACCTATCATGGCCAGAATAAACGTCAGCACACCCCACAGCACCGTGTTGCTGCGTCTCGGTGTCGGTGGGACCACCACTGAATGCGTCCCGGCACCCGGCGGGGTCTCCGCCGGTCTCACCTGTTCCGTCCACTCGGTGCCGTTCCAGAACCGCTCCTGACCATCGTCGCGCGGATCCGGGTACCAACCTGATGTTGACATGTTCTTTATCGTAGGTCCCGGGTAGTCGCCGTTTTCGGGGTGACTAGGTGTGTTACGAATTCAGGCTGAGCCCGGCCAGAGCGGTGTTGACGGCCTCCAAGGCCGAGGAGTCGTCTTGGGGAACGAGCGAGAGGACCACCTGCTTGCGTGATTTCTCCGGGTAGATCGCCACAGCGAGTTTGTCCCCCGCGCTTCCGGCCCTGCCCTCGGTCGGGACGTGGACCTGGAGCACCACGGTGCCGTCGCTCTGGTTCTCCGTGATCTGGGTCACCTCGGCCGTCGGGTTGTTGCTGTAGAACTTCGGATTGCCTATCACGCATCGAACGGTCCGGACCGCGCTGCTGATGGCGTTGTCGAAGCCGTCCTCGGTCTTCAGGGTGCCGACGGTGACGATCGCCTGCCCCTCCTGGCCCGAATAGGTTTTCGTCATCGTGTTCGACTGGTGGATGAAGCCGTAGTTGATCGGCGAGGCGGAGAAACCCTGGATCTCCGGGAAGCTGAGGCCTCCCGGGGACGTGATGCGCCCATCGGCCAGCACCCCTTGGGCGTCGTTTGCCGTTTTCGGGCAGTTGCTCTCCCCGCGTATCGCATAACCCACCTTGATGCCCGTGTCGGAGCTTCCCGAGGCGCCGGCCGTCGATGAGGCGCTCGGGGTCGTGTTCTGTGAAGCCGAGGGGCTGGGGTGGTTCGTGGGCTGCTGCCTGTTCAGCAGGAACAGCAGGCCACCCCCGATGAGCATGGTCATGACCATTCCCATCGCCATCCACAGCACGATTTGCCGGGTATTCCTGGGTGAAGGGGGCGTTGAGGCCGGTTGCTCCGGGACCTGCGGGTAGCCGTGCTTTTCGGGCTGCACCTGCGGTTGAACGGGATATCCGGGTTGGGGGTCGGGCGGAGTACCCGATGTCGTCGGCTTGAGGGCGGGCGGGTTCTGCACGTGCACCGTCCAGCGGATGCCGTCCCAGTAGCGCTTGCGATGGGGGTTCTGGGGATCCGGATACCAGCCGGGAGGAGCAGCCATGGGCTCCATGTTAGATACTGCTCGGCAAAGCCCGCGACAGGCCTTCCGGCATCAGCAGTTCAGCCCCGGCCCAGGGAATCCAGGCTCTTCTTGACCATCTCCTGCCTGGCGGAGTCGCCGATGGGCGCCTGGGTGTGGAAAAGGGTGACGGTGTTGGCGGCTCCCTGGTCGAGGATGACCACCACCGCCTCGTCGCCGAGCACGTCGTAGTGGCCGGGTTCGTTCCAGAAATTTGCTCTGATCAGCCACCCCTCCACCCCGTCGGCGGTGCGGAAGGATTTGTCCTCCAGCGTCTCGACCCGTTCCAGGTGGAGGTAGTAGTAGGAGGTTGACAGGCAGCTGATCAGCTGTTTGGCGGCGGTCCTGGTGTCGGCGCTGTAGTCCGTCTTCGACAGTTGCCCGATCGCGGTCACGGCCACCCAGGATCCCGTCACATGGTTGTCCTGGCCGGAGCGTTCCGAGGCGAAGTCGATGTAGTCTCCCTGATTGGTCCTCCAGCCGGGAACCCCTTGGTACCTGATGCCTCCGGAGGAGAACCAGTTGTCCTGCGGGGCCGGGGTGGAGGAGTTCCGGGCTATCGGGCACGCGGTGGGGCGGCCCCGGCCTTCAGATGGCTGGGGGGAGGTCGGGGTCTCGGAGGGGACGGTCTCGTCCCACTGGCGGCCGGTTGGGCGGGACGAGTTGTTGTCCGTGGGGGAACTCCAAGGGTTGCTCTTCCAGGGTTGCCAGAGGATCACGGAAACCACTACCAACAGCGTGAGCACGCCCACGCCGAAGAGCCAGACGCTGTTCCGGGAGGCGGAACGCTCGTCGGTTTTCTCGCTGAAGGAATCCTCCCAGTTCTTGCCGTTCCAGTAGCGGGGGGTGTTGGAACCATCGGGATCTGGGTACCAGCCGGGCGTCGCCATGAAGCCCATTATGGAGGGTGGCTGGTGTCACGGGATCGTGGCAACGGTGCTGGTCAGGGAGAAACTGGTGGACTGCGGGCGCTGGCGACGCGGGGACCGGGCGGAGTTCGGGTCGCTCCTGTTCGAACACCTCCAATCGGGGTTTCCGACAGGGTTCAGCGCCTGAACCTGCTCGGACTACGGCACACTAGTGCCATGGACAGGCAGACAGAGTTCGTGCTGCGCTCAATGGAGGAACGGGACATTCGTTTCGTACGGCTTTGGTTCACCGACGTGCTGGGGTCCTTGAAATCAGTGGCCATCGCCCCGGCCGAGGTCGAGGGGGCCATAGCGGAGGGAGTCGGTTTCGACGGCTCGGCCATCGAGGGCTTCGCCCGGGTCTACGAATCGGACATGGTCGTTCACCCGGACCCGTCGACCTTCCAGGTGCTGCCCTGGCGGCAGACGGAACGCGGCACGGCCAGGATGCTGTGCGACATCCAGTTGCCTGACGGCACCCCGAGTTTCGCGGACCCCCGGCACGTGCTGAAACGCGCGTTGAAGAAGGCCGCCGACATGGGGTTCAC
The DNA here is from genome assembly GCF_057238465.1 of Arachnia sp. Classification (NCBI taxonomy): domain Bacteria; kingdom Bacillati; phylum Actinomycetota; class Actinomycetes; order Propionibacteriales; family Propionibacteriaceae; genus Arachnia; species Arachnia sp. The sequence goes on from NZ_DBHHFZ010000001.1 coordinate 307,774, forward strand.
CTTCTACATCCACCCGGAGATCGAGTTCTTCCTGCTCGGTCAGCTAAACCCGCCGGTTCCCCTCGACGACGGCGGCTATTTCGACCACACCACCCTCGGGGACGGAACCGATTTCAGGCGCGACGCCATCACGATGCTGGAACAGATGGGGATCTCCGTGGAGTTCAGCCACCACGAGGGATCACCTGGGCAGCACGAGATCGACCTTCGGTACGCGGATGCCCTGACCATGGCGGACAACATCATGACCTTCCGGGTCGTCATCCGGGAGGTGGCGGTCTCCCAGGGCATCCACGCGACTTTCATGCCGAAACCCTTCACGGAACACGCCGGATCCGGGATGCACACCCACATGTCGCTGTTCGAGGGGGACACCAACATCTTCCACGACGGCGCCGACGAGTACCGGTTGTCCAAGACAGCCCGGCAGTTCGTCGCAGGGCTGCTGAGGCACGCCCCGGAAATCACCGCCGTGACCAACCAGTGGGTCAACTCCTACAAACGTCTCATGGGAGGTTCGGAGGCCCCCACCTGCGCCTGCTGGGGCCGGGCCAACCGGTCCGCGCTGATCCGGGTGCCGCAGTTCTCGCCGGGCAAGGCGAGTTCGGCCCGTATCGAGTACCGTGCCCCGGACCCGGCCTGCAATCCCTACCTGGCCTTCGCGCTCATGCTGAACGCCGGGCTGGCGGGGATCGAGAACGAATACCCGTTGCCGGAGGAGACCGAGGACGCCGTGTGGCGGTTGACCGAGAAGGAACGCCGGTCGTTGGGAATCAAGTCCCTGCCACGCAGCCTCGACGAGGCGCTGCGGGTGATGGAGGGCTCAGAACTCGCCGCTGAGACGCTCGGGGAACACGTCTTCGACTACTTCATGCGGAACAAACGCGCCGAGTTCGAGGCCTATCGCAGGCAGGTCACCCCGTGGGAGGTCGCCCGGCACATCAGGGTGCTGTGAGGGGAAACGCCGCAGCCACCCGCTCCGCCTGGGAACCTGACACCTTCACCTCGGCCTCCGCCCAGCAGAGCTGCCCGGTGGCCAGGCCCAGGAGGGTGGAGGGTTCCATCTCCACCACGTTCGGGGGTGTTCCCCGGGTGTGTTTCGGACCGTCCCCGAAACTCACCTGAACCGCGGCCCAGGGCGGGACCCGCACCTCGATCGCGGCACCCGGATGGAGATCACCCAGCCGTGCGCAGAAAGCACGGCAACAGGCGGACGTCAAGGTGCGGCCCAGGGCCAGGCCGTGTTTCCCCGCGGAATCTGCGGCGCGCAGCAACACCCGTGTCAGGTCCGGGGTGCGTCGGCTCAATTCGCCCTCGAGCGCCAGGCCCAGGACGGTGGCCTCGGCGGGGTCGATGGCGGCCAGGCATTCGCGGAGATCCCGCAACTCTGCGATGGTCTTCTCGTCAGCGCTGAACATGCGGTAATACTAAAGGCCGCGTCGCCGGAAATGGGTGCGGCGCGGGCCGTTAGGGTGGAATCGTGAACAGGGTCAGCACCAAGGTGGGCGAGTTCGCGCGACGAGGTTTCGAGTCCCCCAGCAACGCCGCGCGGGTGTGGCAGGACTGGTGCGCAGTGCTGGGAACCGAACCGCCGGTGCCCCTGCAGGCGTTCACCCGGGCCGCCGACCGGGACCAGGCCTTGGAATGTTTGACGGGTATCGGGAAACGGGAACCCGCTCTGCTCCCACGAATCGCGGCGGATCCGGGGTGGCTCGACCGGGTGTTGCTCGTGCTGGGGGGATCCTCCGTGCTCGCGCGTTTCCTGGTGAAGAACCCCCAGGAACTCGAGGTGCTCGCATCCGAACCCGGGCCGCGGAGAACAGGCTGGCGGGACTACATCCGGTCGCGTGCCGTGAACGACTCCGGCCAGGTTGACGCGAACCTGCTTCGCCGGGCGAACCACGCCGCTCTGGTGCAGGTGGCGGCCAGGGACCTGGCCAGCGAGGACCCCATCGCCTTGGTCGATGACATCGCCTCCGAACTGAGTCACCTGGCCGATGCGATCCTCGAATGCGCCCTCGAATGCGCGCGGGCCGAGGTGCCCGGGTCCTCCTCGGTGCGGATCGCGGTGGTGGCGATGGGGAAGACCGGGGCTGAGGAACTCAACTACATATCGGATGTCGATGTGATTCACATTGCCGAACCCGTCGACGGGGTGGACCACGAGGAGGCCATGCGGGTGGGGGCGCGGGTCGTCGCAGCCATGGCCCGGATCTGTTCGGCACACACCTCGGAGGGCACCATATGGCCGGTTGACGCCGCCCTGCGTCCCGAGGGCAACGCAGGTCCCCTGGTGCGCAGCCTCGCGTCCTGCGCCACCTACTACGGCAAATGGGCGAAGAACTGGGAGTTCCAGGCCCTCCTGAAGGCGCGTCCCGCGGCGGGGGACCGGGAACTGGGACAGGCTTTCTGTGACCTGGTGTCCCCGTTGGTGTGGGAGGCGGCACAGCGTCCGGGATTCCTGCCGGACGTGCGTGCCATGAGGAACCGGGTTATCTCCCTGATCCCCGCCAAGGAGGCCGGCCGGGAAATCAAACTCGGTGTCGGGGGGTTGCGTGACACCGAGTTCACCGTGCAACTCCTGCAGCTCGTCCACGGACGCGGTGACGAGCGGGTGCGCGCCCGAGGCACCTTCGAGGCACTGCGTTCCCTGGTCGCCTTCGGCTACATCGGGCGTGATGACGGCGCCGACATGGCCAGGGCGTACCGGTTCCAGCGGGTGCTGGAACACCGGGTTCAGCTGCGCAGGCTACGCCGCACCCACCTGGTGCCGGACGACGAACCGGGTTGGGTTCATCTGGCTCGCACCACCGGTAAAACCCCTGATGAGGTCAGGGACATGTGGCGTGGTAGCACCCGCGCGGTGGAGAAACTGCAGCAACGCATCTTCTTCTCCCCGCTGCTCGACGCCGTGTCCGCCATTCCCACGGCGGAGTTGCGGCTCTCAACGGATGCGGCCCGGGAACGCCTGCGGGTGCTCGGTTTCGAGGACGCCCACGCCGCCCTGGGGCACATCCAGGCCCTGACGAACGGCTCGACCAGGGCGGTCGAGATCCAGCGGCAGCTCATGCCCGCCATGCTGGGTTGGTTCGCCGAGGGGCCGAATCCTGATTACGGCCTGCTCGCCTTCCGGCAGCTCTCCGAAGCGCTGGGAACCAGCTCCTGGTATCTGAGGGCGCTGCGTGACGAGGGGTGGATGGCGCAGCGACTGGCGCGCATCGCATCTTCCAGCCGCTACGTGGTCAATCTGCTGATGCGGGCTCCCGAGATGGTGCAGATGCTCGCCAGCAGCGAGAACCTGGAACTTAGGCCGCGTGAACTGCTCTCCCGGTCAATGAGCCGGGACATCGGGCGTGCCTCGGACAGGGCCGCAGCGGTGGCCTCGGTCCGGGCGCTGCGCCGCTCCGAACTGTGCCGGATAGCGTTGGCCGATGTGCTGGGAGCCGCGGACGTCACCACGGTGGGTCTGGCACTCAGTGACCTGGCGGGAGCCACCCTGGATGCTGCGCTCGAACTCGCCCGCCGAGAAGTGGAGGCGCCACCCATCGGTGTGATCGGCATGGGGCGTTGGAGCGGGTTCGAACTCGGCTACGCCTCCGACACGGACGCGATGTTCGTCATTCCCGACGGTTCCGGGCCCGAGGAGCAGGCGGCGGCCATCAGACTTGTGCGCCTGGCCTGCGATCTGGTCGGAAAACCCGGACCCGACCCGGCGATGGTGGTGGACGCCGGTCTGCGTCCCGAGGGGAAGGGTGGGCCGCTCGTGCGAACCGTTTCCTCCTACCTCGCCTACTACGCGAAGTGGTCTTCCGTCTGGGAGGCGCAGGCCCTGCTGCGGGCCCGCCCGGCGGCGGGGGAACAGGAACTGGCCTCGGCCGTGCTCGGGGAGCTGGAGGGGCTGCGGTACCCGGACGAGGGTCTCACCACCGCGCAGGTGGCCGAGATCCGCCGGTTGAAATCACGGATGGAAACCGAACGCATTCCCCGCGGCATGGACAAGGAACGTCACCTCAAGTTCGGATCAGGTGGGCTGTCGGATGTGGAGTGGGCCGTGCAGCTGCTCCAACTGCAGCACGCCGGGACCCGGCCCGCGTTGCGCACGGCCTCCACGCTCCAGGCCATCGACGCCGCGGAGGGACTCGAATTGCTGACCGCCGAACAGGCCGCCGACCTGCGGGAGGGGTGGTTGCACGTCAGCCGGGTGCGCAACGCCATCATGCTGGTGCGCGGCCGGCCCGGCGATGCCCTGCCCGTCGACTACCGGGAGCAGTCGGCCGTCGCCGAACTGGCCGGATACGGCCCGGGTCAGCGCTCCAGGCTCGTCGACGACACGATCCGGGTCATGCGACGCGCGTCCAGGGTGGTCAACCGGGTGTTCTGGGATGAGATGCCCGAGGAGTGAGTTCGCGGCCCCGTCCGGGATGGGATAGGGTGTTGCCGACGCATCCGGGGTCGGTGAAAGTCCGAACCGGCGGTTACAGTCCGCGACCCTCGCGGCCCGGTTTGAACGGGGCCAACAGGTTGATCCGGTGAAACTCCGGGACCGACAGTGAAAGTCTGGATGGGAGGAGCGCGTCGACGGTCCACGCCGACAGGGTCGTGGACGCTGTGCGTGCACCCCGGGCCGAGGAAGGACCGGGGTTTTCTTGACCGAGCAGCAAACGCGACGTGGTCGGCTCGTCGCCCGGGCCGGGCTGTGGTCCGCCTATCCCGCCCGCACCCGGCCGGTTTCACTCGTAGCGCGTGTCCTGCCCCCCCTCGTGGCCGTGCTGGTGGCGCTGTTCACCTGGTGGCTGCTCACCCGGGTCACCCCTGCGGTGTTGCTCCCGGACCCGGTGGCCGTGGTCTCTCGTGTCGCCCGCTGGGTGCAGTCCGGAATCGCATGGCGCTACATCGAACCAACCCTGGTGGCTGCGCTGCTCGGATCCGTCCTGTCCATCGTCGTCGCCCTGCCACTGGGATTCACGATTGCCCACTCACGGCTGCTCGCGGCCGTCGCCGAACCCTTCATAGCCTTTTCCCAGACGGTTCCACTCGTGGCCGTCGCACCGCTGCTGGTGCTGTGGATCGGGTACGGCACCATTCCAGTCGCCGTCCTCTGCTCGGTGATCGCGTTCTTCCCCATGGTCACCACCACCGTCGTGGGACTGCGTGGCCTGGACATGCGCGTGATCGAGACCGCTTGGCTCGACGGGGCGGGAACCTGGCGGCGTCTCATCCACGTCGAGGCCCCGATGGCCGCTCCCGCCGTCCTGGCCGGGGTGCGTGGGGGAGTGGTGCTGTCCATGACCGGCGCGATCGTCGGCGAATTCGTCATGGGCGGGCAGGGGCTCGGAGTCCTGCTCACCCAGTCCCAGCAAGCAGTGGACACCATCGGGGTTTTCACGGTCCTGGTCCTATTGGCGATCATCGCGGCCGTTCTCGTGTCCCTGATGGGTCTCGTCGAACGTGTCGCCAACCGAAACCTGCAAGGAGAACATCTATGAAACCGAACCGTCGCTCATTCCTCCTCGGTGTCGCAGCCCTCGGCGGGGCGACGCTGGTGGCCTGTGGTGGGCAGGAGAAGCAACAGGACACCACCACGAACAAGACGGCCATCACGGTGGGGCTCACCTACATTCCGAACATCCAGTTCAGCCCTTTCTACGTGGCCGAATCCGAGGGACTCTTCAAGGACGCCGGAATCAACCTCACTCTCAGGCACCACGGAACCCAGGAGGGTCTGTTCACCGCCCTGGCGGCGGGAGAAGAACAGGTGGTGTTCGCATCCAGCGACGAAGCCGTGGTCTCGGCCGCGGGGGGAATGCCTGAACTGCGGACCTTTGCCACCTGCTACCGGCAGTACCCGGGGGTGATCCTCGGCGCCGGCGACATCACGGATCTTTCCGGTCTCGCCGGGAAAAACCTGGGGGTGCAGGGGCGGTACGGAGCGGGTTGGTACACAACCCTCGCCGCCCTGGACCGCGCAGGTCTTGGTGAGGAGCAGGTGAACATCACCGAGATCGGGTGGACACAGGTTGCAGCACTGACCACGGGCAAGACGGATGCCGTCGTGGGGTTCAGCAACAATGAGGCCGTTCAGTTGACGGCCGCGGGATTCCCCTACAACCAGCTCGACGTGGTCGACAAGGAGAAACCGAACCTGGTCGGTCCCGGGCTGGTCACCCGGGAGGGTGTCCTTCCCGTTGAACAGCTCAAACTGATCACGGAGGCCGTTCTCGAGGCGGAGAACCGGATCCTGAACAACCCTGAACTGGCCCTCAAGGCCACCGAGGCGCAGGTCCCCGCCCTCGCGGAGGAAGCCCAGCGGAAACAAGCGGAAGCGGTCCTCGAGGCCACCAGCAAATTCTGGTTGGGGACGGACGGAAAGGCCTCGGTGAAGGTCGAGCGGGACGATTTCACCCGGATGGGGGAGTTCCTCGCCCGAGTTGGGATCATCGAGGCCGCCCCCGAGAAAACGGTCCTGGAAGTGGGCTGAGGGGCTCCCGGGAGAAGGAACGACGAAATCAACCGGACCAGTGCCGGACCCGAGTCGCCGTGAAACCAGGTTTCACGGCGACTCGTGTGCGAGGGCCGTGGGGTTTCGCGGTACCGGGACGGTCCCGCTGACGTGGCCCCTCAGACGCCGAGCAGCTCGCGCAGCTCCGGGTGGGCCAGGGCGGCGACGCCCGCCCGCGCCTCGACCGCGTCCACGCAGGCCCTGGCGGCCTCCGCCATGGCGCGGCAGGTGGCCAGCTCGTGCAGGCCGAGGGCGAACCGGACCAGGGGCATCCGTTTTGGTGACATGGAGAGCGAGGAGACCCCCAGACCGGTCAGCACCAGGGCCATCAGCGGGTCACCCGCCGATTCGCCACAGACCCCCACGGGCCGCTCATTGATCCGGCCGCCCTCGCAGGCCGCCGCCACCAGATCGATCACCGCGGGCTGGAACGGGTCCAGGAGGTCCGCGAGTTCCCCGACCATCCGGTCAGCGGCCATGGTGTACTGCGACAGGTCGTTGGTGCCGATGCTCGCGAAATCACAGGCGGCGAGGAGATGACGGGAACGCAGCGCAGCGGACGGCACCTCGATCATGGTGCCCGCCACGGGCAGTCCCGCTTCGTGAGCGGCCTGCGCGAAGGCCCTTGCCTGATCCGCCGTGGCGATCATGGGGGCCATCACCTTCACGCTCGCCCCGGTGCGGCGCTGCGCCTCCGCCAGGGCGGCGAGCTGGTCCCTCAACAGGTCGGGGCGTTCCTCCATCAGGCGGTAGCCCCGGCGGCCCAACGCGGGGTTGGGTTCCGGCCCCAGATCCGCGAACGCGAGTGGTTTGTCGGCCCCGGCATCGAGGGTGCGTACCGTTACGGGGCGGGTCCCGAAAGGAGCCAGCACCGCCTCGTACAGGTCCGCCTGCTCCGCCACGCCGGGCGCGTTCTGGGCGTCCAGGAACACGAACTCGGTGCGGAACAGACCAACCCCTTCGGCGGCCGTGAGTGCCGCGGCCCGGGCGTCATTGACGTCGCCTATGTTGGCCAGCAGGGCCACCGGGTGTCCGTCGGAGGTGCTGCCCGGTGAGGTCAACTCGTTGAGCTGCGCCAGGCGTTCGCTCCGGGCCCGCAGTTTCGTCTTCACGGTTTCGTCGGGATCCAGCACCACGGCCCCGGACTCGCCGTCGAGGGCCACGATGGTTCCGTCGGGGATCTCGAGTGCCCCGGCCACCTGGACTGCGGCGGGTAGGCCGCGCTGCGCCGCGAGGATCGCGGTGTGACTCGTCCTGCCTCCCCCGGAGGTGATGATGCCCAGCACCAGTTCCGGGGAGAGCAGGGCGGTTTCCGCGGGAGCCAGGTCCTCGGCCACCACGATGCTCGGTTCCGTGAGCTCGGGGACCCCTGGCACCGGGCGGCCCAGGAGAACGGCCTCCGCCCGCATCCCGACGTCGCGCAGATCAGCGACCCGCTCGGCGAAATACCCTCCGAGGGCCTCGAACTGTTCCGCATAACCGGCGACCGCGGCCTGCAGCGCATGAGCGGGGCCGGTGCGGCCGTCGAGGTTCTGTTCGACGGCCTCGATCAGCCCCGGGTCGCGGGCGATCATGGCGGCGGCGGCAACCATCTCCGCGGCGTCGCCCTCCAGTTTTGCCGCCTTGGCGTCGAGATCATCCGCGACGGCCAACAGGCTGTCCGTAACCTTTGCCAGGTCCTGTTGCGGATCCGCCGAGCAGGGTTCTGCCGCGGGCAGGGGCTGGGGTGGCCGGACGATGGCCACCGGGCCGATGGCGCTGCCGGGGGAGACTCCGATTCCGGTCAGGGTGCGCATGGTGCTGGTCATCCTTTCGCGTCGTGATCGACGGCGAGGAAGGCCACGAGCTCGTCGAGGAAGGCTTCGCTGTTCTCCGCCTCGCAGGAGAGTTCGACCTCTTCCCCGCACTTGACGCCCAGGGACATCACCGCCAGCATCGATGCCGCGTTGACGGGTTTCCCGCCGGGACGGGCGATGGTCACGGGCAACCCGGAGCGGGTGACCTTCTGGACGAACAGGCTCGCCGGGCGGGCGTGAAGGCCGACGGAGGAGGCGATGATTGCGGTACGGGTGGTCATGGGTTTTTCCTTGTCTGTGTTCGGGTTGCCCGCGCTCAGCCGGTGAGCACGGTGTTCAGGTCAGGTGCGGGGGTGCTCGTGACCGTCACGGCCGCGATCTCCTCGGGGCCCGGCACTGCGCTGCCGGGCAGCGCCACCGCGGCCGCCCCCCACGCGACTCCCCGGCTCAGGGCGGTCGCCGGGTCGCACCCGGTGGTGAGGGCGCTGAGGATCCCTGCCAGCAGGCAGTCGCCGGCGCCCACCGTGGAACGTGGCTCGGTGACGGTGGCCCTGGCGTGGTGGATGACATCGGAGTCCACCCACAGGGCCCCGTCGGCGCCCAGGCTCACCACGACCACTCCGATTCCGCCCGCTACCAGTTCGCGGGCGGAATCGACCACGGCCCTCAGGGTGGGAAGTTCCCGGCCGGTCAGTTCGGAGAGTTCCTCCCGGTTGGGTTTGATCAGCCAGGGTTTGGCCGCCACGGCGGCGGCCAGCGGGGTCCCCGACGTGTCGACGGCGACCCTGCCGGGGTGCCGGGCGATCATCCCCGCGAGGAACGATTCGTCCGTGCCCGGCGGCAGGCTGCCGCACAGAACCACGGGACCGGTTGCCCCGCCCACGGTTTTCCCGAGCCGTTCCACCTCGTCGGGGGACAACTCGGGCCCGGGTTCGTTCACCTTGGTGGTGACCCCTGCGGGATCGACGATGGCTATGTTCGTCCGCGTGGTCCCCGCGATGGGGACGGCGTCGAAGGGAACCCCGGTGTTTTGCAGCAGGCGGGCCAGCAGTTCACCGTCCGGGCCGCCCAACGGCAGCACGGCACGGGCGGGATGGCCGTTGCGGATCAGGGCGTGGGCCACGTTCACCCCCTTGCCCCCCGGGTCGATGCGGCTGCTGGCGGCTCGGTTCACCTCGCCCGGCAGCAGTTTCTCCACAAGCACGGTGCGGTCGATGCTCGGGTTCGGTGTCAGGGTGACGATCATGCGCGGGCCACCTCCATGCCTGCGTTGTCGAGTGCCTCGGTGGTTTCGTCATCGAGGCGGGAATCGGTGATGAGGAGCGAGACCTCCTCAATGCCGGCGAAGCGCTGGAAATGGCTCAGCCCGGCCTTGCTGGCGTCCGCCAGCACGATTCGGCGCCGGGAGGCCGCGACCATGGCCCGCTTCGCATCGGCCTCCGCCAGGTCCGGGGTGGTCATGCCCCGTTCCAGGCTGAAACCGTTGGTGCCCAGGAAAGCGACGTCTATGCACGTCCCGCTCAGAGCCTGTTCCACCCAGGACCCCACCGCGGCCCCGGTGCGGGTTCTGACCTGCCCCCCCAGCAGGTGCAACTGGAGATCGGGGTGATCCGAGAGCACGGCCGCTATGGCCACCGAGTTGGTCACCACAGCCAGCCCCAGGTCGTTTTTCAGCAGCCGGGCCAGCGCCAGGGTGGTGGTGCCGGAATCCAGCAGGATGGTGCCCTGGCCGGGCAGTTCCGCCAATGCCCGTTCGGCGATGCGTTGTTTCTCTCCCGCCCCGAGTCCGAGGCGCTGCAGGATGCTTGGTTCGCGGTCGGTCTGGGCCACGGGCAGGGCCCCGCCGTGGACGCGCCTCACCAGGCCCCGTTGTTCGAGGATGGTGAGATCACGCCTCACGGTTTCGGGGGTGACGCCGAGCTGCTCCGAGATCTCCGTGACATCCACGCGACCCTGTGCCCGGGCTGTGTCGACGATGGCCTCCTGCCTTTCGGCGGCGTACCGGATCCGGGAGGTCGGGGCGGTGGCGTTCATCAGGGCTCCTGTCAGGGTTCCACGGTGACCTTGATGGCCTCGCCGCGTTCGACGATCCCGAATGCGTCCAGCACGTCGCGGAGCTTGATGCGGCGGGTGATGAGGTCGGCCACGGGCACCTCACCACTGGCAATGTAATCCAAGGCCCGGCGGTTGTGCTCGGGTGCCGAACCGTTGGCGCCGTGAATGTGCAGCTGCCGGTAGTGGACGAGGTTGGAGTCCAGCGTGATGGTCGGGTTCGTCTTGGGAAGCCCGCCGAAGAAGCTGATCCTCCCGTTGCGGGCCGCCATCGAGACCGCCTGTTCCTGGGTGATGTTCGCGGGGGTGGCGGTGATGATCACGTCCGCGCCCCGACCGTCGGTGAGTTTCAGGATCTCCTCGACGATGTTCACCTCGGAGGCGTTGATCACGACATCCGGCTGCACCGCGTCGGCCGACATCTTCAACCGTTCGGAATTGATGTCGACCAGGATGACGCGCCCGGCCCGGTGGACTCCGCGGGCGATGCGCACGTGCATGCAGCCGATGGGGCCGGCACCGAAGATCACCACGTCGTCGCCCGGTTCGATTCCGAGCTGCTCCTGGGCATTGATGGCGCAGGCGAAGGGCTCGGCCGCGGAGGCCTCTGCGAAACCGACCCCGTCGGGGATGCGGTTCATGCCGTCGACCGCCAACACCTCGCGGGGAACGATCATGTACTCGGCGAAACCCCCATCGTACTGGTAGCCCACGGAGGTCTGGTTCTGGCAGACGGCCATCCATCCCTTCCGGCACTCGTGGCACTTCCCGCAGGGAACCGCGGCTATGACCTGGACCCGGTCGCCGGGTTTCCAGTCGCCGGCGACCCCGGAACCGATCTCCACCACCTCGCCCGCGATCTCGTGCCCGATGATGCGAGGCGGGGTCAGGTTCTGGTGCCCGTTCTTGCGGATCTTCACGTCGGTTCCGCAGGTCGAGCAGTTCTTCACCCGGATCTTCACCTCGCCGGTTCCGCAGGTGGGTTCCGGCACGTCCTCCAGGCGCAGGTCCTCGGGGGCGTAGAAACGCAGGGCGAGCATTCAGTTCTCCTTTCCGAAGGCGCCGAGCAGACGCAGGACGTCATCAGGGTCGGTGGTGGTGCGCAGCTGGGCGGCGGCTTCGGGGTCCATCAGCACCTCGGCGAGGGCTCCGAGGATCTCGACGTGTTCCTCGCCGCGGCTCGCGATCGGGATGCAGACGAAGACCCGTTCGCCGTCCCAGTCCACCCCGTCCGGGAATTGCAGGAAACCGAGGCAGGTGCGCTGGATGTGTTCCCGTGACTCGTTGGTGCCGTGGGGGATCGCGACCCCCTCCCCGAGGTAGGTGGGCACCTGGTGTTCGCGTTCGAACATGGCCTCGGCGTAGGGCTGGGTCACGGCGCCGACGGCGACGAGCAGGGAACCGCACTGCGTGATGGCATCGGTTTTGTCGGTGGCGGTCAATCCGAGGCGGATGGTTTCGCGGGACAGGATTTCAGACAAGGTTCTCTCCTGATTTGATGGCGTTCTCGACGCGGGCGAAGGCCGGGTCACCGAGGAACTGTTCGAAGGTGACGACGACGGCGTCGGGGGCGATTTTGCGGACCCGATCGGCCAGGCCCGACTGGCACATGACCAACTCGGTATCCGGGCTGACCTGGTTGACGGGGGAGTGGGACACCTCGACCCCGTAGGGAGCGAGGCGCTTCTTCATGGAACTGGCCACCATGACGCTGGAGCCCATCCCGGCATCACAGGCGATGACCAGCTTTTTCACGTCGCGGCCATTGAGCACGTGGGTGTTCGTGGCCGGGATTCCGGTTTTCTCCTCGGTCTCCTCGACAGGGGATTCCGTGGCATCGGACGGGATCCGGGGTTCGGCCGCATGTGCCGGCACGGATTCCCCGGTATCGGCCGAGGTCCCGGGCGCTTCGGTCTTCCTGCCCCGCCCGAAACCGAGCAGCAGGGCGGCGACCAGGAAACTGACCACCGTGGCGGCGATCACTGCGGACAGCACCGCGACGTATCCGCCGCGTGGCGTGACCGCCAGGTAGGCGATGATGCTGCCGGGGGAGGCCGGGCCGACGAGACCGGCGCCCGTGATGCTGCCGACGAGCAGCCCGCTCACGCCGCCCGCGATCGAGGCGACGATGAGAACCGGCTTGGCCAGGACGTAGGGGAAGTAGATCTCGTGGATGCCGCCGAAGAAGTGGATGATGACGGCACCGGGAGCGGTGCTGCGCAGCGTTTTCTGGCCGAAGAACCACACCGCCAGGAGGACACCCAGGCCGGGTCCCGGGTTCGATTCCACCATGAACAGGATGGACTGTCCCATCTCCTGCGCCTGCGCCGCACCCAGCGGGGACAGGACGCCGTGGTTGATGGCGTTGTTCAGGAACAGCACCTTCGCTGGTTCCACGACGATGGAGGCCAGCGGCAGCAGGCCGTTGTCCACCAGGGTCTGGACCCCCTGACCGAGCAGGTTGACCAGGAAACCGACGACGGGACCGATCCCGAGGCGGGCCAGGATGGCCATGATCATGCCGATGATGCCGAGGGAGAAATTGTCCACGAGCATCTCGAACCCGCTCGCCACCCGGCCGTGGACCGCCCGGTCGAACTGCTTGAGGACCCAAGCGGCGAGCGGTCCCATGACCATGGCGCCCAGGAACATGGGGGTGTCGCTGCCGACGATCACTCCCATCGTCGCCAGGGCCCCGATGACCGCGCCGCGTTGCCCGTGGACCATCCGGCCGCCCGTGTAGCCGATGAGGATGGGAAGCAGATAGGTGATGATCGGGGTCACCATGGTGGCCAGGGCCTCGTTGGGTGCCCACCCCTTCGGTATGAAGAGCGCGGTGAGCAGACCCCAGGCGATGAATGCACCGATGTTGGGCATGATCATCCCCGCCAGGTGACCTCCGAAGCGCTGGACGCGGGCACGGAAGCCACTGCCTTCGAGGTTCTTGTTGACGCGCGCATCCGGTAGGGACATGCGAATCACCCTTTCTGACTCCGATGTCTGAATGTGTGGCTTCGAATGGGTTTCAAAGCCGATATCAGAAGAATACGGGCAGAAGCGGGGAGAGTCAAGCCGTAAACGGGTGGAAACAGAAATGATTTTTGGGTCGTACCGGACTGAAACGGGCAGGTTCTGCGAAAGGGCTGGTCAGGGCCGGTTCCTGAGCAGCCGGGACGGCCACCACACCGCGGGGCCGATGTCCTGGACCAGGGCGGGGACCAGCAGGGTGCGCACGATGAAGGTGTCCAGCAACACTCCGAAGGAGACGATGAAGGCGATCTGCACCAGGAACAGGATCGGGAGGACGGCCAGTGCGGCGAAGGTGGCCGCCAGCACCAGGCCGGCCGAGGTGATGACCCCGCCCGTGACCGCCAGTCCACGCAACATGCCTCCACGTGTTCCGTGCACCAGCGCCTCCTCACGCACCCGGGTCATGAGGAAGATGTTGTAGTCGATGCCCAGGGCCACCAGGAAGACGAACCCGTACAGCGGTACCGAGGGATCGGCTCCCGGGAGGTTCAGGACGTGATTGAACACGATGGCCGCCACCCCCATTGCGGTCCCGAAACTGAGGGCCGTGGTCGCCACCAGCAGCACGGGGGCCAGCAGGCTGCGCAACAGCAGGATGAGGATGGCCAGGATCACGGCGAGCACCAGTGGAATGATCAGGGCCCTGTCGTGTTGTGTTGTGGTCCGGGTGTCCAGATCGGTGGCGGTGGCGCCTCCGATGCGTGCGGTCCCGGACAGATCTGCCCGCAGCCCGCGCACGGTTTCGATTGCCTCGTCGCTGTCGGCCGCGGCGGTCAAGGTGGCCAGCAACATGACCTCACCGTCGTCCACGGTGGGAGCCGGGGGCGGCGTTCCCAGTCGTCCGACGGGCTGGATTCCCGCCGTCGTGACGGGTGCGGATCCCGAGGGTGAAGCCTTCGAGACGATGCTGACGGAGGCCACCTTGTCGTTGCCCAGCAACTGGTTCGCCACCGTTTGCAGGTTGTCCTCGCTCGTCAGGACATAGGCGGGTGAGCCAGCCCCACCCGGGAAGTGACGCGACAACGCCTCCTGGCCGGTCCGGGCGTCGGAGGTGCCCAGCACGAAACTGCTGACAGGAACCCCGTCCGCCTTGAGGGTGGGAAGGAAGGCGGCGCCGATGCCCAACAGGATGACGCAGGCGATCCACACCGCGCGGGGACGCCTTGAGACGAACCGGCCGGTTCTCGCGTACACGCCGGTGTGGGTCTGTTCCTCATCCGTGCGGCTGGAGTCGAAACGCGGCATCCGGGGCCAGTAGGAGGCCCGTCCCAGCAGGTAGGTGAGGCTCGGGAGCAGGGTCAGGGATGCGAGCACCGCGAAGGCCACACCTATGGCGGTCACCGGCCCCAGGGAACGATTGGAACCCAGATCACTGAACAGCAGGCACAGCAGCCCGGCGATCACGGTGCCCCCGGAGGCGAGGATCGGCTCCAGGACACCACGCAGCGCGGCCCGGGTGGCTTCCGTCCTCGACTCGTGGCGTCGCAGCTCCTCCAGGTACCGGGCCGTGTACAGCAAGGAGTAGTCCGTGGCCGCGCCTATCACCAGGATGAAGAGGATTCCCTGGGTCTGTCCCGTGATGGTCAGTACCCCCCATTTCGCCAGCCACCAGTTGGCCAGGAGCGCTACGGCGAGGGCGAACACGCTCGTCAACAACACCACCAATGGAAGGAGTACCGCGCGGTACACGACCACCAGGATCACCAGCACCAGGCCGAGGGCCACGAGCAGCAGCAGGCCGTCGATCCCACTGAAGGCCCGCGAGAGGTCGCTGGTGAAGCCCGCCGGACCCGTCACGTGGAACTCCAATCCCGTGAGATCGTGTGCCGCGATCACATCCCGGACGGAGTTCACGGTCCTGGAGACGTTCGCCGCCGCGTCCACCCCCACGAAGACCTGGATCGCCTTGGCGTCCTCGGATGTGATCGGCGGCGAAACCGCGGCCACGCCCTCCACGGAACCCAGGTCCTGCCCGAGGGCCACCACGGCCTGTTTCTGGGCCTCCGTCAGAGGATTCTCCCCGGTGAACACGGCGATGGCGGGGATCTGATCGTTGCCCACGAAATCGCGATACCGCTGCCCGACGACGGTTGCCTCCGCGCTGGTCGGAAGGAAACTCGCCTGGTCGTTGCTTGCGACCTCGCTGACCTTCCCGAAGAGCGGACCGCCGATCCCGCCGGCCAGCAGCCAGCACAGGATCAGGGCGATTGGGGTGAGGAGACGAGCCGTTCGGGTTTTCACGGGAACGAGCCTACGGCTCCCGGGGGACTCAGAGGGCGTAGTAGAGCTCGAATTCGTGTGGATGCGGCCGAATGGCAATGGCCTGGATCTCCGCGCGCTTGAGCCCCACCCAGGTCGCGATCAGGTCGGGGGTGAAGACGTCTCCCGCCAGCAGGAACTCGTGATCCGCCTCCAGGGCATCCAGCACCGCGCTCAGGCTGGCGGGCACGGTGGGGACCTCGGCATGCTCCTCGGGGGGCAGTTCGTAGAGGTCCTTGTCGATGGGGGTGGGGGGCTCGATGCGGTTCTGGATGCCGTCCAGTCCTGCCAGCAGGATGGCGGCGAAGGCCAGGTAGGGGTTGCTCGACGGATCCGGGCAGCGGAACTCGATGCGCTTGGCCTTCGGGTTGGAACCGGTGATCGGGATGCGGATGCAGGCGGAACGGTTGCGCTGCGAGTACACCAAGTTGACGGGGGCCTCGAAACCGGGAACCAAGCGGTGGAAGGAGTTGACGCTCGGGTTGGTGAAGGCCAGCAGCGCGGGCGCGTGTTTGAGGATGCCGCCGATGTACCAGCGGGCCATGTCCGACAGCCCCGCATAGCCGTTCTCGTCGTAGAACAACGGTTTCCCGTCGCTCCACAGCGAGGAGTGGACGTGCATCCCGGAACCGTTGTCCCCGAAGATCGGTTTCGGCATGAAGGTGGCGGTCTTGCCTGCCTCCCAGGCGGTGTTCTTGACGAGGTACTTGAACTTCATCACGTCGTCGGCGGATTTCAGCATGGTGTCGAACCGCCAGTTGATCTCGGCCTGACCGGCGGTGCCGCACTCGTGGTGGGCGCGTTCGACCACCAGGCCCGCGTTCTCCATGTGGCGGACGATGTCGTCGCGCAGGTCACCGAAGTGATCGACGGGGGCCACGGGGAAGTAGCCGCCCTTGTACTTGACCTTGTAGCCCCGGTTGCCGCCGTCCTCCACGCGACCGGAGTTCCAGGCCCCGGCCTCGGAGTCGATGTGGTAGTAGGAGGCGTTGGGGGTGGAGTCGAAGCGGATGTCGTCGAAGACGTAGAACTCGGCCTCGGGGGCGAAGAAGGCGGTCTCCGCGATACCCGTGGAGACCAGGTAGGCCTCGGCCTTGCGGGCGATGTTGCGCGGGTCGCGGGAGTAGGGCTCCTTCGTGAGGGGATCGTGGACGAAGAAGTTGATGTTCAGGGTCCTCGACCTGCGGAAGGGATCGACGAAGGCGCTGGCCGGGTCCGGGAGCAGCGCCATGTCCGATTCGTGGATCTTCTGGAAACCAGCGATCGAGGAACCGTCGAAACTCAGGCCCTCGGTGAAGACCTCGGGGCCGAAGGAGCCGGCCGGGACGGTGAAGTGCTGCATCACACCCGGCAGGTCGCAGAAGCGGCAGTCGATGGTCTCGATGCCCTCCTCCTTGACGAAGGCCAGGAGCTCCTCGGCGCTTGTGAACATGAACCCTCCAGTTGTCTTGTGAACTGGGACCACCCTACGGGGCCCAGATTGCCCAGATCTTCCGTCATCGTAACGGCGGTGTTACAGCGCGGAGGGCAGGCTCTGCCGGTTTCCGGGGTCCGTTCCGGATGGTCCTCGCGGTGGCTGTCGCGTCAGGGACGAACCCAAGGTGGAATGGATATAGTATGATATGTAGCATTCCTGCTATGAAAGCTGGTGTCTTCGCTACCGAGAGAGGGTGCGATTGAAGTGATTGTGGTCGAACAGGTCGATTTCGCCTACGGCAACCTACCGGTGCTTCGGGGAGTGGATCTCAGGATCCGGCCGGGTGAGGTCGTGTTCCTCCTGGGGCCCAACGGGGTGGGTAAGACCACCCTCGT
Organism: Arachnia sp.; assembly: GCF_057238465.1. NCBI lineage: Bacteria > Bacillati > Actinomycetota > Actinomycetes > Propionibacteriales > Propionibacteriaceae > Arachnia > Arachnia sp. The sequence goes on from NZ_DBHHFZ010000001.1 coordinate 325,222, forward strand.
CGAGTTGCTGCTCGGTTTCCTGTCGCCCGATTCCGGAAGGATTCGGGTACTCGGCGTGGATCCCGGGAAAGCGGATGCCGGGTTCTGGGGCAGGATCGGTCTCGTCCAGCAGAGCTGGTCCGATCACTCCAGGTGGCGGGTGTGTGACCAGCTCGAATGGGTGCGCGCCATTCAGGCCACATCAGGGCGGTCCGGCTCAACCGTGGCTGAAGTGCTGCGCATGGTCGGTCTGGAGGACAAGGCCAAGGTTCGGCTCGGACGGCTCTCGGGAGGTCAGCGCCGGACCATCGACCTAGCTGCTGTCCTCCTGGGGAAACCGGAGCTGCTGATCCTCGATGAACCGACCGCGGGTCTGGACCCGGCCTCCAGGGCGCGGGTGCACGATCTCATCCTCGAGCGCGTCGATGACGCCGCCACTGTGCTGATGACCAGCCACGACCTGGCGGAGGTCGAAAGGCTCGCGTCGAGGGTGGTGATCATGGGCCGGGGCCGGGTCTTCGCGGACGGCACCGTCACCGAACTGCGTGAGCAGTTCTCCGGCACGGCCCAGGTGACGTGGCACGAGGCGGGTGAACGTCACGTCCACGCGACCAGCTCCCCCGAGGGGTTCGTCAAAACCCTCGATCTCGACGCCATCTCGGGTCTCACCATCACCCGCCCCAACCTCGAGGATGCCTACCTGGCCCTGACCAAGGAGGGGAAATGACCCGCGCAACCCCTCCCACGTTCCTCGCGATTCTCCGCGCCGCTCTGGTCCAGGTCCGTGGGGACCTGCGGCCGGCCTTCGTTGGCGCGGGGATTTTCACTGCGTTCCTGCCGGCGCTGTTGATCCTCTGGCTGTCCCGGCTGAATCTGACCGGGGGCCCGGGAACGGACTCGCTCACGGTGGCTGGTTTCGTCGGTTCGTGGAGCTGCATGATCGTCATACAGGTGGGGGCGGAAACCTACACGGACCGCGTCGGGGGGGGCCCTGCTGCGCGTCCGGGTCCTGCCGCACGGCCCTATGGTGTGGGCCATCGGCAAGACCATCTCGACCGCGGCGATACTCGTCGTGAGCCAGGTGATCCTCCTGGTGCTCGGGATGTTCCTGCTGAATGGTTTCCCGCTCGGGTGGGGGCAATTGATCCCCGTCGTCGGCCTGGCGATCGGCGCATCCCTGGCGGCGGCGCCCATCGGTTTCCTGTCCGGAGCGGTGGCGCGCGGTTCCAATCTGCAGATGCTCTCCTACGTGCTGGTGTTCGCGCTGCTCGGGACCAGCGGGGCGGCCATACCGCTGGTGACGCTGCCCGGTTGGGTGCAGGTCATCCAGCAGGCACTCCCGTTCTACTGGTCCGGGCACCTGACCCGCTGGGCGCTCGTCGGTGATCCGGCCTGGGAGGTGGGTGGTTCGTTCCAGCCGCTTCTGGCCTTCTGTGTGTTGACCGCTTGGGTTCTCGTGGGCTTCCCGGTTGCCGCGGCCCTGGTGCGTCGCGGTTTCCGCAAGGAGAGCATCGGTAGGCTTTCACGCATGCAAACCAACATTCGTTCCCTGGCGGGAGGATGACTTGGTGGAGGAGCGGGTCTTCAATCGCATTGCCGTCATGAGGGCGGATCGCAAGGTGAGCCGCCGGGAGCTGGCCGAGGCGCTCGGTGTCCACTACCAGACCGTTGGTTACCTGGAACGGGGTGAGTACTCGCCGTCATTGCATCTGGCGCTCAGGATCGCCAGGTTCTTCGAGGTTCCCGTGGAGTCAGTTTTCTCCCTCGACGATTTTCCCCGGTTGCAGTGAGCCCGTGATGTAGTGCTGGAGCACGGGGCCGATCAGGTCGGCGACCTCGTCGGTGGAAAGGCTTGCCAGCGGTTCGATGCCGACGATGTGGCGTGCGATCACCAGTCCTGACATCTGGGATCCGATCAGGGAGGCCCGGAGTCGTCGCTCCGGTTCGGGGCCTTCGATGTGGGAGAGGAATCTGTTGAGCAGGGAGCGTGTGACGAATTCGCGCAGCATGCCCTCGTGGCCCACCAGAACCCGCCGCACCACCGCCTTCAGGGCGGGGGCGGCGGGTGAGGTCCAGACCTTGTCGGCGGCGCGCACCAGCTGCCGTCCCCAGTCATCGGGGGATTCCGAGACGACCAATGCCTCCAACTGCTCCGGGCGGATGGCGGCGTTCAGCACCGCCTGGAACAGGCCCTCCTTCGAACCGAAGTAGTGGTGGATCAGGGCGGCGTCGACCCCGGCCTCCTTGGCGATGGCGCGGGTGCTGACCGTCTCGAAGGACCGGGATGCGAACAGCTTCGCGGCCGCCTGCTGGATGCGCAGTTTGGTGCGTTCCGACTTCGAACCCCCGGACAAGCGATCACCTCGTCTTTCTCGGCATGGAGGCCGCGGCGATGAGCAGGGCGGCGAAGATCACCCCGGCCAGGGCGGTGAACCGCCACCAGCTGTCCGAGCCTAGCTCCGGATTGGCCAGCACGTCGCGCACGACATCGACCGCCCAAGTCATCGGCAGCCAGTTCGCGATGGCCTCCAACACGTCCGGGAGCTGCTCCTTCGGGACGAGCAGGCCGCAGAGAAACAGCTGCGGGGCGATGAAGACCGGCATGAACTGCACCGCCTGGAACTCGGTCCGGGCGAAGGCCGAGGCCAGCAGGCCGAAGGCCACCCCGATCACCGCGCCCAGGAAGGACAGCAGGAGCAGGGCCCAGGCCGGGCCGGTCAGCTCGATTTCCAGCGGGCCCAGCAGCAGGACCACCAGGATGCTGCTCTGCAGCACCGCGAGCAGACCGAACACGCAGGCGTAGGAGACCAGCAGGTTCAAACGCGTCAGGGGAGTGGTGAAGATCCGTTCCAGGGTCCCGGAGGTGCGCTCCCGGAGCATGATCACCGAGGTGACGATGAACATCATGAACATTGGCAGCACGGCCAGCATGATCGGGCCGGTCGTGTCGAAGACGCGGGATTGCCCGGGTGGTGTCGGCAGGTCGTAGAAGACGTAGTAGAGCAGGGTCAACAGCAGGGGCGGGATCAGGAGGATCAGGGCTATGGCACGCGGGTCGCCCTTCAACTGCGCGGCGATCCGGGCCACCGTGGCGAACGGTACCGATCGTGCGACGGTGTGGGTGCTCATCATGCCGCCTCCTCGATCAGGGCCATGAAAGCATCCTCCGGGGTGCTGGTTTCCGTTCTGCGCTGGAGAGCCGCCACGGGTTCGTGGGCCAGGAACCGTCCGTCCCGCATGAACAACACGGAATCGCAGCGGGTCGCCTCGTCCATGACGTGACTGGACACCAGCAGCGTGGTTCCCCGGCCGGCCAGGTCGCGGAACAGTTCCCACAAGGCCTGCCTGGTCAGGGGATCCAGACCCACCGTCGGCTCGTCGAGGATCAACACCTCAGGATCACCCACCAGCGCGCAGGCCAGGGAGGCCCTGCTCGCCTGACCCCCGGACAGCTGATCGATTCGGCGGTGCTCCAGGCCGTCCAGTTGCACCCTTTCGATGGCCCGGTGCGCCGAGTCGCGCCCGGCACCCAGCAGGCGCGCGAAATAAGTGGTGTTGGCCAGCAGGGATGCATCGGTGTAGATGCTCACGGCCTGCGAGGTGTAGGCCACCCGTCGGCGCAACCTCGGATGCCCGGCCGGCAGTCCCAGCAACGTCGCCGAGCCCGCGGTGATGTGCTGCACCCCCAAGAGGGCGCGCATCAGGGTGGTCTTCCCGCAGCCCGAGGGACCCAGCAACCCCGTGACGGAACCGCGGGGTAGGGAGAGGGAGACCCCGTGGAGGATCTCGCTGCGGCCGCGCCTGACGACGAGGCCGGACACGGAGACAGCTGATTCATCAAGTGATGAGTTCATCATGTGATGAATAATACCCGTCTGGATGACAAAGTAGAAGAGAAGGTCGGTTGGGCAGGGGGCGGCTTCCGATCGGTGGCGGACCGTCATGAAAACAAGCGCCTGCTTGCAGCCCTCGCCACCTTCGATGCGGGACGCCCCGGTGCGCTGCCGCGGGAGGGTGCAGCGATGGGTCGCTGCGCCGGCATCGGTTGATCCGGCTTTCTGGAAACTGGGCATACCATGAGACCCGATTGCCGGGATGTCGTTGTTCGCGCCCGGGACTCTCGGTTTCTCCGAGGTGTCTGCTGCACCGAGGAGATGCGGAACTACCCGGAGGGCAACCGATGACTGGGATGAGGCTTCGGCCATTGCAAATCGGCGACACGCCCCGAGTGCTGGAGGCGTTTACGTCGGCCGGTGACATGGCCCGGCAGGGACGGGTCACCGATCCATCGGAGGCGGAGGCCTACGTGGCACGACTGCTTGATCCCGATGCCGCGCATCTGCCATTCGCAATGGCCGGGGAAAGCGATTTGTTGTTCGGGCTCGTTGCCCTGAGTGTCGATTCCGGGAACCGCAACGCGTGGTTCTGGTACTGGACCCATCCCGCGGCTCGGGGGCGTGGCTGGACGGGCCGTGCGGCGGCCACCGTCGCGAACTGGGCCCTGACATCGGGCGGACTGCATCGCCTGGAACTCGGCCACCGGGTCAACAATCCCGCATCCCGAGGAGTGGCGCTCGCCGCCGGGTTCGTCCAGGAAGGCGTCGAACGGGAGAAATTCCTGATCGACGGGCAGCGAATCGACGTCGTGACCTACGGGCGCCTGGCGAGCGATCCCACCCCGCGAACCGAACCGTTGCCGATCACCGCTGTTCCGAACATTGAGTAGACGCGGCATCGGCTGAGGTTTCTCGAATCGTCGGCCCGGGTGGGGCCGGCCGGGCGTCGCCCGCCGGGTCTGCTTCGACGCTCCCGGACGCAGGTCGGTGCAGTGCTCGCCGGGTCGGCCGGGATGCCCGGGTCCGAGATCTCGTCAACTGTTGACCCCCGAGGCACCTCCGCCTAAGATGGTCTATACCATTTGTTGGTCGCTCGAGGAGGAGCGAATGATTCGTGCAAGACATGTGCTGGCTGTCGCGGTGCTGGCCTCCGTGATTCTCGGTTCCGGGGTGGCAGCTGGTTCGCCGAGCTTGTCCTCGCTCCCGGAAAACCCCCGAGGCAAGGGGGCGTGGAAGCTTGTCCGTGCCGAGAGCTTCAACCGGCCGTTGAAGGTCAGGGGAGACACCGGCTGGTTCCCGAGCAAGGACGAGAAGGACACCGAGTACGACGTGGATGCCTACGACAACGACGGGGAGTTCTTCCAGACCTTCGGCGGGGAGGCGTTCCGGGAACATCTGGCCACCATGGATCTCTACCGGCGCTCCTACGCCATCGGCAAGGGTGGGTGGCTGACCGTGGAGCTCGCCGCGCGGGACCGGGACCGGGACGGCACCCCTGACGGCGTCCCCACGTTCGCGCGCACGAAATCGAGGAAGACGGGATCCGTCGGCACCTTCACCGTTCCGGATCACAACTCCGCCGCCATTCTCCGATCCACCGAGGCCCTGCCCGAGGAGTACCGCGTCGAGGTGACCCTTCGGGCAATCGATTTCGGCGGACAGCGCAACGGCTCCTGGGATTACGACGGCAAGACCAATGGGTACGGCCCCGGTGGTTGCAAGACCAATTTCCCATGGGCGGGCTCTCCGGGTGCCGACTACGCCCCGGGGGAATGCGACTGGCTCGACGTCACCGGTGACTCCAACGGTTACTACTTCCTGTCGATCATGGACCATCCGGTGGCTCCACACAACAATGTTTTCGTCCATCAGCGGCGCAAGGTGGTGATGGACGGTTACAACCGTTATCGCTACACCGGAAACGGTCTGCGGTACTGCGATCCCGTCTCGGGTGCCTTCCAGCCGTACGAGTGGGGCAGCGGGAATGGTGTGAACATGCTCTTCATGACCCCGTTCCGTCGCTATTCCAGCTCTCCGGGGACCCAGTACCTGATGAAATCCGAGTGCGGAACCGTCCATGGCGGTGCGATCGTCAGCCAGGTCGACATGGTTCCCGAGAAGATGCCCGAGGCGAGCTACGTTTTCGCCATAGAGCGTCGCGGCGGGCAGTACACACTCGAGGTTTCAGGGTATTTCCGCAACGTGGGGTGGGGCACGTACCGGTACAGTCAGCCCTTCGATGACGGTGAACACCCGATCCATCACTACAACCAGAGAACCGATGAGTACGACGGCCGGTACAACATGGACTGGACCTATTCCGCGGGTGACAAGACCTTCGTGGATCCCAACATCTGGCCTGCCGGTTCGTCCTATCCCGACTATTTCATGATCGGCATTCCGCACATGAACTTCTATGAGGGGACGGCGAGCATCAAGGACGTGCGTCTTTACATTCCGCGATAGCCATCATCGCCGGGCGCCCCGCAACGGATCCGGAAAAGCAAATCCAATCAGGGGTGCCAGAACTGTCTTCGCCGGACGGATTCACTCCGGCATCAAAATTGGAGGTAGCAGTGGATCTCATAGCCAACATCGCCTCTGCGCTGGCGAACAATCTTTTCTCGCAGGTTGCCGTTCTCATCGGGCTCATCGCCCTGATCGGTCTCCTGCTTCAACGCAAACCTCTCGAACAGGTGGTGGGTGGCGCGGTCAGGGCCACCCTCGGGGTCGTGATCCTGAACATCGGCGTGGACATCTTCGTTGCCGGTCTGGTCGCCTTCCAGGCGATCGTCTCCAGTGCCTTCGGGATCACGCCGCCGACCAGCACCAGCAACATGACTACCTTCCTCGCGGGCAGGGGCACCGTGGTTCCCTTGGTGATCGCGTTCGGTTTCCTGATCCACCTCATCCTGGTCGCCCTGTTCAAATCGGCGCGCTATGTCTATCTGACCGGGCACCTGATGTACTGGATGTCCCTGGTGTTGGTGGCCACGTTCGTGGAGGCGATTCCCGGGGCGGATCCCGTCGCCCTCACGGTGGTCTCCGCCGTGGTCGTCGCCTGCTACTGGACGCTGCAGCCGATGTGGATGGAACCACTCATGAAACGTGTCGTCGGCGGGGACAACTTCGGTCTCGGGCACACCACGTCCTGCCTGGCACTGCTTTCGGGATACGGTGCCAAGGCCCTCCACCTGGGCGATCCGGTGAAACACGACACCGAGAAGATCCGGATGCCGAAGGCAATCTCCTTCCTGAAGGACATCAACGTCTCAACCGTGTTCGTCATCGGCATCATCATGATCGTCTCCATACTGTTCGCCGACGGCGGCGTCGTCGCGAAGCAGATGGGTGACAGCACGATGGCCCCCGTGATGTGGGGATTCGTGCAGGCGCTGCGATTCGCGGCGGGAATCGCTGTCCTTCTCTACGGGGTCCGGATGTTCCTGGCCGAGATAGTTCCGGCTTTCCGTGGCATCTCCCAGAAACTCCTGCCGGGTTCCCGGCCCGCACTGGACATTCCCACGGTCTTCCCGAAATCCCCCACGGCCGTCATGATCGGTTTCCTGGCCTCAATGGTGACTTTCCTGGTCTGCATGGGCGTCTTCGCCACCGCAGGCTGGTTCGCGCTCGTCCCACCCATGATCATGCTGTTCTTCGGTGGCGGTGCCGCCGGAGTCTTCGGCAATGCCACGGCGGGCTGGCGCGGTGCCGTTTTCGGTGGGGTGCTCAACGGTTTGATCCTCGCCTTCGGGCAGTGGATCGGCTGGGGCTGGTACAGCTCCACGGCCCCCGAGCTGGCCACCCTCGCGGATTCCGACTGGTACGCGGTCGGCTGGTTGTTCCTCGGTCTCGGGAAACTGTTCGAAGGGCTCGGGGGTGTCGGGCTGTGGATTGTCGGCGCGGTGGCCCTGGTCATCACCATGGCGGCCCTGCTGCTCGTCCGGAAACGCAACCTCGTGAACGCGGAGGACGCAGAAACGAAGGAGAAGACGAAATGACGATGCCTGACCCGGTGAAGGTGCTCTGCGTCTGTGGCTTGGGAATGGGAAGTTCCCTGATCCTTCGCATGACCGTGGAAACCGCCCTCAACAGGATGGGTCTGAACACCGAGATCGATCACACCGATCTCTCATCGGCCCGGAGCATGGAACCGGATGTGGTGGTCGGGCAGGGCATGCACACCGATGAACTGGAGGGACTCGCACCCGTCATCGTGTCGGTGGATGATTTCCTCGACGATGCCGTGGTCGAGGAAAAACTCCGGACCGGATTCACGGCAGCGGGATGGGACGTATGCTGACCGCGGCGGCGGTGGGTGCCGCCACTGGTTGGAGAAACGCCGTACGTGCCGCCGCAGCGCTCCTCGTGGAGGTTGGGGCCACCACCCCGGAGTACGGGGAGCGCTGCATCGGATCGGCCGAGGAGCTGGGCCCGTACTTCGTGTTGAGCCCCGGGGTGGCGCTGGCCCACGCCCGCGCCGAGGGCACCTGCCTGCACCCGGGGTTGTCGCTGCTCCGACTGGATGGGCCGGTTGACTTCGGCCACGAGGCGAACGATCCCGTCGATCTGGTGTTCTGCCTGGCATCCCCGGACAATGAAACCCACATGGCTGGCCTTCGGGCCTTCGCGCTCGCCATGTCAGGTGATCTGGTGGAAAGACTCCGCGGTGCTGCTCCTGAAGAACTGGCCGGCCTGCTGGCGGAGGCGTCGGTCGCATGAGTTCGCTGGGAACCTGGATCGATGAGGTGGTCGCTCACAACGAGAAACAGATTTCCGTCGCAGCGACTTGCATTGCCAGGACCCATCGCGAGGGAGGGCTCGTTTTCACGGCGGGCTCCGGGCATTCCCTGGCGATGGTGATGGAAACCTTTTTTCGCGCGGGCGGACTGGCCATCGTTCGTCCTTTCTTCCGCGCGGACATGCTTCCCCTGAACGGTGCCCTGAGATCGACGATGGCCGAACGGGAAACCGGTGTGGGAGCCGAAATGGTGACCGCCGTCGATCCGGGCCCGAGAGATCTCGTCGCGATCTTCTCGAACTCGGGGCGCAACCCGTACCCGGTGGAGATAGCGGAGGGGGCGAGGGCGCGCGGGGCGGTCGTCGTGGCCTTGACCAGCGTCGGGGCGAGCCGGGCGAGCCGGCCCCGGGGGGCGCATCGCCTCTACGAGGTGGCTGATGTCGTCCTCGACACCCTGGTCCCTCCGGGAGATGTGTCGTCCCCGGCGGGGAATCCGGTGACCGGTCCGCTCTCCACGCTGGCCTGTTGTGCGCTCTGGACCGAGATCCTCGCGGCCACCGTGGAACTCGACCCCGGGGTGTGTCTGTGGCGGAGCGCCAACCAGGACGGAAACGACGGCTTCAACACCGCTCTGGCCGAACAGTTGCGGGACCGGATACCCGAACTTTGAACCGGCCGTCACGAGGAGGGCAACAATTTTGCGGTGAATTCATAGGCATCCGCCCGGTACCAGGAAATCGTGTGTTCCGCGGGACGCTCCCGGATTAGGGCCCTGCGATCCATGCGGATAACCGGCGCGCCGGGCCTGATGTGAAGCGATTTGGCGATGTCCTTCGGGCATTCCACGGCGACGATCCGCTGCTCGCCCGAGTCGAGACGCAGGCCGTAACGTCTGCCGAGGATTTCGTAGAGGGACTGCTCGGCGTCGTCGATGGAATAGCCGGGTACGAGTGAGGAATCCAGGTGGGTCTCCTCGATCGCGAGGGGCACGCCGTCCCCGGTGCGGATCCGGGTCATCGTCACCAACGATGTCCCGACCGGGAAGAAGCTCTTGTCATTGGCCTGTTCGCTGCCGAAGTCGAGCACTATCGCACCCGGCTCTTTTCCTTTCGCCCGCATGTCATCGGTGAAGGAGTTCAGGGAGAGCCGTAATTCGATTCTCGGTTGAGCCACGAAGGTGCCACGCCCGACGTGCCGATCCAACAGGCCTTCCCGGGTCAGGTCGATGACGGCGCGGCGGGCCGTCATGCGGGAGACCCCGTATTCCTGGGCCAGGTCCCGTTCGGAACTTATCGGGGCACCGATCGGCAGCTTCAGGACTCTCCTGCGGAGTCGTTCTCGCATCGTCAGGTACTTGGGGCTCGGCTCGGTGGGCACGTCGGGGATTCTAGTGCCGGACCCTGCTGAAATGGCCTCTCATTCGGCCGCCAGCAGCCAGGCGTCCTCCAGCTCGTCCTTGCGTGCCCGGGCGGTCCGCAGATCCGTGTCCAGCGCAGCGAGCTTCTCGAAATCGGTCGCCGAGGCGGCCATGGCGTCGTGGATGCGTTCGATCTCGGAGTCCACCTTCGCGAGCTGTGACTCCAGACGCGCCAGTTCCTTCTTCCGGGCGCGTTCGGCCGCGGCATCGGAGCGGGGCCTGGCAGCGGGGGGAGTGGGTGAGGGGGAGGGGGTCTTCGTCCCGCTGCGACGTTCCAGATATTCCTCCACCCCGCCGGGCAGCAGCACACATGAACCGTCACCCAGCAACGCCCACGAGGCGTCGGTGACGCGCTCCAGGAAGTAGCGGTCGTGGGATACGACGATCAGGGTGCCCGGCCAGGTGTCGAGGTAGTCCTCGATCACCGTGAGGGTGTCGATGTCGAGGTCGTTGGTTGGTTCGTCGAGGAGCAGCACGTTCGGTTCCTCGAGCAACAACCGGAGCAGCTGGAGGCGGCGGCGTTCCCCACCGGACAGGTCGCCGATGCGGGCGACCAGTTTGTCGCCGGTGAAACCGAACTCCTCAAGCAGATTGCCGGCCGATACCTCCCGGCCGGTCGCCAACCTCGTCGCCTGTTTCAGGCGGGTGACGGACTGGAGTACACGGTCCTCGTCGTCCAGTTCCCCGACGCTCTGCGACAGGTATCCGACCCTGAGCGTGATGCCACGCTTGATCTTCCCGCCCTGAGGGGACCTCAGACCGGCCAGCAGGTCCAGCAGGGTGGTCTTGCCCGCGCCGTTGACACCCACCAGGCCGATGCGGTCGCCCGGCCCGATGGACCAGGTGAGCCGGTTCAACAGTTTGCGGCCATCGACGGAGTAGTCGACGTTGATCAGGTCGAAGACGTCCTTGCCGAGACGCGAGGTGGCGAATTTCTCCAGGGCCAGCCGGTCGCGCGGCGGGGGCACGTCGCTGATGAGGGCCTCGGCCGCCTCGATGCGGAACTTCGGTTTCGAGGTGCGGGCAGGGGCCCCGCGCCGCAGCCACGCCAGCTCCTTGCGCGCCAGGTTCCTGCGGCGTGCCTCCGAGGCCGCGGCCTGCCGCTGCCGCTCCACCCGCGCCAGCACATACGCCGCGTAGCCGCCGTCGTAGGCGTCCACCACACCGTCGTGGACCTCCCAGATGCGGGTGCACACCGCATCCAGGAACCAGCGGTCGTGGCTGACCACCAGCATCGCGAGCCCCGCCGCGGTGCGGGAACGCAGATGGGAGGCGAGGAAGGCGATCGCCTCCACGTCGAGATGATTGGTGGGCTCGTCCAGCACGATCAGGTCGTGGTCACCGAGCAGCACCTCGACCAGTCCGACCCGCCTTCGTTCGCCCCCGGACAGGGTCTCGATGGGACGGTCCAGGTCAACTCCCGCCAGCAGCGCCTCGACGATCTCACGCCGATCCGCCCGGGCCGCATAGACGTGATCGGCGGCGCCGTCGAGCACCACCTGCCGGATCGTCTCACCGGGGGAGCCGGCCTGATGCTGGGTCAGCACCCCGATGGAAGCGGAGTTGGAGATCGTCACCCGCCCGGAATCGGGCACCAGATCGCCCGTCAGGATGCGCAGCAGGGTGGTCTTCCCGTCCCCGTTGCGCCCGACCACACCGACAACCTCGCCCGCCCCGATCCCGAGGCTCACCCCGTCCAGCAGCACACGGGTGCCGAAGGCGTGGGAGACGGATTCCAGATTGACCAGATTTGCCACGTCCGAAAGCTACCAGCGAAAGCCGGGGAGCGCGTCAACGCCCACGGAGCGCCTGCCGGGCTCCTTTCATGCCGCCCTTTCCGGTGGGCATGGGGCCCTTCGGCATGGGCAGCTTCGGGCGCATCGCGTCGAGCGCCCGGAGCCTGTCCTCCACCTCCGTGATCTTCGACGCGGTCAAGGACTTCGGAAGTTTCTTGATCTCGTCGGCCAGCCGGTCGAGGGGCACCTGTCCACCGCCCCTGCCGACCACGAAGGTGACCACGTCCACGCCGTAGGCAACCTGCTCGTGTTTCTTCTTCTCCGATGCGAGCAGGGTCTTGAGGCCCTTGGGGTCCCCTTCACCGATCAGCACGAGACCACCGGGACCGATGGCGCGGTGCACCACGTTCGCGGAGTCGCGATTGCGGGTGACCGCCACCGCGATGGTGTGCTTCCACTTCTTCCCGAGCATGTTCAACGCCAGCTCGGCGGAGCCAGCCTGACCCTCGTAGCGGCTGAAGGCAGCTCGTTTCACGCGCCGCGTGAACACGAACAACGCCGCCAGCAGACCCACGGCGACACCCAAAATGCCCCACACGATGGGCGAATGCAGCACGAATCCCAGGGTCAGGACCAGCGCGAACGGGACGAGGCCCGCGGCGAGCAGGATCCACGGCAGCTTCGGATCCTGCTGTTTCGTGAGTTTGTACGACTCCGTGATCTGGCGGATCTGGCCCCAGTCGGCCGGGTTGTCGGAGTTCCTGCGGCGCAGTTTCTCGGCGCGGGCCTTCTCCTTCTGTCTCTGTTTCTGTTCCTTCTGTCGTTGGGCCAGTTCCCGGGCCCTCTCGCTGCGTGCCATCACTTTCCACCAGCCTTCCGCGCGGCCTTCTTACGTTCTTCCATCGCAGTCCTGTACAGCCTGCCAGCCCGATAGGACGAGCGTACGAGAGGCCCGGAGAGCACGCCAGAGTAGCCGATCTGTTTTGCCTCCTCGGCGAGCTCGTCGAACTCCTCGGGAGGCACCCAGCGGGAAATCGGGTGCAGGGTCGCGTTCGGGCGCAGGTACTGGGTGATGGTGATCAACTCGGTTCCCGCCTCGTACAGGTCGACCAAGGCCTGGGAGACCTCCTCACGGGTCTCACCCATGCCCAGGATCAGGTTCGATTTCGTGACCAGTCCCGCGTCGCGGCTCATCCGCAGCACGTCGAGGGAACGGTCGTAGCGGAAGGCCGGGCGGATGCGTTTGAAGATCCGTGGCACGGTTTCCACATTGTGGGCGAACACCTCGGGCCGGGTGTCCAGGACCTGGCCCACCAGGTCCGGTTCCGCGGAGAAGTCGGGGGCGAGCATCTCCACCCCCACCCCTGGATTGACAGCGTGGATCTGGCGAATGGTCTCGGCGTACAACCACGCACCCTGGTCGGGCAGGTCGTCGCGGCAGACCCCGGTCACGGTGGCATAGCGCAACCCCATCTTCTTCACCGACGCGGCGACGCGCATCGGCTCGGCCGGGTCGTAACCCTCGGGTTTCGCGGACGTGATCTGGCAGAAGTCGCAGCGCCGGGTGCACTGGTCACCACCGATCAGGAAGGTGGACTCGCGATCCTCCCAGCACTCGAAGATGTTGGGGCAGTTCGCCTCACGACAGACGGTGTGCAAATCCGCTTTCTGCACGATCTGCTGCAGATCCCTGTAGTTCGGGCCGGTGCGTGCGGTGGTGCGGATCCAGCCGGGTTTGCGTTCGATCGGGGTCTCGGCGTTCTTGGCCTCGATGCGGAGCAGTCGACGTCCATCCGGATGTACAGCGGTCACCCGGGGGATGATACCCGCTGAACCGATGGTCGCGCGGTTCATCGAACCGCTTCGCGGATTCGTGAGCGCCGGTTCACCCGTGATCGAAGGCCGCCAGACGAAAACGGAGATGGGGCTCCAGGTCGTGGGCCACCGCGGCGACATCCCAGTTCCCGGGCAGTTCCTCCGCCAGGGAGGTCACCCCGGCATCGCTGATTCCGCAGGGAACGATGTTGCCGAAGGCTTCCGGGTTGGGGAGCACGTTCAGGGCGAAACCGTGCATCGTGGTTCGTCTGGCGACCCTGATCCCGATGGCGCAGATCTTGCGTTCCGGCCGGCTCCCGGATGCGGGCAGCCAGACCCCGGTCCTGCCCACCACGCGACGCCCGTCCAGGCCGTAACCGATCAGCAGGTCGACGACGGCGTCCTCGAAACGCCGGATCGGATCCACCACCCCGACACCATCGGGCAGGCGAAGGAGCGGGTAGCCGGTGAGCTGGCCGGGGCCGTGCCAGGTGATCTTCCCGCCCCGGTCCACGTCCACCACCGGGGTGTCGTCGAAGGGACGTTCTTCGGGTAGGGTGGCCCGTCCCGCCGTGTAGACGGGTTCGTGTTCCAGCAGGATCACGTGCCCGGGTCGTTTCCCGGCCGCCACCTCGGCGTGCACCCGGCGCTGGTAATCCCACGATTCCCGGTAGTCGCTGTGGAAATGATCGGGGCCCAGGCCGCGGTACTCGAAGGTCAACATCGCGGACATCGTAGCCCTGACGGCATTCCCGGATGTCATCTCCCACGGTGGGCAGGCCGGTGGAACAGAATGGCAGGCATGATTCGAACCGTTGAACATGACCGTTGCCCCGGCCTCCCACACTCCCGACACACCATGGATGAGAACTGCGGTGGGTCCGGCGGAGAGCGGGTGGGGTTCATCACCCCGGTGGCTGCCGGGACCGTCCTGACCGCGGCCGGCAGGTGATCTCGGTGGTGAAGCGACCCGAGAGACGCTACTTCTACGAAACCAACGGCTCCGCCATTTCCAAGGAGTCCTTCCGCATCGTCCGGGAGGGAGCCGACCTGACGGCTTTCACCCCCGAGGAGGCCCAGGTGGTGGTGCGCATGATCCACACCGCCGGCGATCTCGACCTGCCCCGACGAGTCGTCTTCCATCCTGAACTGGTGTCCGCGGTGCGCGGTGCCCTGCGTGGGGGAGCACCGATTTTCACCGACGCGAACATGGTCAAGTCCGGCATCACCCGCAGGCGCCTTCCCGCCGACAACGAGGTGCGCTGTCTCCTGCGCGACGAGCGGGCGGTGGCTCTGGCCGATGAGTGGGGAACCACCCGGTCCGCGGCCGCGGTTTCGCTGTGGGGCGATGACCTAGAGGGGGCGGTGGTCGCCATCGGAAACGCCCCGACGGCGCTGTTCCACCTCCTGGAACTGATCGCCGACGGCGGGCCACGTCCCGCGGCGATCATCGGCGTGCCCGTAGGTTTCGTCGGCACGGCAGAGTCGAAACAGGCCCTCGCGGATTCCGATTTCGGGGTGCCGTGGCTCGTGGTTCACGGGCATCGTGGGGGATCCGCGCTGGCCGCTTCGGCGATCAACGCCTTGGCGAGCGAGTCCGAGCTGTGACCGGGACCCCGTGGGCCATCGGTGTCGGCCCGACCGGGACCACGGGGCCAACAACACGTCCCCGGCGAACCCATGGCCGGTGAACGGCGGGCCACCGTTTCGGTGGTGGGACTCGGTCCGGACCAGTGGACATGTGAAGGCTTTCCTTGCCATCCGGATCCTTCCTGACGCAAGTGGCTACCTCCGACAGGTGCGGATGCTGCGTTTCGTTCCGGTAATGTGAGGCCCGAAGCGTGGGTTAGTCACGAGGAACCCGGTGGAAATCCGGGACGGTCGCGCCACTGTGAACCAATCCAGGTGAGTCAGGAACTCGTCCCACGCCCCGTTGCGGAACGCATGATTCCGCAGAAGGGATGTGTTTCGTCATGCACATTGCAGAGGGTTTCCTGCCTCCGTTGCAGGCCGCTGCCTGGTTCGTGGCCGCGACGCCGTTCGTGATCCACGGGGCCATGGCCGTCGTGAAACAAGTGCGCAAGGATCCTGACTCCAAACTCCTGCTGGCTGCCGCTGGCGCCTTCACCTTTGCTCTGTCGGCGGTGAAGCTGCCATCGGTGACGGGTTCCTCCTCACACCCGACCGGGACGGGAGCCGGGGCCGTGCTGTTCAAACCACCGGTTCTGGCCTTCCTCGGCACCATCGTGCTGTTGTTCCAGGCGATCCTGCTGGCGCACGGCGGCCTCACGACCCTCGGGGCGAACGTGTTCTCGATGGCCGTCGCGGGCCCTTGGTGCGGTTACCTGATGTGGGTGCTGTTCAAGAGGGTCAACAAGATGGTGGCGGTGTTCCTCGCCATGGCCGTCGCAGATCTCAGCACCTACGTCGTCACGAGCTTCCAGCTGGCCATCGCCTACCCGGGCACCGAGGGCAGCTTCGGGGCCACCCTGATGAAGTTCATGTCCATTTTCGCCCTGACCCAGATCCCGCTGGCTCTCGCCGAGGGTGTTCTCGGCGTGTTCCTGTTCTCCTTCCTGACCAGGGTTGCAACGCCCGAGCTGTCGAAGCTCGGTGTGCTCTCCCGCAAGGACGTGGAGGTGGCGTCATGAAACTGAACAAGTGGGGAATCATCGCGGGAATCGTCGCCCTGGTACTGCTGTTCTGCATCCCGTTCTACACCGCGCCCGCCGAGTCCGAGTTCGGTGGCACCGACTCGGCCGTGACCGACATTCTGGAAGAAAACGGCGCCGAGCCCTGGTTCAAGCCCGTCGCCCCACCCGCGGGTGGCGAGATCGAGTCGGGTCTGTTCGCCATGCAGGCCGCTCTCGGTTCCGGGATCATGTTCTACTGCCTCGGCCGCATGGCCGGCAGGCGCAAGGCCGAGAAGGAAGCCGGGGGGGCCGCTTCCGTTGAGGATTAGCGGCCTGGACGATTCCGCCTGGGGCAGTCCCTGGCGGACAATCCCGGTCGGTCAGAAGGTGGGCCTGTCGTTGCTGCTCGTGTTGACGGCGCTGCTGGCTCGTCCTTGGCCAACCGCGGTTCTCGTCGCGGCAATGGCCGTCGCCGCCCTGGTTGTCGCCAGGATTCCGGTCCGCATGGTGGCCGCCGCCATGACCGCTCCCGCGGTGTTCATCATCCTGGGAGCGGTTTCGGCGACGCTGACGATCGGCGCTTTCGAAGGACCCGGTTGGCGTTGGGGCTGGCTGGGAATCCGGGAGGCCGACATGGCCTTGGGGTTGGGTCTGCTGCTGCGCGCGACGGCCGGAACCCTGGGGGTGCTGGTGTTGGCGATGACCACCCCCATGGTGGATCTGCTCAGCTGGCTGAGAAAACTGCACGTCCCGGCCCCTCTGATCGAGATCGCCTCGCTGATGTACCGGATGATCTTCACCGCCTGGAACTCGCTGGTTCTGGTACGCCGGGCCCAGCAGCAACGACTCGGTGGCACCGGACCCATGAGGCGAAGGTTCGCCGAGACGGGGCAGTTGGTCGGGGCGGTTGCCGTTCGGACCTGGTTGGCATCCGCCCGCCTGGCCGACGGCCTGGCCATCCGGGGACACGAGTCAACTTTGACCACCCTGCCGTCTCGGCGCGGAAACCGGAATCTTCCGATCTGGGTGTTGGTGGGTTTGAGTCTCATGTGGGGAGTTGCGTTGTGGACGCGATGAAACTGGCCGCGACGGGAATCGTCGCGGGTTTCGAGGGGCGCGAGGTGTTGCGGGGCCTTGACCTGGGGGTTCCCGCTGGAGCCCGGATGGCGTTGCTCGGTGCCAATGGCTCGGGCAAGACCACCCTGCTGCGCACCATCGCAGGTGCGCACCGGCCATCGGCCGGGCAGGTTCGTCTCGACGGGGAGCCGGTGCGTTTCGACCGTGCCGGGCTGAGGGCGCATCGGCGTCGTGTGCAGCTGGTGCTGCAGGACCCGGACGATCAGTTGTTCTCCGCGGATGTGCGGCAGGACGTGAGCTTTGGTCCGCTGAACCTGGGGCTGTCCGAGACCGAGGCCGCCGAGGCCACGGATTCGGCGATATCCGCCATGGGCATCGAACACCTGGCCGACCGGCCCACCCATCAACTCAGCTACGGGGAGCGGAAGCGTGTGGTCATCGCCGGTGCATTGGCGATGAACGTGGATGTGTTGCTGCTCGACGAACCGACAGCCGGGCTGGATCCCGCCGGGGTCGAGGCCCTGCTGCAGACGCTGGGGGAGATCAATGCGCGGGGCACCACGCTGGTGTTCTCGACCCACGAGGTGGACAACGCTCTGGCCTTCGCCACCCATGCCGCGGTGATGACCGACGGGAGGCTGCGGCAGGGCGGGCTCGTGGAGCTGCTCAGCGACGCCGAGCTCTTGACGGCCGCCCGCCTGCGTCAACCGATCCTGCTGCAGTTGTCCGCGGCGCTGGGATGGGAAAGCCCCGCTACCAGTGTCGAGCAGGTCAGGCAACGCTGGCCCGTCGGCTGAAGCGAGCCCATCGCCGGGTTCACGGGGCTGCCGCGGCCTCCGGCAGCGGGTCCCGGATACGAATTGAAATGGATTTCACAAGAAGTGGTTGTTCTCATGAGAAAAGCGAAGGAGCGTAGTTCAACATCCTCGGGATTGCCCCGGAAAACCACCAAGTTCAAGGTGCTGAGGGGAGAAGCGACGTCGGAGTCGGTCCGGGATGGGGTGGAAACCGGGCTCGGGCAGGTTGATGAATGCCCAGGAGGGTGCCTGGCAAACCCGATGTGGCTGCCGGGACACCTCTTCGGCGACGCCGGGGATCCGGAAACCCGGATGCCCAGCGCGATCGAGAGCTGACCGTGAAATCGTCCTGCGCCACGGGTCACCGATTCCGGTGGGTGCCTGGCGCAGGACGATTGCCGTCAGCTTCTCCGAGGAGCTTCGATCAAGGGGCAGGGGTCAATATTTGATGGGCCGGAACCCGGTGATCTGGGTCAGCGGATTCTCCCAGTCCTCACCCCGATTGGCCTTGACCACGCTGATGATGGTGAGCACCAGCCAGCCGATGGACCACAGGAAGACGGGAAACCCGAACCCGAGGATGCTAAGCATCCCTCCCACGATGAAACCAGCGGTGGCGAGAATCTGGTAGTTCAGCGCCTTGGCGGCTTCACGATTGACCGCCGATCCGCTCTTGGTAGCCAGCCAGGCCAGGCCGGGGCCGATTGGTCCCGAGAACAGCCCGGTGAAGTGGATCAGCGCGGCAGCATCGGTGGAGGAACTCGCGAGCCCTGCGGTGGTGGCGGGCTGCACGGGAGCCAGCGTCCGGGGAGACGCGGGCAGGTCCGCGATCGCCAGGCGCAGCTGTTGGGCTGAGCTTGCCTTGAGGATCAGGTCCAACCGGTGCTCCAGCTCCGGTTCGTTTATGCGTCCCTCCGCGTAGGCACGCTGAACGATGTCTATGGCGTTGTCCCGGGTGGCGTCGCTGATTCTCGTGGTCATGCAATCCACTGTCGCACCGCCGCGGCGGTGACACCATTGGGGTCAGCCCCGGTTCACCCCTGTGGAGCCCCTGAGAGATCCTGCGGTGAGGTGTCTCTGCGGGATCGCGTCCGAGGAAGAAACCCGGTGGAGCCGCTGAGCCGAAACCACCCGCTTCGCTTCCTGCTGCCGAGACCTTAACTTTTGGCCAGAGTCTCTTCGATGCCCCGCAGGGTCTGGGTGTTGGTTCTAGAGTCGTGTGATCCCGGGTTGGAGACACCTGCCGGGTTTGTGACACCAATGGGGGTGTTGAACAATGAAACATCGCATCAAAGGAACCACCACGACGGTCGCTGTGGCCGCGGTTTTGCTGCTGTCCTCGTGCAGCGGGCAGCAGCCCGGTCCGGGGAGCAGTGAATCGGCTTCCTGGGGGACCGCCCCGCAGCAGCCTCCCCGAACCACCACGGCCCAACCGTCGGCTGCATCATCACCCTCTGGGCCGCAGCCGTCGGAGACCTTCACCCCGGAACAACTCGAAGCAGCAAACACCGTGATCGAATACATCCGCATCTCGGATGAGGTTTTCAGTAATCCGGATGCCGATCCCCAGCCTCTCATGGACATCACCACGGGACAGAGTCAAACCATAGAGAAAGAACTTCTTGCGGAGTATCGCAGGAAGGGTCAGGTTCAGACCGGGGAGGCGGTTGTTCACATCACGGGTGCCTCGGAGCCGGTCGAGTTTGATGGGGTGCGCTCCGTTGATGTCCAGATGTGCACCGATGTCGGGAAGGTCGATGTGATCGACTCAGCCGGTAAGAGCGTGGTTCCCGTGGACCGCCCGCAGTATCTCCAGTGGAATGTGAATGTGGTCAAAACCGAGACCGGCTGGAAATTCGGGGATGCCACGAACGAAAACGCCCTGAGGTGCCCGGCATGAAACGCTTGACCGCCATTGCTGTTCTCATTGCCTGTCTCCTGATTGTGGCCGGCCTACTCCCACAATCGGCCCGCGCCGAAGGAGAGGTCCGCTGCGGAAGGAAAGACAGAAACGCCGGAGGTTGTGTAATTGAGATCAGGGCTCCGGGGTCTGGTGGCCAGCCTGGGAAACCGGGCCGGCCCGGCAGGGGTCCGGTGACCCGACCCACCGAGACCCCCGAATTCACCCCGTGTGTTGGGATACCCTGCCTGCCCTTGGACCAGCAACACCCCCCGGACCCCTGCATCAGCTACGCCACCGACGGTTCCTGCGCCAGCTACCTCCCCGGCCTACCCACACCAACCGACGACCCCACCCACCCCGGTGGCGCCCCAGCCCCTGTGACCCTGGCCAGGATCGCAGTCGAACGCATGGACCTCCACGCCCCCGAAATCGGGCTGTGGCCCCACCCCCTCGAAGAACTACCCAACGGATACAACTACGTCGGCTGGAACAACTGGATGTGGGTCAAAAACCCCACCCCCAACACCTGGGGACCCGTCACCAAAACCGTAACGCAGGCCGGGTACTCGATCACCGCCACCGCAGCGGTCACCCACCTCACCTGGGAGATGGGCAACGGTGACACCAAGGAATGCGACAAAGGCGTCGAACATCCCGAACACCAAACCCGCAACGAGAAATCCCCCAGCTGCGGCTACGTCTACCACCAAACCGGTGACTACACCATCACCGCGACCGCGCACTGGGTGATCGTATGGAGTGGTCTCGGACAACAAGGAACCATCGAGATGGACCTCACCGCCCAGGCCCACACCAAAGTGGTCGAGGTATCCGCGGTCAACATTCCCAACGACAGGCACCACCTCGCCACCCCGTCACCACCACCAAGTCAGACCGGCACCCCCACCAAAAACGCCCCCTGCCCCACCAACCACAACAAACACGGCTGCTGAGGGTGCTGTCCGGCCAGCGGTGTGAAAGGCGTGTTCATTTTCAGCGGTCCTCTGCCGCGGGAATGCGGTTGAGGGTGGTTTTGAGCAAGCCTTGGTGTGTCCTCGGGGTGATCACCATGGCTGATCTTCATCTGCGATTTCCGGGGAGCAATTTGGCGCGTGGAAAACCGTTGACCGGTCGGATGAGCAGCGGCAGGGCCAGCGGTGTCCTCTCGGGGTTTCTAGGAGGAATGATGTAGTTCGGAGGTGCCCTTCGCCCGGACCGGGAGAGTGGTGATCCCGATGGCTTTCAGGAACACGCAGGTGTATTCCCCCGTCACCTCCACCTCG
The DNA here is from genome assembly GCF_057238465.1 of Arachnia sp. NCBI lineage: Bacteria > Bacillati > Actinomycetota > Actinomycetes > Propionibacteriales > Propionibacteriaceae > Arachnia > Arachnia sp. Next base: position 346,439 of record NZ_DBHHFZ010000001.1, read on the forward strand.
ACGATGTCATCGCCGATCACCCGGGCCGTGCCGTGGAACCGGGACGCCGCCACGTAGTTCTCGGCCGCTTTTTTCGCGACCGCTGGGTCGGGCCTCAGACGCCCGTCCGTCATCCGCAGGTGCTGGTTTCCCGACCGGGCGGCCTCCGCCGCGACACCACGGGCCTCCTGTGTGGCCCTGACCTGTCCCGCGAAATCCACCCCGATCCCGACGATCAGAATGAAACCGATCAGCGCGACCGCCGTCCACACCGTGATGGCGCCGCGCTCGCCGCGGGCCCGAACGCTCCTCATGGCATGATCCTAGGCCTCGCGCGGCCCTGGCGGTCGGGGGCGAGAAAGAATTGTGGCGGGCAGTTCACTTCGTTGAACAGCGGCTCGGTGTCATGCGGGTTCAGCAAACCGGCGGCACCTGGTCAGGCGCCGAGGAGATGAACGGGCATGAGGTCTATTTGATCAACGAATAGCAGGTGATGGTACGTGCCGGTTGCCAGCCGCGGAACGACCCGAGGGGTTTCGCGGTCTCGAACGAGATCCTCATCAACTCGCCGCCGAGACGGGCCTGCAAATCGGCGAGCAGAACCTCGGTCTCCAGGGTGACCGAATGAATCACCAGCCGACCCCCGGCGGGAAGCACGGTCAGTGCGGTCTCGCAGGTTTCCGCGTTGGCGCCCCCACCGAAGAAGATGGCATCCGGGACGGGCAGTGACGGATCGGACATCAAGGTCAGGGCGTCGCCCACCCGCACCTCGAAACGGTCCGCCACCCCGAGGCGGGCCGCGTTGTCGCAGGCCCGGGCGGCGCGGTCACCGCGTTTCTCGAAGGCGACGGCGCGGGTGCCGGGGGCGCTGCGACACCAGGAGATCCCGATGCTTCCCGACCCCGTCCCGACATCCCACAGCACCTGGTTTCGTGCCGGCGCCAGCGCCGCCAGGGCCAGCAACCTGATTGGTTGTTTCGTCAGCTGTCCGTCGTTGGCGAAGACTCCGTCGGGCAGCAGCGGCCCGACGACCATCGGATGAGTTCCGGTGCCGAACTCGATGGCCACCACGTTCAGGCGCGGCAGCTCCTCCTGGTGTGCGGCGAGGGTTTCCGCAGTGAAGTCCTGCCGGGACTCCCTCTGCGTGCCGAGGTCGCCGAGCACAGTCATGGCCGAACTTCCCCAGCCCGCCGTCACCAGGGCCCGCGCCAGCTCACCCGGGGTGGTCTGATCCGCGGACAGGGCTATGACCCGTTCGCCGGGGGCGGCCAACGTCAGCACGTGTCGAGGATCGCGTTCGATCAGCGAAACCCAGGTGGCAGTCTCCGCTGGCCACAGCATCCGGGAGCGTGCGAGGGTCTCCGACGACAGCGCGGGATGCACCCGGATGCGTTCCGCTCCCAGCACCTCCATCAGGGTGGTCCCCACCCCGGACAGCAGAGGGTCACCGGAGGCCAGCACCACCACGTCATCACCGAGTTCCCCGAACAGCTCCGCCACCCCGGCGCGCAGCGGCTTGGGCCACGGAACACCACGCGACGGATCGGGAAGCATCTCCAGGTGCCTGGCGCCACCCACCACGACAGGCGCCGAGGACACCAGCTCCCGCAGGCTCGGGGGCAACTCGTCGAGCCCGGACGCGGGCACACCAACGACATCAATCACGATGAGAGAGCTTATCCAGATTGTGGAACAATGGGGCCGCTGGGCGCGGAATGCGGTGAGAATCCGCAGCGGTCCCGCCACTGTGAACCCCATGGTGAGGGTGAGCCAGGCCATCGACCCAGCCAACTGCGACGTGGGCGCGGACCCACAGGAAGGCATACCCCAATCACATGAAGCTCCCATTCACCGCGGCATTCGGTGCCGAGGACATGGCGCATGCCCTGAGCCCGGCCAGCAATTTCCCAGCGGTCGGCGGCACCTTCACGCGAGGTGAGAAACCCAGCCTGGTTCAGGCTCTCACCGATGCGGTTCGCCGCAGCCGACAGACCGAGGAGGTGGCCTGATGGCCCAGGGAAACCCGGAAACCGTGCCCGACGACGGGCTTACCACCAAGCAGCGCAGGAACCGGCCCATGGTGATCGTCAACCAGGGCGAGGGAAAGGGAAAGTCCACGGCGGCCTTCGGGCTGGCGCTGCGCGGCTGGAACCAGGGATGGAGTATTGGGGTCTTCCAGTTCGTGAAGTCGGCGAAGTGGCGGATCGGCGAACAGGCCGCCTTCGAGGCCCTGGGGAAGTTGCACGAGGAAACCGGCCAGGGAGGTGCCGTCGAATGGCACAAGATGGGGTCCGGATGGTCCTGGGCTCGAAAGACCTCCGAGGATGATCCCGCCCGGGCCGCCCGTGACGGCTGGGGGGAGGTGAAACGCCGACTGGCGGAGCAGACCCACGGGCTCTACGTCCTCGACGAGTTCACCTACCCGATGGAATGGGGCTGGATCGACGTCGACGAGGTGGTGGAGACCCTGACGAACCGGCCCGGGTTCCAGCACATCGTCATCACTGGACGCCGCTGCCCCGAACCGGTCCTGGAAGTGGCGAACCTGGTCACGAACATGACCAAGATCAAACACCCCTTCGACGAGGGTCAGAAGGGCCAGAGGGGGATCGAATGGTGAGCCTTCCCCGTTTCGTCGTGGCCGCTCCGGCGTCGGGGCAGGGCAAGACCACCATCACGACCGGGATCATCGCGGCGCTGGCCGCCCGCGGGACGGCGGTCCAGGGTTTCAAGGTGGGTCCCGATTTCATCGACCCGGGTTACCACGCGCTCGCCTCGGGACGGGTGGGGCGCAACCTGGATCCGTTCCTGGTGGGGGAGCAGCGGGTGGTGCCCCTGCTGGCCCACGGCGCCCGGGGAGCCGAGATCTCCGTGATCGAGGGCGTGATGGGCCTGTTCGACGGGCAGCTCGGCACCCGCGGTTTCGGATCGACGGCGCATGTCGCCACACTCGTCGATGCCCCGATAGTGCTGTGCCTGGACGCCTCCCACACCTCGCGTTCCGTCGCCGCGGTCGCGCTCGGTCTGACCCACTACGACCCCGCGCTGAACTTCGCGGGGGTGATCGTCAACAAGGTGGCCTCTCCGAGGCACCGCGACGAGGTGCTGTCCGCCCTTGAAAGAACGGGGCTGCCGATCCTCGGGGTACTGCCCCGAGACACCTCCATCGAAGCGCCCTCGCGGCACCTCGGACTGGTTCCCGTGGAGGAACGGGCCGATGCGAACGCGACCATGGAACGGCTGGCCTCCCAGGTCGGCGCGCACATCAACTTGGATGCGCTGATCGCGGTGGCGCGGTCCGCCCCGGAACTGGACGCCACCGCATGGAACCCGGCTGCTGAGGTCACCCCCCCGAGCGAACGCAGGCCCGTGGTTGCGGTCGCGGGTGGCAGGGCCTTCACGTTCCGCTACCCGGAGACCGTGGAACTGCTCGAGGCCGCGGGCTGCCGGGTGCAGGTTTTCGACCCCGCCGTCGACGACCGGCTGCCGGAGAACACCGCGGGCATCTACCTGGGGGGAGGGTTTCCCGAGGTTCACGCGGCAGCCCTGGCCTCACGGGCCGATCTGCGTCGGGAGATCGCGGACTTCGTGGCCTCCGGGGGGCCGGTGGTGGCGGAGTGCGCCGGGATGCTGTACCTGTCCGGCAGCGTCGACGCCACCGGCATGGTCGGGGCGATTCCCGGGGTGGCGGCCATGGGTCCGCGACTGACCCTCGGGTACCGGAGAGCCACTACGACCCGGGACGGTTTCTACGCGCGGTCCGGAGAGGAGATCACCGGACACGAGTTCCACCGCACCACGACCCAGTTCCCGCCCGGCAGCGAACCCGGTTGGGCCTGGGAGACCCCCGACGGGCCCAGGACCGACGGCTGGACCCGGGGCAATGTGCACGCCTCCTATCTGCACGTTCACTGGGCCGGGCATCCCCAGCTGGCCCAGAGGTTCGCCGATGCGGTCCACGCCCACCGGCCGGACCCCGCAGCAGGTGCGGGAATCGTGCCGCGCAGTGCCGCATCCCCGGGGGACTTCGACCTGGACCACCACGGCGATGCGGAACTCGCGGACGGCATCGAGAACCTGGCCGTGAACGTCCGTCTGACGTCCCCTCCGCAGTGGCTGCTGACGGAGCTCGGGGCCGTGGAACTGGCTCCCTACCCGAAAACAGGGGAGACCATCGACGTGCTCGCCGCATGGCACGGGACCGAACCGGGTTGCGTGCTGCCCGTCGCCGGGGTGGCGGAGGCGTTCACCCTCGTCGCCCGCGGGTTGCGGCACCGGCATCCCGCGGTGATCCATCCGCAGTTCACCGAACCCGAGGCCGCGCTTCGAGCCGCGGGGGTGGTGCCGCAACGGGTACTGCTCTGGCCGGAGGACGGATTCCGGCTGGATGTGGAACGGGTCCCGGAGGCGGCCGATCTGGTGTTCGTCGGGAACCCGACCAACCCGACCGGGGTGCTGCATCCCGCCGATCAGATCAGGCGGCTGATCAGGCCGGGCCGGGTGGTGGTGGTCGACGAGGCGTTCATGGACGCGGTGCCGGGGGAGTCGCAGTCGCTGCTCGGTGGTGACCTGACCGGGGTGCTCGTGCTGCGCTCGCTCACCAAGACCTGGGGGCTGGCGGGGCTGCGGGTCGGCTACGTCATCGGCGATCCCACCCTGATCGCGGCTCTCCGGCGGATTCAAACTCCCTGGGCGGTATCGAGTCCCGCGCTGGCGGCCATCCGCGCGGTCTGCTCCGACAGGGCGCGCTCCGAGACGCAACGCTGGCAGGAAGAACTCCGGGATGACCGTGACGCCCTGACCGCGGATCTGCGGGCCCTGGGGTTGCACGTCGTCGATTCCGATGCCCCGTTCCTGCTGGTCCGGGGACCGGCCGGGCTGCGTGAGAAATTGAGGGCGTGTGGGCTCGGGGTGCGTCGAGGTGATACCTTCCCGGGGCTGGATTCTGAATGGTTCAGGGTGCGCGTTCCTGAACCCGGGCTTCGGGCCCGTTTGATCGACGCGCTGGGCAAGGAGATGGAATGAGCGGTCGTGTCGTTCTCGTTGGTGCCGGTCCGGGCGATCCGGACCTGATCACGGTTGCCGGGTTGAAGGCCCTGCGCGACGCCGATGTGATCGTCACCGACCGGTTGGTCCCGGAGGCCCTCCTGGCCGAGGCCGGGAAGAATGCGGAGATCATTCCCGTCGGGAAGATTCCGCGCGGCGAGTTCACCCCGCAGGAAAGGATCAACGAGATCCTCGTCGAGCAGGCCCTGGCGGGCAGGGTCGTGGTGCGCTTCAAGGGCGGCGATCCGTTCGTCTTCGGACGCGGCTACGAGGAATGGCTGGCCTGTGTCGCCGCGGGCGTTCCCGTCAGCTACGTGCCCGGTGTCTCCTCGTCCATCGCCGGTGCCGGGCTGGCGGGGATCCCGGTCACCCAACGCGGCATCACGCAGGGCTACACCGTGGTCAGCGGACACGTTCCCCCGGGCGACGAACGCTGCGACATCGACTGGGATCGCCTGGCCGGTTCCGGTATGACCCTCGTGATCATGATGGGGGTGCTCCACCTGCCCCGGATCACCGAACGCCTGATCGAGGCCGGCCTGGATCCGCAAACCCCGTCGGCCATGGTGGAGAACGCCGGCCTGCCCCAGATGCGGGTGCTGCGCTCCACCGTCGGTGAGATCGCGGAGATCGCGAAGGCGGAGGCAGTGCGTCCCCCGGCCGTCACGATCATCGGGGAGGTCGCGGGTCTCGGGGCCTGAGGAACGCGCCGAGGCCGTCTCCGGTCGGTACAGCCGGTCAGATGTCCAGATCCTCGACCATGGGTTGGGATTCCGCTCGCTCGATCTCGTCGATCAGGTAGTCAGGCATCTCGCCGCGCATTCCGGTGATGTCCCGGAAGACGTGCAGCTCACGGTGTTTCGTGTTCCACCACTCGCCTTCCCAGGTTTCCTGGTTCTCCCACAGGGGGGAGTTGTCGTCCTCGGCGGACATCCTGGACCAGTCCGGCTCGTCGCGTGTGTGCACGGCATACTGCCCACGCGCCGTGGCGTAGACGCTGAAGGTGCGTGTGCGCAGTCCCTCGTTCTGCTTCCGGCGGAGCAAGAGCCGACCGGAGAAGCGTTTCGTTCTCACGACGCCACCGTCGTCCACCTTGAGTTCAATGGTTTCCATGCCCGCTCCTTCCCGGTTCTTCTCATGCTGCGCCAGGTACAGCCTCAAACCCGCGGCGACGGCGGCCGACATCCCACCGGCCAGGTGAGATGCCCGCTCGAACATGGGCAGGTCGGACTCGGCGACGTACACGTTCTTGCTGGGCATGAATATAAGTATGCGCATATTGGTCGGTGAGGGCAAACCGAGTGTTGAAGCTCATGGCGGCGTGTCCTCTCAGTGCATGCCCCGCGCCCTCCCCGGGGCTTGTCATGCGGGTGCTTCATTGACCCATGCGAGGGCTTCCCGCGGGGTCGCCACCTGTGGAACGTTCTTTGGTGCCGGGGTGTGATACCGCAACAACCAGCACTGCCAAACCCGTATCCTGCTGCATGGTACCCACCCGGGCGTGGCAACTCCACTTGGCCAGTCAAGGCGCCGCGGCCAACTGCGAATAGCCTTGAAAGGAGCGTTCTGCGTAAATTTTACGCTCGACAGCTGGTTCCGGCGTAGGATGCCGTTATGCTGCTACTCAGTTTCTCTGTGCGGAACCATCGCAGCCTGCGCGACGAAGCCGTCCTGGACCTCACCAGGCCGTCCTTCCGCACCCTCCGTCCCAGAGAGGGGGAAACCTGGCAGGACCAGACCTACCCGGTGGCGGCGATCCTGGGGGCGAATGCATCTGGCAAGTCGGCGATCGTCGATGCCCTGTGGTACGCGAGGTCCGCCATCAAGATGTCGGCTTCGGGGTGGCTGAACCAGAAAACGATGCCGCGGGATGCCTTTGCGCTGGATGATTCCAGCATGTCAGCCAGCAGCGAATTCGCTTTTGATTTCGTGCTCGATGGGGTGCGCCACCAGTATCGCTTCGAGATTGACGACGAAGGAGTGGTGAGTGAGTCGTTGTTCGATCTCCCCGGTGCTCGTCGCAGGCGTCTGTTGCTGCGAGACTCCACCGGAACGGTGAAATTGCACCCGGATCTTGGGCCGATTGGGCCGGTCGCCAAGCGTGAGCTTGTACTCAGTAGGGCTTTGCAACTGGGGCGGGGAGGTCTGGAAAAGATTGCCGGTGGGCTTCTGGGAGGCGTCATGGTGCTGCCGCTTGGTGAAGACCATAGACGCAGCACGGCCAAGAACTTGGCAGAAATACTTTTGAGCCCTGAGGGTGCCGGAGAATCTTCCAGGGAATATGTTGTTTCTCTCTTGCAGATGGCGGATATCGGTATTGTCGATGCCGGTCTTGATGAAGAAGTGCTTCCGCCCGAACTGCTGGAGGTCCAGCGGCATCTGAACTTGGCGCAGCAGAAACTGTTTGGTGCCGGCGACCTCGTCAAGAGTGAAGAGGACTTCCCCGGCTTCTTGGACGATGTGGTGAGAAATCTCTGGTTCGAGCATCAGGGGGATGGGTCGCGGCCGGGAAGGTTGTCCCTCGAGCGAGAGAGCGCAGGAACCGTGGCTTGGCTCGCGCTGGTGGTCCCAGCGGTGGTGACCCTTCAGCAGGGGGGCGTGCTGGTTGTCGATGAAATCGATTCAAGTCTTCATCCCCATCTGGTGGAGATGTTGATCGGGTTCTTCGCGGATGAACAGAAGAACCCTCTTGGGGCCCAGCTGATCTGTACCACGCACGACTCCTATCTGATATCCCCGCAGAGCAGCGTGAAGTTGGAGCCGGAGCAGATCTGGCTGACGGAGAAGGGGAACGACGGGGCCAGCGAGCTGTACTCACTTGCTGATTTCCCCCGTCACAAGGGAGCCAATGTGGCGAAACGCTACTTGAGCGGCCGCTATGGCGGGGTTCCCTCGCTGGCACCCAGTTTCCTGGGGCGGGTGCTTGACCTTGATGGGGAACCATCCGCGGTTCAGGACGCGGGCTGATGGCTGCTCGGCGTCCCAAGCGGGCACTGCGTAAGCGAGGACTGGTGGTGACCGAGGGAACCTGTACGGAACCCCAGTATGTCGATATGCTCAAACGGCACTTTCGTGGCGGACAGGTCAGCGTGAAGACGGTTGGGGTCGGGCAGTCCCCCATGCGGGTTCTCAGTCGTGCACGCAAGGAGGTGAAACAGGCAAAGCGAAACTCAGAACCATTCGACTGGTGCTGTCTGCTGCTCGACGTGGACCAGCACACCGACCTCGATGAATGTCTCAGAGAAGCGTCGCGAGACGGCATCAAGGTTCTTGTCAGCAATCTCAAATTTGAGGTCTGGCTGGTGTGGCACGTGACCGACCTGAGATCTGTTGAAGGAACCAAGGAACTGGATCGGCGCGTGAGGAAAGAAGACATCATGTCCGGCAAGCATCTCAACCGGCGTTTCCCGATCCACAATCACCCACAGGCAGTGGAGAGGGCTCGCAGAGCAGATCCCGACTTGGCCGCTGGAAGGGTGGGGCCCAATCCGTCATCCGCCATGCCTGTGCTGATCGACCTCATGCGAACCGGGGTCATGAAGTCCTGTTGACCCACGCGAGGGCTTCCCGCGGGGTCGCCACCTGCGGCACGTCCTTCGGGACAGGGGCGCGGCGCACCATGATCACCCGCACCCCCAGGTCGGCGGCGGCGGTCAGTTTCGCCTCGGTCAGGGAACCGCCCGAGTCCTTCGTGACCAACACATCGACCCCCAGATCGCGCAGCAGTTCCTTCTCGGAGTCGACGGTGAACGGGCCGCGTTCCAGCAGTGGCCGCCACGAGCCGGGAAGCGGCTCCTCGGGGAGTTCCACCATGCGGGCCGCGACGTCCGGCAGGTTCCGGTAATGGTCCAGCGACTGTTTGCCGACCGTCAGCAGCACCTTCTCGTATCCGGCGGCTTCCCGGGACGCCTCGTCGTGGGAGTCCACCCAGGTCCAGGTGCCGGCCAGCGGGTGCGAGGCCCAGCTGGGCCTGGAGATCCGCAGCAGCGGTGTCCCGGTCCTCCGGCAGGCCGCCACGGCATTGGCGCTGATCCGTTCGGCGAAGGGGTGGGTGGCGTCGATCACCCGGTCGATCCCGTTGCCCACCAGCCAGTCGGCCAGTCCGCTCACGCCACCGAAACCGCCGACCCGCACCTCGCCTGCTATGTGGGCCGGTTTGCGAACCCGTCCGGCCAAGGAAGTGATGGCCTCGTGACCGTCCGCCACGAGAAGCTCTGCCAGGTCGCGGCCCTCTTTGGTGCCGCCGAGAATGAGGGTCTTCACACGGATATTCAACCCCAATGTCCGGTGGTTAGTAATCTGGCCTCATGACTGTGAGCCTTGGCATGCCCGCAGCACCTGCGAAGGTGCTCGCGCCCCGTAGGAAAACCCGCAAGATCAAGGTCGGGTCAATCCATGTGGGAGGCGACGCACCGATTTCCGTGCAGTCGATGACCAACACCAAGACCACCGACATCAACGGCACACTGCAACAGATAGCCGAGCTCACCGCCGCCGGCTGCGACATCGTCAGGGTCGCGGTTCCCAGCGCCGACGACGCGGAGGCGCTCCCGATCATCACCATGAAATCGCAGATACCGGTGATCGCCGACATCCACTTCCAACCGAAATACGTCTTCGCCGCCATCAACGCGGGCTGCGCCGCGGTGCGCGTCAACCCCGGCAACATAAAACAGTTCGACGACAAGGTCGCGGAGATCGCCAAGGCGGCAACCGAGGCCGGGGTGTCGCTGCGAATCGGCGTCAATGCCGGATCCCTCGACAAGCGGCTGCTGGCCAAGTACGGGTCACCCACGCCGGAGGCGCTCGTCGAGTCGGCGATGTGGGAGGCTTCCCTGTTCGAGCAGGTGGGTTTTCATGACTTCAAGATCTCCGTGAAACACCACGATCCCGTGGTCATGGTTCGCGCCTACGAACTGCTCGCGGAGGCGTGCGAGTACCCCCTGCACCTGGGTGTGACGGAGGCCGGTCCGGCCTTCCAGGGCACCATCAAGTCGTCGGTGGCCTTCGGGGCGCTGCTCAGCGAGGGTATCGGCGACACCATTCGGGTCTCTCTGTCCGCTCCGCCCGTCGAGGAGGTCAAGGTCGGCACCAAGATCCTGGAATCCCTCAACCTGCGGCCCCGGAAACTGGACATCGTCTCCTGCCCGTCGTGTGGACGCGCCCAGGTGGACGTGTACACCCTCGCGGAAGAGGTGACGAAGGGCCTGGAGGGCATGACGGCCCCGCTGCGGGTGGCCGTCATGGGATGCGTGGTGAACGGTCCCGGCGAGGCCCGTGAGGCCGACCTGGGTGTGGCCTCCGGCAACGGGAAGGGCAAGATCTTCGTGCGCGGCGAGGTCATCAAGACCGTCCCGGAGGATCAGATCGTGGAAACCCTCCTCACCGAGGCCCACCGGATCGCGGCCGAGATGAACGAGGTGGGTGAGCCCCAGATATCGGTTTCCTGACATGACGACGAGGCTGCGAACCCTTGGCCCACAGGACCTGTGGGCCATTCAGGAGTTCCTTCTGCAGCGCCCCGTCGAGAATCTCTTCCTGACCCACAAACTGCACCAGTACGGTGTCGACGAAAACGTGCTCGGGCTCTTCCACGGCTTCGAACGGGACGGGCAGCTGACAGCGGTCTGCATGGACGGCGGCACGCTGTTTCCCGCCGGTGTCGACCCGGAGGCGATTCCCGCCTTCGTCAGTGCAGTCGGGGAAAGGCGCCATTGCGCGTCCATCCTCGGCCCGAGCATGATGGCGCTCGGCCTGTACCTGGGATTGACCACTCGATTCCGCGGTGACTGGATGAACGTGGTGAACGTGAGGCAGCGCCAGCCCCTGATGGCGCTCACGGGCCCGCCGCTGGTGGTTCCCGACCCGCGTGTGCGGCAACTGACCACCCGGGACTTCGACTCCTACCTGGCGGCATCCATCGCCATGTACACCGACGAGATAGGGGCCTCCCCCTACAAACACGGACCGGGGTACGACGCCCACGTGAAGGAGCGTCTCAGGTCGAGGGATGCCTGGGGTGTGGTGGACAACGGCCGGGTGGTGTTCAAGGCGGACCTGGGTCCCAGGGTAGGGGATCACGCGCAGCTCCAGGGGGTGTGGCTGGAGCCGTCGCTGCGGGGCAGGGGACAGGCGGCGGCGCTGCTGTCCGGAATGCTGACCCAGGCCCAGGAACACCATCCGGTCATCAGTCTCTACGTGAACGATTTCAACACCCCCGCCATCCGGCTCTACGAGCGGCTGGGATTCCAGGAGGTCGGGTCGTTGTCAACGGTTCACTACTGACGAGACGTCCTGGTCGTTGCCCCGGAACATGACCGGATCGGGGCAACCGGGCGGTAGAGTTCTCCCGTCTCGGACAGGAAGGAACCTCTGTGATCACGCGCCTCAGCCAGTTGTTCGTTCGGACCCTGCGCGAAGACCCGGCGGATGCCGAGGTCGCCAGCCACCGGTGGCTGGTCCGGGCGGGATACATCCGTCGCGTCGCGCCGGGGGTGTACTCGTGGTTGCCGCTCGGTCTGAAGGTGATGCAGAAGATCGAGGGCATCGTGCGGGAGGAGATGGAGGCCGCCGGGGCCCAGGAGGTGCGGTTCCCCGCATTGCTGCCCCGCGATCCCTACGAGGTCACCAACCGCTGGACCGAGTACGGGGATAACCTGTTCCGGTTGCAGGACCGCCGGGGCAATGACATGCTGCTCGGCCCCACCCACGAGGAGATGTTCACCCTCCTGGTGAGCGATCTGTGCAACTCCTACAAGGACCTGCCCCTGATGCTCTACCAGATCCAGACGAAATACCGCGACGAGGCCCGCCCCCGCGCCGGGCTGCTCAGGGGACGCGAATTCGTCATGAAGGACGCCTACTCCTTCGACATTGATGATGCGGGCCTCGAGGCCAGCTACCGGGCCTGCCGTGACGCCTACATCCGCATCTTCGACCGTCTCGGCCTGGAATACGTGATCGTGAAGGCCACATCCGGGGCCATGGGCGGTTCCGCCTCCGAGGAGTTCCAGGCCGTGCTGCCCGCAGGGGAGGACAGTTTCGTGCGTTCCCCCGGAGGTTACGCCGCGAACGTGGAGGCCGTTAAGGTCACCCCGCCTCCCCCCGTCGACTTCAGCGGTGTGCCTGAAGCCGTCGTCATCGACACCCCCGGGACCCCGACGATCGCATCCCTGCTGGATGTGCTCAACACGACCCATCCCCGTGATGACCGGGAATGGGTCGCCGCCGACACCCTGAAGAACGTGGTGCTCAAGGTCACCGAGCCCGACGGGAAGACCTGGCCGTTGGTGGTTGGTTTGCCGGGCGACCGCGAGGTCGACGCCAGACGTCTCGCCGCCGCCCTGGCCCCCGCCGATGCCGCCCCCTTCGAGGAGACCGACTTCACCGCCCACCCGTCGCTGGTCAAGGGCTACATCGGCCCCGGTGCGCTGGGGGAGAAGTCACCCTCCAAGGTGAGATACCTCGTCGACCCCCGGGTCGTCACCGGCACCGAATGGGTGACGGGCGCCGATCAGCAGGACCGCCACGTCATGCACCTGGTCGCGGGCCGCGACTTCACCCCCGACGGCGTCATCGACGTGGCCGAGGTGCGTGAGGGCGATCCCGCCCCTGACGGCTCCGGTCCCCTCAGCCTGGAACGCGGCATCGAGGTGGGTCACATCTTCCAGCTCGGCCGCAAGTACGCCGATGCGCTGGGCCTGAAGGTTCTCGACCAGAACGGCAAACTGGTGACCGTGACCATGGGTTCCTACGGAGTCGGCATCTCCCGTCTCGTCGCTGCCGTCGCGGAGGGCACCTGCGACGACAAGGGGCTCTCGTGGCCGGTGGAACTGGCTCCCTACCAGGTGCAGGTAATGGTCACCGGCAAGGGCCAGGAAATGTTCCAGGCCGCCGAGGAACTGGCCGGGAAACTCTCCGATCTCGGGCTTGATGTCCTCTACGACGACCGCAAGGCCAGTCCCGGAGTGAAGTTCACCGATGCGGAGCTGCTGGGAATGCCCGTTGCCGTCGTGATCGGGCGGGGCCTTGCCGGTGGGCTGGTCGAGGTCCGAAACCGCCGCACCGGGGAGAAACGCGAGGTGCCGGTGGCCGATGCCGTCGCTGCGGTCCGGGAACTCACCGAAGGCTGAACCCGTCCGGGTCAGGAGTTCACCCAGCCCGGCCAGGCCGGAAGCCTTCCGCCCAGCGCCTGGACGCGGGGAACCTGGGCCAGGGCCTCGTCCAGCCAGTCCTTCTCACCGGCCGCGGCCACCACTCCCGCGAGGCCGTTCAACAGCTTCAGCTCCAACTCCGCCCGGGCGGTCTGGAGGGTGGCCGCGTCCGTGATGACCGGAAGTTCGTAGTGCCCGTCCTGGCGGGGCCGTTCGGTTCCCAGCGCCGCGATCAACCGGTCACGAAGCCCCTTCAGTTCGGTGTGCCGCGCCAGCAGGGCTGCGTGCTGGGGGTCCTTCGACGGTGTGAAACCCAGTCCCTTCTCGAGGGCCTGCAACAGCGCCCAGACGTGGGTGAGCGCGGTACCGAGCGCGGTCTTGTCCGTGATGTCCTGGTACTGGTACGGCTCGCCCGTGGCCTCGCCGGGAAGTGAATCCGGATTCGCAAGGCCCTTGGCGGCCAGGAGGACCGAGAGATGAAGCAGCCTCATGGGCTGGTTCCGTGTCTCTCCGAGCACCTTCGTGGCTGCATCCAGCACCAGCTTCGTGGCGGCAGTCAGATCGGCGCTCGGGTCGCTGCCCTGCGAGGCGGACGGGGACGGCGAGGCCTCCGGGAACACCGGCTCACCACCGACGAGGGGATCTGTCGCCAGCAGACGTCCCTGCCAGGCGGAGGTCTGGGCCAGGGCGGCGGCACGCCACGGATCGGACTGCCGGGAGACCGCCCCGGACAGTTCCGTCACTGCCGCTGAGAGCGCCGACACGCCCGGATCCTGGGTTGGTTTGGGTGGGGCGATGGGAAGTTTGTCCACCATTGGCTCAGGTGCGCAGGAGGTGAATACCAGGGCTCCCAGTCCTGCAAACAGATGACGGCGGGTCAGGGGCATGAGCCGAAGTCTAGCTTCCGCGCCACGTAGGATTGCTCCCACAACCGAGCCCACAACCGAATCGGAGCCTTCATGCAAGAACAACAGCTCGCGGTGCTCGTCGAGCCCATCCTGGCGGAAGCCGGGCTGGAGTTGGACAACCTCGAAGTGACCCCAATCGGAAAGCGACGCCTGCTGCGCATCACCGTCGATGGCGATGGACCGCGTGGGTGTGGCCCAGTACTGGATGACATCTCCGCCGCATCGGCGCGAATATCGGCTGCTCTTGACGCCTCGAACGTCGTGGGCAATGCCTCTTACACCCTGGAGGTGACCAGCCGGGGCGTCGGAAAACCCCTGACCGAGGCAAAACACTACCGCCGCAACCGGGGCCGGCTCGTTCGCCTGAGCCTGACGGAGGGGGAGTGCACGGGACGTATCCTGCGCGTCACCGACACCGAGGTGGAACTGGATGTCGACGGCACCAGGCGCGAGGTGCCGTTCGAACAGGTGCGCAAGGCGCAGGTGCAGGTGGAGCTCAACCCCCCGAAGGAATTCGCCCTGCCGGGCGAGGAAGCCGGAAACGAGGAGGAGGTCTGACATGGACATCGACCTGGCAGCCCTGCGCGCAATTGAGCGCGACAAGGAAATCCCGATGGACTACCTCATCAAAACCCTTGAGGACGCCCTGCTGAACGCCTACCAGAAAACCGACAATCCGCTTCGCGGGGTGAAGGTCGAGATCGACCGCAAAACCGGGAGGGTGGCGGTCCTGGCACCCGAGTTCGATGATGACGACAATGTCATCGGTTTCTACGACGACACCCCCGACGATTTCGGGCGGGTCGCCGCGGCGACGGCCCGCCAGGTGATCTTCCAGCGGATCCGGGAGGCGGAGGACGATCAGAAATACGGGCACTTCTCCGGTACGGAGGGGGACATCCTGACCGGTGTCATCCAGGCCGATCGCGATTCCCGTGCCGTCCGGGTCGATCTCGGTTCCCTCGAGGCCATCATGCCGCAGGCGGAGCAGGTGGCGGGGGAGGAATACCCGCACGGCAAACGGCTCAAGGTCTACGTGGTCTCGGTCAGGCGCGAGTTGCGGGGTCCGCAGGTGGTCGTCTCACGCACCCACCCGAACCTGGTTCGCAAGCTGTTCGCACTGGAGGTGCCGGAGATCGCCCAGGGCGTGGTGGAGATCAAGGAGGTGGCCCGCGAGGCCGGTCACCGGTCCAAGATCGCGGTGGCGAGCAAGAATCCCGACGTCTCTGCCAAGGGAGCCTGCATAGGACCCATGGGGCAGCGGGTCAGGGCCGTCACGAACGAACTCAGCGACGAGAAGATCGACATCGTCGACTGGTCCGAGGACCCCCGGCGTTTCGTCGCCGCGGCGCTGTCCCCCGCGAAGGTGTTGTCCGTCACCGTGACCAACGAGGCCGCGCACGCCTGCCGCGCCATCGTGCCCGATTACCAGCTTTCGCTGGCAATCGGGCGTGAGGGGCAGAACGCGCGACTGGCGGCGAGGCTCACGGGGTGGCGGATCGACATCCAACCCGACGTGGAGTCCACCGATTCCTGACCCCGGGGATCACCGGGGTCCGCCACCCGCGCCGCGGACCTCGGCGATTCCCGACGCGGCGGCCTTCGCAACCGCATCGGCCTCCGCCTGGGTGAGTTTCCCCTCGGAGACGGCCTGATCCAGGACCTTCTTGTTCGCCTCGGTCCTGACCTCCTGGATGGCGGTGGTCACCGTCGACTCCTCGAGCCCCAGCGCTTGGGCGAGAGCCTTCGCGATCTCCGTTTCCCTGTCACCCGCTCCAGACTCGCCGGGCGGGGCGGCCGGGAGCTGTCCCTGGCCGCCCTCGGTCGCTTGGCCGGTGCCGTTGCCGGACAGCTGACCCTGGCCGGGAGCACCCCCGGGACCCTGGGACTGCCGGAGGCTCTGGAGCGCCTCGTTCAACTTGGACTCCTCGACACCGAGCTTCTGGGCCAACGCCGCGGTGTCGATACCCCGCAACCCCATCATGCCGCCGCCCGGGCCGCCGCGCTGCCCATCGACGGAGCCGCCCTGCCGGTTGCCCGCCTGTCCCGTCGCAACGGAGACGCTGGAGCTCTCGGTGGGTTTCGGGGAGTTCGAATCCGCGTTGGCCAATTGCGTCAGACCCAGGCCGATCCCCGCGGTGGCGAGGACGGCGGCGCCCCCGACGACAAGTTTCTTCATCGTTGGTTTCCCTTTCCGGGCCGGCTCCTCCGGCCACACCGAACAAGGGTTGGGGGAGCGGCTGTCAAGAGGCTGTGGTGAACCTGCGGGTACCGTGGGAGATGTTGTGACAGGCTTGGGGCGTGGAACCGGAACGTACCTGCATCGGATGTCGGAACCGTGATCTCCAGTCCCGGATGGTGCGTCTGGTGCGTATCGGCGACGAGGTCGTGGATGCGACACGGCCCCGCCTCCCCGGGCGCGGCGCCTACCTGCACGTGGGTTGTCTACGGCTCGCGGAGAAACGCCAGGCCCTGCGTCGCGCGTTCGGGCCGGGTGCCGTGCTGGCAGGGTCTTTGCGCATCCGGTTGTCGCAGCCCCCTCCGGTTGGCATCTGAAGCGGCGGGGGCGGTAGAATCCTCGTTGGCCTGCGTGCACCCACGGGGCCATTCCTGACGCGCGACCTCCAGGTCGCGTCCCCCAGAAAGTGAGTTAACGCTCATGACCACTCGATGAGTACATGAGATGACCCAGCAAATCAGCTAGTGGGCCAGTGGCGCGCGCGTGCGCTCATGGCCCTTACGAAGGAGAGTAGTGGCCAAGCCCCGCGTCCACGAGATCGCGAAAGAGATCGGGATCACAAGCAAAGAGCTCTTGAAGAAGCTCACGGAAATGGGCGAGTACGTTTCCAGTGCCTCGTCAACCCTCGAAGCGCCGGTGGTGCGCAAGGTGCGCGAAGCGTTCGCGCCCAAACCTGAAACCCCTGCTGCCAAGCCCGCAGCCCCCAAACCTTCCGCGGCGAAACCGACGCCGCGTCCCTCGGCCAACAAGGGCAGGACCCCTTCCGGCCCTGCAGCTGCGAAGCCGGTGGCAACCCCCGGGGCGCCCACCCCCACCCCGGCGGTTCCCCCCACCCCGACCGAGCCGGCACGCCCGGGTCCCAAGCCTTCCCCCGGCCGCCCGGGTCCCAAACCCGGAGCACCCCGCCCGGGGGCGGCGCCCAAGCCAACGAGTCCGCGTCCCGGCGGCTCCTCACGTCCCGGGACCACATCACGTCCCGGAACGGGTTCGCGTCCCGGGGGTACCCGGCCCGCGTCCAAGGCCTCGGACGGCCCCACGCCCCGTCCCGGTGCCCGGCCGGGGCCCCGCCCGGGCGGTTCCGCACCCACCCCGGGTTCCACGGCACGCCGTCCCGGCACTCCGCGTCCCGGTAACAATCCGTTCGCGGTCTCCCAGGGGATGGGTGTCGGCCGCCCCGGTTCGCAGCGGCGTGACTCGGGCTCCCGGCCGGGCGGCGATCAGCGGATGCCGCGTCCCGGAGGCACCGGCGGCCTGCCCCGCCCCAATCCGGCGATGATGCCCAAGACCCAGAACTCCACCCTCGGCCAGGCGGCCGTCCGTGGTTCGGGCCGTTCCGGTGGTTCGGGGCGTGGCCGCCCAGGTGCGCAGGGACGTCCCAGCAGCGGTGGATTCGGTGGTCCGCCGATGGGCGGTCCGGCCGGTGGTCCGGGCCGTGGTGGCGGTCGCGGCCGTGGTGGTGGCACCCAGGGTGCCTTCGGTCGCGGCGGTGCCGGCGGCAGGCGCGGACGCAAGTCCAAGAAGCAGCGCAGGCAGGAGTTCGACCAGATGGAGGCCCCCACCATCGGTGGTGTGCGGCTCCGCAAGGGCGACGGCCAGACCGTTCGGCTGCGTCGCGGCGCTTCCCTGACGGATCTCGCCGAGAAGATCGGTGTCGAGCCGGCCTCCCTGGTGCAGGTGCTGTTCCACCTGGGTGAGATGGTCACCGCGACCCAGTCGGTGGCCGACGACACCCTCGAGGTGCTGGGAGCCGAGCTGGACTACAACATCGAGGTGGTCTCTCCCGAGGACGAGGACCGTGAACTGCTCGAATCCTTCGACCTGGAGTTCGGAGAGAACATCGGCAGCGAGGAGGACCTCAGGGCCCGCCCGCCGGTTGTCACGGTCATGGGTCACGTCGACCACGGCAAGACGAAACTCCTCGACGCGCTGCGCCACACCAACGTGGTGGCGGGGGAGGCCGGCGGCATCACGCAGGCCATCGGTGCCTATCAGGTCGAAACCGAGGTCGACGGCGAGGAACGCGCCATCACCTTCATCGACACCCCCGGCCACGAGGCGTTCACGGCCATGCGTGCCCGGGGCGCCAAGTCAACCGACATCGCGGTGCTGGTCATCGCGGCCGATGACGGTGTGATGCCGCAGACCATCGAGGCCCTCAACCACGCCAAGGCGGCCGATGTGCCAGTCGTGGTCGCGGTCAACAAGATCGACAAACCCACCGCCGATCCGGTGCGGGTCCGTGGCCAGCTCTCCGAGTTCGGGCTGGTGCCCGAGGAGTACGGTGGCGAGACGCAGTTCGTCGACGTCTCCGCCGTCACCCACGAAGGCCTGGACAGCCTTCTCGAGGCCATCATCCTGACCGCTGACGCCGCCCTCGACCTGCGTGCCAACCCGGACATGCCCGCCCAGGGGGTGGCCATTGAGGCGCACCTCGACAAGGGACGTGGCCCGGTCGCCACCGTGCTGGTGCATCGCGGGACGCTCCGGATCGGGGACTCCATCGTCGCCGGTTCGGCGCACGGCCGTGTGCGTGCCCTCATCAACGACCAGGGCAACAACGTCAACGAGGCGCTGCCGTCGATGCCCGTGCAGGTGCTGGGGCTGACCTCGGTTCCCGGGGCCGGCGACAACTTCCTGGTCGTCGAGGACGACCGGATGGCCCGGCAGATCGCCGACAAGCGCGAGGCGCGCATGCGTGCCGCGCAGCAGGCGAAGACGAGCCGCCGCAAGACCCTCGACCAGCTGTTCGACGAGCTGCAGAAGGGCGAGACCCAGGAACTGCTGCTCATCCTCAAGGGCGACGGGGCCGGCTCCGTCGAGGCCTTGGAGGATGCGCTCTCGCAGATCGACGTCGGAGACGAGGTCAGCCTGCGCGTCATCGACCGCGGTGTCGGTGCCATCACCGAGACCAACGTGTCGCTGGCGGCGGCGTCGAAGGCCGTCATCATCGGTTTCAACGTTCGTGCCACGGCCCATGCCGCCCAGCTCGCCGACCGCGAGAACGTGGACATCCGCTACCACTCGGTCATCTACGCCGCCATCGACGAGATCGAGTCGGCCCTCAAGGGCATGCTCAAACCGATCTTCGCCGAGGAGGTGCGCGGCCAGGCCGAGATCCGCGAGATCTTCCGCTCCTCCAAGTTCGGAAACATCGCGGGCTGCATGATCATCGACGGTTCCATCAAGCGGAACCAGAAGGCCCGGCTGCTGCGCGACGGCGTGGTGGTGGCGGAAACCTCCATCGCGTCGCTGCGGCGCGAGAAGGACGACGTCACCGAGGTTCGGGAGGGCTTCGAGTGCGGCATGACGCTGAGCAACTACAACGACATCCGCATCGGCGACGTCATCGAGACCTTCGAGATGGTCGAGCGCGAGAGGTCCTGACAGGAGCTGACAGATGCCAAATCCCAGGAACGCCAAGCTGGCGGATCAGATCAAGGTGATTCTCGCTTCCACCTTGGAAAGAAGGGTCAAGGATCCCAGGCTGGGGTTCGTCACCGTCACGGACGTGAGGCTCACCGGCGACAACCGGGAGGCCACCGTGTTCTACACGGTCATGGGCGACGAATCGGCCAGGGCGGGGACCGCGGCTGCCCTGGCGTCGGCCACGGGCATGTTGCGCACGGCGGTGGGGTCGCAGCTCCAGCTGCGGCACACCCCGACGCTCGCCTTCGTGCTGGACGCCACCCCGGAGGCGGCCCGCAGCATTGAGGACCTGCTGGCCAAGGCGCAGGCCCGGGACGCCGAGGCTGCCGCCGAGGCGGTGGGGAAATCCTTCGCGGGTGATGCCGACCCCTACAGGAAACCGCGCACGGGCGACGGGGACGAGTGAACACCGGATCCGGTGTCGTAGTCGTCGACAAACCGGCGGGGGTGACCTCCCACCAAGTGGTGGGGCGCCTCCGCCGGCTGCTCGGCACCCGGAGGATCGGGCACGCCGGTACCCTCGACCCCATGGCCACCGGGGTGCTGATCCTCGGCGTGAACCGGGCAACCCGGCTGCTGGGGCACCTCGCCCTGCACGACAAACGCTACCTGGCCACCGTCCGTCTCGGGCAGGGATCCACGACCGATGACGCCGACGGTGAGATCACAGCGGTGGCTGACGCATCCGGGATTGTCCCGGAGGATCTGGAACCGGCGCTCGCCTCGCTGCGTGGCAGGATCCAACAGGTGCCCTCGGCGGTTTCTGCGATCAAGGTGAACGGCAAACGCGCCTACGACCTGGCAAGGCGCGGGATGGCTGTGGAACTGAAGGCGCGCGAGGTGGAGGTGACCCGTCTGGACGTGCTGGCCTTCCGCCCGGGGGAGGGCATCCTCGACGTGGACATCGACGTCGAGTGTTCCTCCGGGACCTACATCCGCGCCATCGCCCGCGACCTGGGGAAGTCCCTCGGGGTCGGCGGGCACCTGACCGCCCTCCGACGCACTCGGGTCGGTGATTACGACCTGTCAGTGGCCGTAGAACTGGGCGAGGAGCCCCCCGCGATGATGTCCATGGCGGATGCTGCCAGGCGCAGCTTTCCCTGCGTCACGGTGGATCCCGCAAGGGCCGCGGACGTGGGTTTCGGACGCCGCCTGGACATGACCGTGCCCGCCGGAGTGACCGGGATCCTTTCCCCGGCGGGCGAACTGCTCGCCCTGTACCGTCCCGACGGTGACGGCGCGAGGCCAGTGGCGGTGCTGGTGTGAACTTTCAGATCCCCAGCTTGAGGGCGCGGTAGGCGGTGCGGATGTGCTCCTCCATGAGGGTGGCCGCACCGTCGCCGTCGCGTTTTTCGATCGCTTCGAAGATGCCGCGATGCTGGGTGCACAGGTTGTCGCGCAAGGCCTGCCAGTCGTCGATGGCCATGGAGGCGTTCCGGATGGGGGCGCGCAGGGCCTCCCGGATGGCCGAGGTCAGGTCGCCGATGAACGGGTTCCGGGCGGTGATGGCGATCTCGACGTGGAACTCGGTGTCGAGCGCATTGAAGGAATCGAGGGCCGTGTCCTGATCCATCCGGTCCACCAGCTCGCCCATGCGGTTGAGAGCCTCGTCATCCCAGTGACGAGCCGCCAGGGTCACCGTCGAGCGCTCCAGCGCCACCCGGGTATCCGTCAAATCCGCGGCCGAGGTGGAGGACAGCGCGACGTGCAGCCGGAACAAACGACCCAGCGCCTCCGTGTGCCCGGAGATGATGCGGGTGCCACGCCCCGGTCCCGGATGGGATTCCAGGATTCCCTGGGCCTGCAGCACCCGGATGGCCTCCCTGACCGCGCCGCGGCTCACACCCAGCTCCCTGGCCAGGTCGCGTTCCGGGGGCAGTTTCGCCCCAACCTTGTACTTCCCGTTGAGCAGCGACGCCTCAATGTGATCCAGCGCTATCCGATGCGCCTTTCGGTCGTCTCCCTGCAACATGGGGCCATTGTCTCACCGGAGCCACGCCCGGGCGATCAGCCCGGGCAACAGGCCTGATCGAAGTTACCTCCCCCGGGGTGTTGGCGGTTCATGGCTTCTGTTACGATCAACCCGTCCTGGTCAGGGAACCCGGTGAGAATCCGGGACTGACGCGCAACGGTGAGGGAGAATCCCGCAGTCCGAATGCTGACTGGGGCGAGCGAACCGGCCGCGCGCAACGGCCCCCTAACGGAAAGCCGCCCAATGTCTCGCACCGCCCGTTTCCGGTCCCGTACCGGGGTTGGACTGCGCCTAGCGCTGCTGGCGTTGGCGCTGCTTCTCACACCGGCCCTCACGGTTGTAATAGGGGCCGCTGCCGTGCCCTTGGATGAGGTCATCGGTGTCCTGGCCAGCCACATACCGGGACTTGATGTCCAGATCACGTGGGATCGCTCCATCGACGCCATCGTCTGGGACACGCGGCTGCCCAGGATCATCGCCGGGGTGGCGGTCGCCGCGATTCTCGGGGTCTCGGGCGTGGTGTTGCAGGCCGTGGTCCGCAACGCCCTGGCCGAACCCTACGTGCTGGGGGTCAGCGCGGGTGCGTCCTCCGGTGCCGCCTTCGCCATCATCATTGTCGGCGCTTCTGTTGCCACCGTCGTCGGGGTGATGGCCTTCGCCGGGGCGTTGCTGGCCACCATGCTGGTACTGGCGATAGCGGGACGCACCCAGTCGCCGCTGCAGCTGATCCTCGGAGGCCTGGGGGTTGGGTTCGGGTTCCAGGCCCTGACCAATCTCATAATTTTTTCCTCCGACTCACCGGAAACCGCCCGTTCGGTCATGTTCTGGACCCTCGGGTCGCTGGCCCGGGTCGGTTGGGATTCGGTACCCGTGATCACGGTCGCGGCGTTGCTGCTCACGGTGCTGATGGTGCTGTGCGGTCCGATCCTCGACGCCCTGGCCAGCGGCGACCGTACCGCCCAAGCCGTTGGCATCGAACCGGCCCGGGCCCGCATCCTGCTGCTGATCCCGGTGTCCGCGGCCATCGCCCTGGCCGTCGCCACCGCGGGTGGCATCGGTTTCGTCGGCCTTGTGGTGCCCCACCTGGTCAGATCCTTCATAGGTCCCGCCCACCGCTTCCTGGTGCTCGGTTCCGCGCTGGCTGCCGGTCTCTTCCTCGTCTGGGCCGATGCGTTCGCGCGTCTCGCGTTCGCCCCGGCCGAAGTCCCGATTGGTGTGGTCACAGGGCTTGTCGGGGCCCCGTGGCTCGTGTTGTTGGTCCGCCGTCAGGGCCACAGCCTGTGAACCCGGAAAAGAGCTAGGAATTCATGAAGAAACTTCTTGTTCCAATCGCCGCGATGGCCCTCGCTCTGACCGCCTGCGGCACCTCCGCAGCCGAACGGGCCTCCCAGAGCGCCAGTGCTTCTGCCACGACGTCCCCGGGCGCCGCCCAGCAGGGCGGTTTCCCCACCGAGGTGGACAGCTGCGGAGAGAAGCTTCGTTTCGACGCCGCGCCGAAGAAGGTCCTGATCCTCAACGGCACCGGCCTGCCGAACCTCGACGCCCTCGGAGTGGTGGACAAGCTGTCCCTGCGGGCCGGGGACAAGAATTTCGGCACCGGTCAGGAGGAACTGCAGGCCAGGTACAACGCAATTCAGGCGGTCGCCTCCAGCGAGATCGAAACCGGTGGCGTCAAGGTCTCCACCGAGGTCGTCCTGGAGAACAAGGTCGACCTGGTGATCGGCTATGAGGAGGGGGTTGACCGGGAGGCGTTGAAGAAGGCCGGGGTGCAGTTGTACTCACCGGCGGCCTTCTGCCCCAACTACTCGGTCAAACACGCCACCTGGGATCTCATCGACACCGAGGTCAACAACCTCGCCTCGATTTTCGGTGTCCAGGACAAGGCCGCATCCGTGATCGAGAAGCGCAAGGCGGATGTCGATGCCCTAGATGCGAAGGGCAAGGCCGCCGGCGCCACCGGGATCGCGCTCTACATCACCCCTGGGCAGAGCAACTTCTACGCCTACGGAACCTCCTCGATGGTCCAGCCGATCTTCGAGGCAAACGGGTTGAAGAACTCGTACGAGGACAACACCACCCGCGTCTTCGACGGTTCCATGGAGGACATCCTGAAGCGGAATCCCGACTGGATCGTGCTGCTCTCCCTCGAAGCGACGAAGGAGCAGACCCTGGAGGCGTTCAAGGGTTTCAACGGCGCCGATCGGCTCAAGGCGGTGACGAACAACCAGGTGGTGGTGTTGCCGTTCTCGCTGACCGACCCACCGACCACCCTTTCCGTCAAGGGAGCCACCCAGCTGTCCCAGGAGATCGCGGGCAGTTGATCCGGGTCGGGCGAGACAAATTGTTGCGGCCGGATGGATGGGGAATCCGGCCGCACCCAGGGGGTAAACAACCAAATGCACAGTCCTGAAAGGGAAGCCATGAGACGAATCATCGCTCTTGCGGGCGCCGCAGCCCTCCTGCTGACCGCCTGCGGCACCTCCGCGGCCGAACGCGCCGCCCAGAGCGCCAGCAACAGCGCCGCTGCGTCCGGAGGCGGTAACTATCCCGTCGACATCGTCAGCTGCGGGCAGACGCTACACTTCGACGCGCCGCCGTCGAGGGTGCTCGTTCTCGGGGACACCAGTGTGTCGAACATGGACGCCCTCGGACTGATGGACAAGATCAATCTGCGGGCGGGGAACGCTCATTTCGGATCGGCTGCCCCGGAACTCCAGGCCAAGCACGACGCCATCGAATCGGTGGAAGCGGGCAAGACCGACACCGGTGGGGTGAAGATCGCGACCGAGACGATCCTGAACTCGCACGTGGATCTGGTGATCGGCTACGACAAGGGAGTCGAACGGGAGCAGGTGGCCAAGGCCGGGGTCCAGCTCTACTCTCCCGAGGCCTACTGCCCCAAGTACTCCGTCGAGAAGGCGTCCTGGGAGCTGATCGACAACGAGATCAACAACCTGGCCAAGATCTTCGGGGTCGAGGACAAGGCGAACGCCGTCATCGCCGAAATCCACGCGAAGACCGCCAAACTGAAAGCCGATGCGCCCTCGGGCCGGGGAACGGGAGCGGCTCTCTACATCACCGCGGGATCCACCCGGTTCAGCGCCTACGGAAGCTCGTCGATGAGCCAGCCCATCCTCGACGCGAACGGCCTCACCAATGTCTACGGCGACAACACCACCAGGGTGTTCGACGGCTCAATGGAGGACCTCCTGGCCCGCAACCCCGATTGGATCGTGCTGCTCTCGTCGGGTGCCAGCGACGAGGAGACGATCCAGACCTTCAAATCCTTCAGCGGGGCGGAACAACTCAAGGCGGTGATCAATGACCATCTCGTCGTGATCCCGTTCGTGCTGACGGATCCACCGAACGTGCTCTCTGTCGAGGGCGCTGCCACGCTGGCGAAGAAAACGGCGAACAAGTGATTCAAGCCGATCAGCTCAGCGTGGCCCGTGGCGGCCGGGTGGTGCTCGCGGGGGCCCACCTGACCGCTGAGCCGGGTGAGGTCGTCGGGGTGGTGGGCCCGAACGGTTCGGGGAAGACTACTCTCCTTCTTGCCCTGAACCGGGCCCTCCGCGCCAGCGGGGGCACCGTCGTGATTGACGGGGACGACCTCTCCCGGCTCCCACGTAGGGAAATCGCGCGCCGGATAGCCGTGGTCGCGCAGGACACCGAAACGGCCCTGCCTCTCAAGGTCCGTGACGCAGTCGGTCTCGGCCGGCTCGCCAGCCGCACCCTCTTGGCGTATGGAGACGCCTCCGATCGGGTGATCATAAACGAGGCCCTCGAACAGGTGGAGGCCAGTCACCTGGCCGACCGGCTCATCACACAGCTCTCCGGCGGCGAACGCCAGCGGGTGCTGGTGGCCCGGGCCATCGCCCAGCGGGCCAGTCACCTGCTGCTGGACGAACCGACGAACCATCTCGACCTGCACCACCAGTTCTCCCTGCTGGGGCTGGTTACGGAACTCGGTTGCGCGGTCGTGATGGTGTTGCACGATCTGAACCTGGCGGCGCGGTTCTGCACCCGGCTGCTCGTGATCAATGACGGGAAGGTCGTTGCCAGCGGCACCCCGGAAGAGGTCCTGACCCCCGAGGTCCTGGAACCCATCTACCACCTGCGGGTGCACCGCCTCGAGCACGAGGAACTGCCCCACCTGATCTTCAGCCCCGAAACCGAACCGAAGGAGAATGCATGACCCCGGAGGAACTGCTTGCCGCCTGGCACATCCAGCAGACCGCCTTCATAGAGTTCCGTGACCAGCGTGTCAAAGCGATGCTGGAGATGCTGGCGGCGGCCCACCCCGAGGACCGGCCCCTGCGGGTCCTGGACCTGGGATGCGGTCCCGGTTCCCTCTGCGACGCCGTGGCCGATCGTTTCCCCGACGCCGAGGTGGTTGGCCTCGACCGCGATCCGATCCTGCTGCGTCTGGGGCGGGAGACCAACCGGCACGGCGAACGGATGAGACTTCTCGACCTCGACCTGGCCGATCCGGGCTGGATCCACGAGGTGGGCCGGGAACGTTTCGATGCCGTGGTCAGCGCGACGGCCCTGCACTGGCTCAGCCCAGACAAGCTGGCGGGGCTGTACGTGGCCCTGCCGCAGGTGCTGAACCCGGGCGCGGTGTTCCTGAACGCCGATCATCTCTACTTCGACGGGGCCGCGGAGTCATTCGTGAAGGGGGTTGCGGAGGAACAGCGGGAGAGGTTCCGCCTGGCCGCCATCGACTCCGGGGCCATGACCTGGGAGGCCTGGTGGGAGGCGGCTCGTTCCGTGCCGGGCTGGGAGGCCGAGGCGAAGGAATGGGAGGAACGCTGGTCCGACAAGTCCCCGACCGTGAAAGTCAGTCTGGAGTTCCACCTGAGCGCACTCCGGGCCGCCGGGTTCGTCGAGACCACCCACATCTTCCGCTGGTTCGACGACGTGGTGGTGTTCGCGCGGCTGCCCTGAGGGACACCGGAAGCGCTACTTCTCGGAGGGGATTTACCCCCTGAAAACGGGTCGAAAATGGCTGGACACCCCGTCGCGACAATGTGCTATGGTCGGACCAACCACGGGCCCGCCCGGGCCCAGAAAACTGGACGATGGAGTTCCCGACATGTCATCCCTCCTAGAGGTATTTCAGCCTTCTGCTGATCCACTCGGGTCGCAGTGGCTCTCGGCCCTGGTGGCCGTCATCCCCATCGTGTGCATGCTCGTCACCCTCGGAGCGTTGCGCTGGAAGGCACACATCGCCGGGGCCGTGTCCTGGGCCTTGGCCTTCGTAGTGGCCATCCTGGCGTTCAAGATGCCCGTCACGATGGCCGTTTCGTCGAGCTTCCAGGGATTCATCTACGGCTTGTTCCCGATCGTGTGGATCCTGTTGATGGCCATCTGGATGTACCAGGTGACGGTGATCTCGGGTCGGTTCGAGGACCTGCGCAACACTTTCTTCCTGATCAGCGACGATCCGCGCGTGCTCGGCCTGCTGATCGCCTTCTGCTTCGGCGGCCTTCTCGAGGCCCTCGCCGGCTTCGGGGCCCCGGTCGCCATCGCGGCCGCCATGCTGGTTGCCGTCGGTTTCTCACCGATTCGCGCTGCACTCATCGCCCTGCTTGCCAACACCGTTCCCGTGGCCTTCGGCGCGGTCGGGCTGCCCGTCATCCAGGCTGCAGCGGTGGGCGGATTTGAGAACGTGCTCTCCATCTCCCCAACCACGGGGCGGCTGACCGCCATTCTGTGCCTCGTGGTGCCCTTCCTGCTCCTCGCGGTCATGGACGGCAAGAAGGGGATCAAGGAGTGCTGGCCCTTCGGACTGGTGGTGGGCGTGACCTTCGGGATCGTCAAGTGGATCGTCTCCGCCACCCCGCTGTACACCTTGACCGAACTCATCGCCGCTCTGGTCAGCGTCGCGGTGGCCATCGCCTTCACCCGGATCTGGAAACCCAAGGGTGACGCTGAGATCGTGTCCCGCATCGGCCGCCCGGTCGATCCCGAACTCGAGACCGAGACCGCCAAGGCGGAGGCCGCCGATACCTCCAACCTCACCGGTAACAAGATTTTCATGGCCCTCGTGCCCTATCTGATGGTCATCGTGGTCTTCGGGATCGCCGCCATACCGGCGGTGAAGGATTTCTTCGTCTCCCTCGACGGCAGTGGCAAGGCCGGTTGGGCCAGGTTCCGGTGGCCCGGACTGTCCGAGATGCTGAGCGCTTCCGGCGCGCCTGCCTCCCACCAGACCTTCGCCTTCCCGTGGGCATCCACCCCGGGTATCCTGCTGGCGCTGGTCGCCATCCTGACCGCCCTTGTCTACAAGGTCTCCATGAAGGACGCCTTCAAGGAGCTGTGGGTCAACGTCAAGAAGATGAAGTTCGCCATGCTCACCATTGGGGCTGTGGTCGCCCTGGCCTACGTCATGGGCGACTCCGGTCAGACTCTCGCGCTCGGCATGTTCATCGCCGGAGCCGGCGCCATCTACCCATTCCTGGCTCCGGTGCTCGGCTGGATCGGCACCTACGTGACCGGTTCGGACACCTCCGCCAACATTCTCTTCTCCGGGCTCCAGTCGAACGTCGGCCAGCAGATCGGAGAAGCCTCCGCCCTCGGTGTGGACGGCATGCGGCAGCTGCTGGTCGGCTCCAATGCCGCCGGCGGTGTCGTGGGCAAGATGATCTCGCCCCAGTCCCTGGCCATCGCCTCGAGCGCCATCGGCCTGGCGGGAAGCGAATCGGCCATCCTGCGCCGGATCATCGCCTGGAGCTTCATCCTGCTGTTCCTGCTCTGCCTGCTCGCAGGCCTGATGTCCACCCCGGTGCTGAGCTGGCTGGTTTCGCCGATGCTGGGCTGAGAACCGACAATTGAATCACGGTTGGCCGACCCGGTGGCAGGGTCGGCCAACCACAGGAATGCCTCATCTGTTTTAAGGAGAGAGATATGGCACCCGGAACGGGTAAGACGGTGGCGTTGTTCGCCACCTGCATAAACGACACCATGTTCCCCGGCACCCCCATCGCGGTGGTCAAGGTGCTGGAACGACTGGGCTGCAAGGTGGTGTTCCCCAAGGAACAGACCTGCTGCGGCCAGATGCTGACCAACACCGGATACTTCAAGGAGGCCGTGCCGACCGTCAAGAGCTACGTGCGGGCCTTCGAGGACTACGACTACATCGTCGGCCCCTCCGGGTCCTGCATCGGCGCGGTACGGCACCAGCACCCGATGCTGGCCGAACACGTCGGGGACAAGGGCCTCAAGGCGGCTTCCGAGAAACTGGTGAAACGCACCTACGATTTCACCGAGTTCCTCGTCGACGTGCTGGGGCTGACGGATGTCGGGGCCTACTTCCCGCATCGCGTCACCTACCACCCCACCTGCCACTCCGTGCGTGTCGCGCACGTGGGCGACCGGCCCTACAAGCTGCTGAAAGCCGTGCGGGGCATCGACCTGGTGCCGTTGCCCGACTCCGACCAGTGCTGCGGTTTCGGCGGTACTTTCTGCGTCAAGAACTCCGACGTTTCCGTGGCGATGGGGGCCGACAAGGCACGCAACGTGATGTCGACCGGGGCCGAGTATCTCGTCACCGGCGACAACGCCTGCCTGATGCACATCGGCGGAATCATGCACCGCATGAACATGGGCGTGAAAACCATCCACCTGGCCGAGATCCTGGCCCACACCGAGGAGGCCGCAGCATGACCGCCACACGTGAACGCCTGACCCCGGCCCCCCCCACAGGTACCTACCTCGGGATGCCCGCCTTCCCCAAGGCGGCCAAGGGAGCCTTGCACAATCAGCAGCTTCGCCGGAACCTCAAGCACGCCACCACCGTGATCCGCAGCAAGCGGGCCATCCGGGCCTCCGAGGTGAGGAACTGGGAGGAACTGCGGGTCGCTGGTGAACAGATCAAGAATCGTCTCGGGCGGCACCTGGACCAGTACCTCATCCAGGCCGAGAAGGCCATGACCGCCGCCGGGATCACCGTCCACTGGGCCCGGAACGCCGAGGAGGCCAACAAGATCGTGATCGACCTCGCCCGTTCCAAGGGCACCAACGAGGTCGTGAAGATCAAGTCGATGGCCACCCAGGAGATTGACCTCAACGAGGCCCTCGAGGACGCCGGGATCGCGGCGTGGGAGACCGACCTCGCCGAGCTCATCGTCCAGCTCGGTCACGACCGTCCCTCCCACATCCTCGTTCCCGCCATCCACCGGAACCGCTCGGAGGTCCGGGAGATCTTCAAGGAGGAGATGGGGCTGTGGGGTGCTCCCGCTCCCGACGGCATCAGCGACAACCCGCCGGAGCTCGCCGGTGCGGCCCGTGTCCACCTGCGCGAGAAGTTCCTGCGCGCCAAGGTGGCGGTCTCCGGAGGCAACTTCATCGTCGCGGAAACCGGTTCCCTCGTGATCGTCGAGTCCGAGGGCAACGGGCGCATGTGCCTGACCCTGCCCGAGACCCTCATCTCCGTGGTCGGCATCGAGAAGCTGGTGCCCACCTGGGAGGATCTCGAGGTTTTCCTGCGGTTGCTGCCCCGAAGCTCCACGGGGGAGCGGATGAACCCGTACACCTCCATCTGGACTGGTGTCACCCCCGGTGACGGACCCCAGGACCTGCACGTCGTCCTCTTGGACAACGGGCGCTCCAAGGTGCTGTCCGACCCGGTAGGTCGCGAGGCGCTGCGCTGCATCCGCTGCTCCGCCTGCATGAACGTGTGTCCCGTCTACGAGCGGGTCGGTGGCCACACCTACGGTTCCGTCTACCCCGGGCCGATCGGCGCCATCCTGACCCCACAGCTGCGGGGCGTCGCGTCGAAGGTCGACAAGTCGTTGCCCTACGCCTCCAGCCTCTGCGGGGCCTGCAACGACGTGTGTCCCGTCAAGATCCCGATCTCGGACATCCTGGTGCACATGCGCAACAAGGTGGTGCAGAAGAAGACCGCGCACCGTCCCACCATCGAGTCCGTCATCTTCAAGTTGGTGGGTTGGGTCATGGCCCGCGGCCGCAACCTCGCGTTCGTGCAGTTCTTCTCCCGCCTGGCGGGTCGGATCTTCAAGAAACGCACCCATTTCGGTCCGATGCCGTTCCCGGCATCCGCCTGGAGCCGGTCCCGTGACCTGCCGGTGCCACCGAAGGAATCGTTCCGGAAGTGGTGGGCCAAGCGAGAGAAAGAGGAGGCCTCCAAGTGAGCAGCGCCCGCGACGACATTCTGGCCCGCGTCCGGGCCGCAACCGAGGACATCCAGGAGAAGGACCCGGCCAAGGACGTGCCCATCACGTGGGCCTACAACCAGCCCACCCCGCTGGATGATGTGCTCGAAACCTTCGTGGAGAACATCCTCGACTACAAGGCCAAGATCGTGCGCTCCCCGGCGACCGCCACCGGAGAGGCGATCGTCGCCGCCCTGAAGGAACTCGGCGCGCGGACCGTGGTCGTGCCCGACGGGGTTCCCACGGCCTGGGTGAACGCGGTTACCGCCGGTGGTCTCGAGGTGATTCGTGACGAAAACCTCAGCCATCAGCAGTTGAACTCCATCGACGCGGTCCTCACGGGATCGCGGGTGTCGATGGCCGAGACGGGCACCATCTGCCTGGATCACGCCGAGGACCAGGGACGCCGCGCCCTGACCCTGGTGCCCGACCGCCACGTGTGCGTGGTCACCGCCGACAGCGTCGTCTCCGACGTGCCGGAGGCGGTGCACCGGCTCAAGGCCTCGGTGCAGGCCGGACGGCCCATCACCTGGATCAGCGGTGGCTCCGCGACCAGCGACATCGAACTGTCGCGAGTGGAGGGCGTTCACGGCCCCCGGAAGCTGTTCGTGATCCTCGAAGAGGACTGACGACCAGGAACACGAGCACCCGGTACCGGGCCCGCTACGGGGCCGGTACCGGGTGCTCGCTCGTCCGGTGGATGCGCACCGCGCTGCCCGTGGCTAACCTTGTCCGTCGTGAACAGCGGAACCAAGGTAGTGGCCATAGGTAATTTCGATGGAGTCCATCTCGGGCACCGGTGTGTGCTGCAGGCCGAACGGGGTGATGGCGAACTCGCGGTCATCACCTTCTGGCCCCATCCGTTGTCGGTGCTGGCGCCGAAACACGCCCCACGCCTGTTGAGCGACTTGCCCACCCGGATCGACCTGCTCAAACAAGCGGGGGCCCGCGAGGTGCGGGTGGTGCGTTTCGACAAGAAGGTGGCGGCCATGAGCCCCGCCGAGTTCGTCGAGCGTTTCGTCGTGCCGCTCGCCCCTCGGGTGGTGGTGGTTGGGGAGAACTTCCGCTTCGGGCATCGCGCATCGGGGGATGTCGGGACCCTCAGGGAACTGGCCGCGGGACGTTTCGACGTGCGGACGCTCGAACTGTCGGCCATCAACGCCCAGACCACCTGCTCCACTCTCATCCGAGAGGCCCTGGACCGCGGTGATGTGCGGCTGGCCGCACAGCATCTGGGCCGCGACTTCAGGTTCAGCGGTGTCGTGGTGGTGGGGGATCAGCGGGGACGTGAACTCGGGTTCCCGACCGCGAATCTGGTCGTTCCCACGGAACTGGTCGTTCCTGCGGACGGGGTTTACGCGGGGTGGCTGACAACGGCCGGGGGAGAGCCGATGCCCGCAGCCATCTCCGTGGGATCCAACCCGACCTTCGAGGGGGCGGACCGGCGGGTCGAGACCCACGTGCTGGACCGCAACGACCTGGAGCTGTACGGGGTCCAGATCGACGTCGACTTCGTGGAGAGGCTGCGCGGGCAGGTGCGTTTCGAGGGCGTCGAGGGTTTGATCGTCCAGATGAACCAGGACATTGAGAACTGCCGCCGCATCCTCACCCGGCGGAGTTGATGCCGGAACCGGCGGGTTTGGTTTCCCGGCGGAACCGATGGTAAGGTCCCACAGTTGCCGTCGATCGGCCACGGATCAACAAGAGCCCCAACCGCACCCGCCACCGGGGCGCCGTGCAGCGAACCGGAAGGAGTCCAGACATGGATGCTGCCGAGAAGACAAGGATCATCGAGGAATACGCCACGAAACCGGGCGACACCGGTTCGCCGGATGTGCAGATCGCTCTGCTGACCAAGCGGATCGCTCACCTGACCGAGCACCTCAAGGTCCACAAGGGGGATCACCACAGCCGTCGCGGCCTGATGCTGATGGTCGGCCAGCGCCGCCGTCTGCTCAACTACGTTGCCCAACGGGACATCGAGCACTACCGTGAACTCATCGCGAGGCTCGGTCTGCGCCGCTGACCGGCGTAGTCATTCACGCGATCTGACCATAGGACAGCCCCGCACACGCGGGGCTGTCCTACGCGCTTGTCCGGAGCCCAGCCGGTAGGATTGGCGCAAACAAAACTTAATCACCACAACGTAGTTTCTGCCTGCCAGGGGGTCTCACCTGGTCCTCGGTAGTGACCTTCGGGTAGTTGCAGCCCCGCGGGTCTCGATCGAAGACCGGTGGTACTGGCGGTGAGCCGCGCCCTGCGGGCAGCCAACCCACCGAAAGGAGCCAGCATTGTCCATGGAAGGACCTGGTCTCGAATTCTCCGAAGCCGTCATCGACAACGGCAAATACGGTCGACACACCATCCGCTTCGAATCCGGCATCCTCGCCCAGCAGGCGGACGGCTCGGCCGCGGTCTACCTTGATGGCGACACCATGCTGCTGGCCGCCACCACCGCCGCGAAGACCCCGCGGGACGCCATCGACTTCTTCCCGCTCACCGTTGACATCGAGGAACGGATGTACGCCGCGGGACGCATCCCCGGTTCCTTCTTCCGTCGTGAGGGACGCCCCGGGGAGGGCGCCATCCTCGCCGCCCGGCTGATCGACCGTCCGCTGCGCCCGGCCTTCGTGAAGGGGCTGCGCAACGAGGTGCAGGTGATCGTCAACGTCCTCTCCCTCAACCCCAGCCACTACTACGACGTGGCCGCGATCAACGCCGCGTCCATGGCCACCACCTTGGCCGGGCTGCCGTTCTCCGGTCCCATCGGCGGCGTGCGTGTCGCCCTGATCGACGAGACCTGGGTGTGTTTCCCGACCGTCGAGCAGGTCGCCAAGGCGTCCTTCCAGATGGTGGTCGCCGGGCGTGTCCTGCCCGACGGGGATGTCGCGATCATGATGGTCGAGGCCGGCGGCACCGAGTCCACCTGGGAGAACGTGCGTTCCGGCAGGACCGCCCCCACCGAGGAGGTCGTCGGGCAGGGTCTGGAGGCCGCGAAACCCTTCATCAAGACCCTGTGTGACGCCCAGTCCGAACTGAAGGCGAAACTGCCCAAGGAAACCTTCGACTTCCCCATCTTCCGTGACTACGAGGACGATGTCTACGCCGCCGTCGAGGAACTGGCCGCCGAGCGGATCTCCGAGGCGATGCGGATCCCGGGCAAACAGGACCGCGACGACGCCACCCACGCCATCCGCCAGGACGTCACCGAGGCCCTCGCGGAGCGTTTCGAGGGGCGCGGCAACGAGATCACGGCGGCCCTGAAGTCGCTGACCAAGAAGATCGTCCGTCACCGCACCCTCACCGAGGGCGTGCGCATCGACGGCCGGGGTACGCGCGACATCCGCACCCTGTCAGCCGAGGTCGCGGTGATCCCGCGCGTCCACGGTTCGGCGCTGTTCCAGCGGGGCGAGACCCAGATCCTGGGGGTCTCCACCCTGAACATGCTGGACATGGAGCAGAAGATCGACACCCTCTCCCCGGAGTCGACCAAGCGGTACATGCACAACTACAACTTCCCGCCTTTCTCCACCGGCGAAACCGGGCGCGTTGGTTCCCCGAAGCGCCGCGAGATCGGCCACGGGGCGCTCGCGGAACGCGCGATCGTTCCGGTGCTGCCCACCCGGGAGGAGTTCCCCTACGCGATCCGACAGGTCTCCGAGGCCATCGGATCCAACGGCTCCACCTCGATGGGTTCGGTGTGCGCATCCACCCTGGCCCTGCTGAACGCGGGCGTGCCGCTGAAGGCCCCCGTCGCAGGCATCGCGATGGGGCTGATGAGCGAGGAGATCGACGGTGAGACCCGCTACGTGGCGCTCACCGACATCCTGGGAGCCGAGGATGCCCTCGGTGACATGGACTTCAAGGTGGCGGGCA
This sequence comes from Arachnia sp., assembly GCF_057238465.1. Taxonomy (NCBI): domain Bacteria; kingdom Bacillati; phylum Actinomycetota; class Actinomycetes; order Propionibacteriales; family Propionibacteriaceae; genus Arachnia; species Arachnia sp. Next base: position 381,214 of record NZ_DBHHFZ010000001.1, read on the forward strand.
CCCGTGATTTCGTCACGGCCCTCCAGCTCGACACCAAACTGAACGGTATCCCCGCAGTGGAGCTGCAGAAGGCGCTGCTGCAGGCCCGCGAGGCCAGGCACACCCTGCTCGAGGTGATGGGCGAGGCCATCGATGTCCCGGACGAGATGAGCCCGTACGCTCCGCGAATCGTCACGCTGCGCATCCCCGTCGACAAGATCGGTGAGGTCATCGGCCCCAAGGGCAAGGTCATCAACCAGATCCAGGACGACACCGGGGCCAACATCACCATCGAGGACGACGGCACCATCTACGTCGGCGCCGAGACCGGGGAGGCCTCGGAGGCCGCGGTTTCCGCCATCAACGCCATCGCCAACCCACACATGCCGGAGAAGGGCGAACGTTTCATCGGCACCGTCGTGAAAACCACCACCTTCGGTGCCTTCGTCTCCCTGCTGCCCGGCAAGGACGGCCTGCTGCACATCAGCAAGCTGCGTGCGCTGGCCGGCGGCAAACGTGTCGAGGACGTCGACGACGTGGTCTCCGTGGGGCAGAAGCTCCAGGTGGAGATCTCCGAGATCGACGACCGAGGCAAGCTGAGCCTGACTCCCGTGCTCGAGGAGGGCGCTGAGGCCGACGAGGCCTGAGCCGCGAAACCGGTGAGGGGCCGATCCGTTCTGCGGGTCGGCCCCTTCGGGTTTCACCGGTCCGGTAGAACTGATGGGGAAGAGACGAGAAGGAGTTGAGGATGAGCACTCTTGGGGTCGGTGTTTTCGGTATCGGTGGGAAGATGGGCAGCGAGGTGCGCCGCGCGGTGATGGCCGCCGACGACCTGGAGATCACCGGGGGAGTGGATCTCGGTGAGCCACGGGAGCGGATCGGGGATGCGGTCGTGGCGGTGGACTTCACCCACCCCGATGCGGTGATGGACAACATCGAATGGTCGGTTCCGCGGGGAATCAACATGGTGATCGGCACCACCGGGTTCAACGAGGAAAGACTCGCGCGGGTCCGGGAGCTGTGTGCGTCCAACCCGGGGGTGGGGGTGTTGATCGCCTCGAATTTCTCCATCGGAGCGGTTCTCATGATGCAGTTCGCCGCGAAGGCGGCCCCGTTCTATCCGAGCGTCGAGATCGTCGAACTGCACCACCCGAACAAGGCGGATGCCCCGTCGGGAACCTCCGCGACCACGGCCGGGAAGATCGCGGCCGCTCGGGCCGCCGCAGGCATGGGGCCGGTCCCGGACGCGACGGTGCACGACGCCGGGGCCCGCGGGGCCGTGGTCGACGGCATCCACATCCACGGGGTACGGCTGCAGGGGCTCGTCGCCCACCAGGAGGTGCTGCTCGGCGCCCACGGTGAGACGCTCACCATCCGGCACGACAGTTTCGACCGCGCCAGTTTCATGCCGGGGGTGCTGGCGGGAGTGCGGTGGGTGGTCGATCACCCGGGTCTGACCGAGGGAATCGAAACGATCCTCGGTCTCTGAACGGGGCCCGCGGATCAGCCGGCGTCCGGGGCGGTGCCCCGATCCGCGATCCGGGTCATCAACCTGACCTGTTTGACGGCCTCCGTCCCGTCCTCGGTCCCGAGGCTTCGGTGGGCGCCGTCCGCGACCCAGCCGCACTCGATCAGGAAACCACGCAGGGCGTCGTCGTCGCTGCGGACCCACCAGGTGGCGGTCTCGTAGCCGTCGGCGCGCAGCGTGTCCACCGCGGCGTTCACCAGGCGCGAGGCGTGGTCGTCGAGCGCGTCCGACTCGGTGATGAACTCGGCGACCATGCCGTCGCTCACCTCGGCATCCGGGTCGTTGCTCGGCCCGGTCACCACGAAACCCGCCACCTGCCCCTGGGAGAGGGCCACCAGCACCCGGCAGTGGGCAAGTGGGGGTTTGACGATGGCCTCGTGCCAGGTGCGTACCGCCTGATCTGCGGGAATGGCCGCCAGCGCCGCTGCCATGCCGGGTTGCCGGGACCAGGCCTTCCGCTGGAGCCTGGCTATGTCGACAGCCTCGACGGGCATGGCGAGACGCACGGAGTCCGGAATGGGCATGGCTGTCAGTGTAGTGATGGCTGCTGTTTGCACTAGCCTTTTGCGGGTGAGTGAACTGCGTACGCCTCCGCCCCTGCAACCCGGAACCCTTCGTGTCACGCCCTTGGGGGGACTCGGCGATGTGGGCCGGAACAGCGCATCCTTCGAGATCGATGGTGAAATGGTCCTGGTCGATTGCGGTGTGCTCTTCCCCGAGGACCGCCACCCCGGCGTCGACCTCATCCTGCCCGCCCTGGGCCTGCTGTCGGATCGTCTCGGTGACATCCGCGCCCTGGTGCTCACCCACGGTCACGAGGACCACATAGGTGCCGTGCCCTATCTGCTCAAGCAGCGGGCCGACATTCCTGTTTACGGTTCCAAACTGACCCTCGCCCTGGTGGCCAGCAAACTGAAGGAGCACCGCATCCGCGGTTATCGGTTGATAGAGGTGAAGGAGGGGGAACGGCACCGGGCGGGGAATTTCGAGCTCGAGTTCTTCGCGGTCAACCACTCCATTCCCGACGGCTTGGCGGTTGCCCTGCGCACCTCGGCGGGCACGGTCCTGCACACCGGGGATTTCAAGATGGATCAGCTTCCCCTCGACGGACGCATCACCGACCTGCGTGGCTTCGCACGGCTCGCGGACGAGGGGGTGGATCTGTTCATGCCCGACTCCACCAACGCGGAAACCCCGGGATTCACGCCCCTGGAGAAGGACATCGAACCCTCCATCGCCCGCGTGTTCGATCAGGCGGACAGGAAACTGATCGTCGCGTGCTTCGCCTCCCACGTGCACCGGGTGCAGCAGGTGCTCAACCTGGCCGTCAAGCACGGCCGCAAGGTGGCCTACGTGGGACGTTCCATGGTGCGCAACATGGCCACCGCCCGGGATCTCGGATACCTGCAGGTCCCGGCGAACGTCCTGATCGAGATGAAGGACATCGAGAAATACCGCGACGACGAGGTGGTGATCATCTCCACCGGTTCCCAGGGCGAGCCGCTCGCCGCGCTGAGCCGGATCGCGAACCGGGAACACCCCGTCATCGAACTGGGCCCCGGCGACATCGTCCTGCTGGCGAGTTCCCTGATCCCCGGGAACGAGAACTCCGTCTACCGGGTCATCAACGGGTTGACGAAACTGGGGGTGCAGGTGGTGCACAAGGGCAACGCCTTCGTCCACGTCTCCGGTCACGCCTCGGCCGGTGAACTGCTGTACTGCTACAACATCCTGAAACCACGCAACGTCATGCCGGTGCACGGCGAGATCCGGCACCTGATCGCCAACGCCAAGCTCGCGATCTCCACCGGGGTCCCGGCGGAGAACACCGTGGTGTGCGAGGACGGTGACGTGGTTGACCTGGTGGACGGCCGGGCCCGCAAGGTCGGGCGCGTCGATGCCTCCTACATCTTCGTGGACGGCTCGATCGTTGGTGACATCACCGAATCGATCAGTGACCGGCTCATCCTCGGTGAGGAGGGGTTCATCTCCGTGGTGGCCGTGGTCAACCTCCACGCCAAGTCCGTCATCGGCGCCCTGGACATCAACGCGAGGGGTTTCGCCGAGGACCCGTCGGTCTTCGACACGGTCCGAGAGCAGATCCTCGCCGACCTTCAGCAGGCCCTGGACGATGGTGTGGATGACGTTTACCGCCTGCAGCAGGTGATCCGTCGCACCATTGGCGCCTGGGTGTCGCGGAGGCTGCGGCGTCGCCCGATGATCGTGCCCGTGGTGGTCGCCACCTGAGGGGAGGACGCGCTCCGGGAATCACGGTTTGAGGATTGGGCGCATATCGGGTTATCATCTACCGGTTGCCCGCCTCGGCGGGTGAACCCAATGATCGAACCAGGCGTTGCTTTGGCGCGTCTGGCCCAAGCAACAAGGAGATTCCAGTGGCTGCCGTCTGCGATATCTGCGCCAAGGGACCCGGCTTCGGTCACAACGTGCCTTGGTCGAAGAAGAAGACCAACCGTCGCTGGAGCCCGAACATCCAGCGTGTCCGTGCGACCGTCAACGGTGCCCCCAAGCGCCTCAACGTGTGCACCTCCTGCCTCAAGGCAGGCAAGGTCACCCGCTGAACGAGGGGTCCGGGCAACGGCTCGCGGCTGGGGCCGCGAGCCGTTTTTCGTCAGTGTCCCTCGGTAGGCTCGCCCCATGAGCCGATTCCGGACCCCGATCCATCGCGAGCTGAACCGCGGGCTGCGCGATGTCGTCGGCGCGGACTCCGCCTCTGAGCTGGCCAGGCTCGGACTGTTCACCCTGGGTGATCTCCTGAGACACGTACCGCGCAGGTATCTCTCCGGCACCGAGATGAGCGATTTCCGGACCCTGCGTCCCGGTGAGGATGTCGCGGTCGTCGCCAGGGTGGTGGCCACCAGGATCGTGGACGGACGCACCACCCGGGTCGCCACCGTGCTGACCGACGGGCACGGGGAACTGCAAGCGGCCTTCTTCGTTCCCGAGAAACGCCCGAACTATGCGAAGTACTGGGCCAATCAGCTCACCCCGGGTGCCCGCGGCATCTTCGTCGGCAAGGTGGGGGAGTTCAGGGGGCAGCTTCAGCTCACCCATCCCGACTACGTCATCATCGACGAGTTCGGCGCGATCACGGGCCGCAAGGCCAACGCGAAGGCCACGATGGTCAAGGTGATCCAGCGAGCCCGGCTGGTCGGCCTCTACCCGGCCACCGCGAAGATGGTCACCTGGAAGATCGCCGACGCGATAGCGCTCGCCCTTCCCCATGTGCTGCCGCTGGGCGACACGCTGCCATCCTGGGTGGTGGAACGGGCCCGGGTGATCGGCCTCCCGGATGCTCTGCGGGAGGTCCACGAACCCGTCAACGTGTTCGACGCGGAACGCGGAATCGCCCGGTTGAAGTTCGACGAGGCATTCGGGATGCAACTGGCCATGGCCGCGCGCAGGGCCGCTCTGGCCGGGCGAACCACCACCCCCAGGCCCCGCCGCGACGACGGGATCCTGGCTGCCTTCGACGCATCCCTGCCGTACCGGCTGACCGCAGGTCAGGAAGAAGTGGGGGAGACCCTTTTCGAGGAACTGGCCGCCGAACGCCCGATGCACCGCCTGCTGCAGGGGGAGGTCGGCTCGGGAAAGACCCTCGTCGCCCTGCGCGCCATGCTCGCGGTCGTCGACGCGGGAGGCCAGGCGGCGCTGCTGGCCCCCACCGAGGTGCTGGCCAAGCAACATCACGCATCCATCACCTCGCTGCTCGGTGGGCTCGGGGCGGCCGGAACCCTGGAGGCCCACCCGCAGGCCACGCAGGTGGCGCTGCTGACGGGAGGCCTCACCGCAGCCAACCGCCGCCGGGCGCGGGAGACCGTCGCATCCGGAGAAGCGGGAATCGTCATCGGCACCCATGCGCTGCTGTCGGAGGACGTCGGGTTCGCGGACCTCGGGTTCGTGGTGGTCGACGAGCAACACCGTTTCGGAGTGGAGCAGCGGGCCGCGCTGGCGGCGAAGTCCGATCACCAACCCCACACGCTGGTGATGACCGCCACCCCCATTCCCCGCTCGGTGGCCATGACGGTCTTCGGCGACCTGGAAACCATCGAGCTGCGGGACCGCCCCGCGGGACGCGCGGAGGTGAAGACCGTTTTCGTGGACACCGCCCGCAACCCGCACTGGGTGGACCGGGCCTGGGAACGCATCCGCGAGGAGGTGGCGCAGGGACGCCAGGCCTTCGTTGTCTGCCCCGCCATCTCCGGCAACAAAACGGAAGGGGACCTGGAGGCCGGGGCCGGGTTGAGCGCGGTGACGGAGATCACCCCCATGCTCGCCGAGGGCCCGTTGAAGGGGCTGCGCGTCGGAATGGTCCACGGCAGGCAGGCCACCGCCGAACGGGACCTGACCATGCGGGCATTCACCGCCGGGGAACTGGACGTGCTGGTGTCCACCACGGTCATCGAGGTGGGGGTGGACATCCCGAACGCCTCCGTGATGGTTGTTCTCGACGCCGACCGGTTCGGAATCGCCCAGCTCCACCAGCTCCGCGGAAGGATCGGGCGGGGCAGGCATCCCGGCCTGTGCCTGCTGCTCGCGGCCCCCGCCCCGGAAGCCCTCACCGCCGTCGACAGGCTCCAGGCGCTGGTGGCCTCCACCGATGGTTTCGAACTGGCGGAGCGGGACCTGGAACTGCGGCGCGAGGGGGACGTCCTGGGTGCGGCACAGTCCGGGGCCTCGTCGCTGAAGCTGCTCCGGGTGCTGGGGGACCGCGAGGTCATCGAACAGGCGAAGGAACTGGCCTGCGAGGTGCTTTCCGATCCCCGGGCCGCCGAGGACCCGCTGCTCGCGGACATGATCGACCAGGCCGAACAGGTCGCCGCCGGGGAATGGTTGGAGAAGGGATGACGCGCATCATCGCGGGGCGCGCGAAGGGAACGCAGCTGACGGCTCCCCGCTGCGGAACCCGCCCCACCAGCGACAGGGTCCGGGAGGCACTGTTCTCCACCCTCGTCACGTGGTTCGGCACAGTCGGGGAACCGGCGGAGAAACACCTGGCGGGGGTCGCGGTGCTGGACCTCTACGCCGGTACCGGAGCGGTCGCACTGGAGGCCGCCAGCCGGGGAGCCTCCCGGGTGGTGGCCGTGGACTCCCACACCTCGAACCTGATCGCGGGCAATGCCCGCAGGACCGGGCTGCGCATCGAGGCGCGGGGTGGAAAAGTCGAAGGGCGGATTCCCGCAGGCCCTTGGGATCTCGTCTTCGTTGATCCGCCCTACGAGATGGACTCGGCGCTCCTCGACAGGACCCTGGCCCCACTGTTTTCCCCCGGAATGCTGAACCCGCAGGCCCTCGTGGTGGTCGAGCGTTCGAAACGGTGCCCTCCCCCGGCGTGGCCGGGTGGGCTCGACGACTGCTGGCGCCGGGACTACGGTGAAACGAGCCTCTACTTCGCAGCCACGAAACCAGCAGGAGAATCATGACAAAGGTGCTGTGCCCCGGCTCCTTCGACCCCATCACCAACGGCCACCTGAACATCATCACCCGCGCCCGGGACCTGTTCGGGGAGGTGCTGGTGGCCGTGGGAAGCAACAGCCTGAAAACCGGTTACCTGTTCGGGGAGCAGCGCGTCGGCCTGGTGAGGGAGGCCACCGCCCACCTCGACGGGGTCACCGTGGAGGAGATGGGCGGGCTGCTGGTTGATTTCGCGAGGGAACACGGCATAACCACCGTGGTCAAGGGCCTGAGATTCGGCGCCGATTTCGACTTCGAGCTTCAACTGGCCAACATGAACCATTCGCTGACGGGCCTGGAGACGATCCTGCTTCCAGCGGCGGCCCAGCACGTCACCCTCTCCAGCACCATCACCCGGGAGGTGATCAAACTCGGCGGTGACGTCTCACCCCATGTGCCCCCGTGCGTGGCCGAGGCCGCCGCCCGGTTGCGAGAAACGCGCTGACCCGAGGACTTGATTCTCAAGAATTCAGGCGGTCCAGGTGGATGGCGTCATCGCACAACCGGGACACCAGTGCCGGATTGTGGGTGACCATGAGCAGCCCGATACCCCTTTCCCGGGTCAGCCCCGTCAACTCGGTCCAGATCTGTGCCTGGGTCAGGGGATCAAGCATCGTCGTCATCTCGTCGGCGATCAGGTAACGGAGCTCGGGGTGCAGCACCCGCGCTATGCAGAAACGCTGCAGCTCACCCCCGCTGAGCTCGCTCGGGAAACGACCCAGCCAGGCGTCCTCGATGCCCAGCTGATGCCTGGTGTCCTCGTCGACGGGCCAGCATTCGGTCAGGATGCGGCCCATCCGCCAGCGGGGATTGACGCTGACCTCGGGGTTCTGGTTGATGTACTGCACCCGGCAGGGCCGGTGGGCCCGCAACGGTTCCCCGTCCAGGGTGACGGTTCCCCGGAACCGGTTGATCCACCCGGCCATGATCTTGCCCAGGGTGCTCTTCCCGAACCCTGACGGCGCCACCAGTCCCAGCACCTGCCCGGACTCGAGCCGGGCCGAGACATCGTTCAGGATCGGCTGGCCGTGACGGTAACCGAAGGTGATGTGTTCAGCTGTCAGCACGTGTCGGCTCCTCCCGGGAGTCGGGGATTTCCGTGCAGAACTCGTTCTGCGGCAACGCCTTCCACAACGCCTTGACGTAGGGAGGCTGGTCGAAATCGTCTGGATGGGTGAACTCGCGGGTCGGCATGCAGGCCACCAACCTTCCCCGGTTCAGGACGGCCACCCGGTCGGCGACCGCGCTGATCAGGTCCACATCGTGGGAGATGATGAGCACGCAACGCCCCTGATCCGCGAGTGACCTGAAATCCGCGAGCAGCTGCTCCGCGAGTTTCACGCTCAGCCCCGGAGTCGGCTCGTCGGCGATTATCAACTCCGCGGGGCTGAGGATCGCGGTTGCCAGGAGGATCCGGCGGGCCATGCCCCCCGACAGCTGGAAGGGGTATTTCTCCAGATCGCGCGGCGACAGGTCGAGGCGTTCGGCGATGCGCGTCAGTTCCTTCGCGTCAGGGGTGGGTCCCGTCCGCAACTGGTGTTTGACCTTGAGCAGCGGGTCGAGGAAGCTGATCGACTGTGGAACGAGGGCGAAGCTCTTCCGCCTGAGTTCTAGAACACGTTTCCCGGCGACGGGTTCACCCTTGAAGAGGATCTCGCCGTGCTTGACGGCGTTCCTCGGCAGCAGGTCCATGATCGCGTGGGCCAGCAGGCTCTTGCCCGACCCGGAGGCCCCCACTATCCCGAGGATCTCGCCCGGCTCGGCGGTCAGGCTCAGGTCCTCCACCCCGTAGCCGATCCGGCGTCGGTAGAAGGTGTGGTACATCGCGAAACCGACGTACAGGTTGCGTACTTCGAGCAGCGACATCTGTGCCTACCTCTGGGAGGTCCGGGGATTTATCAGGGCCGACAGGGACTGGCCGAAACGGTCTATCAGCAGCACCAGGGCCAGCAGGGTGAGCCCCGGGAACAGCGCCAGCCACCACTGGCCCGTGCTCAGGTAACGCATGGACTCGGAGAGGATCACGCCGATGGCGGGCAGCTGCTGGGGGATCCCGAAACCGAGGAAGGTCAGCCCGGATTCGTGCAGGATGGCGTGCGGGAACATCAGCACGGTGGCGACGATCGTCTGGGGGAGGATGTAGGGCATGTAGTGGTTCACCGCTATGAACCACCTGCTCCTACCCATCTGCCGGGATGCGATCACGTAGGCGCTGGTGTGCAGGTGGATGGTCTCGGCGCGGACGATCCGGCACAGGCTCACCCAGTGGGTCACGGCCACGCCGATCATCACGCCCGTGATCCCGCGTCCCGACAGGATCGCTATGAAGATCATCAGGATCAGGTGCGGCATGCCCTGCATCAGATCCACCAGCCAGAGCACGAAACGATCGAACCAGCCCCCCAGGACCGCGGCCCCGATCCCCAGCAGCAGCGCGATCACGGAGCTCACCACGGAGGCGAACAACCCGATCCAGATGCTGATGGACAGGCCCTTCAGCGTCCGGGTCAGCATGTCGCGCCCGAGCCAGTCGGTACCGAACAGGCCGCCGGCGCCCGGCGGCAGGTTGGTTCGCCCGAAAGACGGTTGGTATGCCGTCTCCGGGATCAGGCTTCCACCCAGGGCGGCAGCGACGAGGACGACGAGGCTCACGGCGAACACCACCGTCGCCGACTTGCGGCCGTTCCAGCGTTCGGTCAGTTCCTCGGAACCGATCAGCAGGGCCGTCATGACCAGGTCTCCTTGATTCTGGGATCGATCAGTGGATACAGGAGGTTGGCGCACAGGTTCCCGAGGAACACGATCGCGGAAGTGATGACGGTGATGCCGATCAGCAGGGGGAGATCCCCCTTGATGCCGGCCGTGACCGTGACCGCCCCCAGCCCGGCGTAGCTGAACACGCTCTCGGCCAGCACGGAGCCGCCGATGATTTCGCTTATGGAACCGAACTGCAACGTCACGAAGGGCATCAGGGAGTTCCGCAGGCCGTGCCGCCAGACGAACTGCCATGAGGTCTCCCCGCGGCTGCGCGCGAACAGGGCGTAGTCGGAGTTCTGTTCCTCGATGAGCCTGGTCCGGGTCTGCATCGTGATGGTGGAGATCCCGACCAGGGTCAGGGTGGCAGCTGGCAGCACCATGTGGCTGAGACGCTCGGCGAGGGTTGCCTCGGCGAAGGTCTTGCCGATGGGGGCCGAAAAACCGATCGGGGCCCACTTCAACCACACGGCGAAGATCAGCAGCAGCACTATCCCGAACCAGAAGGTGGGAATGGCTGCGAACACGTAGCAGACGGTGCTGATGACCCGGTCGAGGAAACGCCCCCGGTTCTTTCCCGCGACTATCCCGAGGCCGGCCCCCAGCAACCCGGAGGCCAGCCAAGCGACGAACAACAACATGGACGAGTTGACCAGCGCGTCCCCGATCACCGCCGACACGGGCCTCTCGAAAACCAGTGAGGTCCCCAGGTCGCCGTGCAGGAGGTTCCACCACCACAGACCGAACTGCACGACGGTGGGCTGGTCCAGCCCCCACTTGGCGGCCAAAGCGGCCTTCTGCTCGGGACTGGCGGTCAGTTCGCTGCCGAAGTAGGCGTCGACCGGGTTGAAACCGGCGACCTTCGCCAGGAAGAACGTGATGACGCTGACCGCGAAGATCAGGGAGGCCGCCTTGGCCAGCTGGGCCACCGCATAGCCCACCGGGGAGCGCTTCGTGAGGTCGCGCCGCGACTGCTCGGAACGGGCTGCGGCGGTCATTCAGGAGGCCTTGAGGTCCCAGGTGTTCAGGTTGTTGATCACCTGGAAGAAGTGGTCGTGGGGATGCAGCCGCTGGGTTCCGATGTCCAGCCCGTTGCGCACGAAGTAGTTGTGATGGATGTAGCCGACCATCAGGTAGGGGCTGTCCCCGAGGATGCTGCCGCCATTGGTGCCGTCCCACAGGGCGGCATGCCAGAACCTGTTCGCGCTTTCCTGATCGGTGGCGGCCAGGGCTGCCTCGAGATTGGCCTGCACCTGCTCGTTCGAATAGCAGGCGATGTTCGACCAACCCTTCTTGCGGGCCAGCGTCCCGGAAAGCATGTAGTACTCGTGGTAGGGGTTGAGGCGTCCACCGCCCAGCACCACGGCGTCCTTGCGGTTGCGGTCCTGCATCGAGGTGAAATCCGTGCCTTCGAGTTCCACGTTGATTCCGATCTGCGTCATCTGGGCCTTGAAGGCCTCCGCGATGGCCTGGCGGCCGGAGTCGTTGGGTGGGTACAGCAGGGTGAAGCTCGCCTTGGTGCCGTTCTTCTCGCGGATTCCGCCCTCGCCCTTGGCCCAGCCCGCCTGGTCCAGCATCGCATCGGCCCCGGCGACGTCACCGTCCTTCAGGCTCGCCGTTTCCTGTTTGATGCCCCAGGGGAAGGCATCGAAGATGTCGAAGGCCACCTCACCGTAACCCAGCAGGCAGTCCTTCACGATCTGTTCCCGGTTCAGGGCGGTTGCCATCGCCTTTCGGATCACCGGGTCGCTGGTGACCGCATTGCCGACGCTCTGCCCATCCACCTCGTAGGCCCCGGGGGCCACGCACGGCAGGGAGATCAGCCGGCAGCCGAAGGTGGGCAGGCTGGCCAGCGAGAAACCGGGGACCTGCTGGGAGGAGACCCCCGGGTAGACGCAGGCGAGGTCGACCTGTCCCGACTGGGCCGCCGCGAGCGCCGCATCGGATTCCATCAGCAACAGGGTGGCCTTGGCGAACTTCGCCTTGGGTCCGTGGTAATCGTCGTTGCGTTCCAGGATCAGCTGCTGACCCTGGGTGTAGTGGCCGAACTTCCACGGGCCCGAGCCGATCGGCTTGTCCCCGAAACCCTCGGAGTAGGTGCTCTTCGGGACGATGCCCAGCGTCGCCGCCGTGTACAGCAGGGTGGAGGAGGGAGCGGTGAGCCGGAGCTCCACGGTGTCGGTTCCGGTTGCCACGGCGGTGTCGAATCCCGGCAGGTTGACCTTGGCGGCCTCCTTCGCCTGGTTGTAGGTGAAGGCGACGTCCTCGGCCGTCAGGGCGGTTCCATCGGTGAACTTGATGTCCGTGCGGATCTTGAAGGTCCACACCAGGCCGTCGGGGCTCACCTCGTAGCCGGTCGCCACGTCGTTGACGATCTGGTTCTTCTCATCCGCGGCCAGAAGAGCGCTGTTGAAGAGCAGCACCCCCGTCTCACCGAAGCCCTTGACCGGGTCGAATGGGGTCGTGACCTTGGACGGATCCATGGCGATCACGACTTCCTGGCGGTTCGTGAGCCGTTCGGGGAGCGGAATGGTCTCGGTTCCCGAGGGGCCGCTCTGCGACGAGCAGCCCGGCAGCGGGAAGATCGCGGTCAGCGCGGCAGCGCCTGACATTCCGGCCAGAACGGCTCGGCGGGTCGGTTTCGGGGTGGTTGGTCTGGGCATCGCCGTCAATCCTCCGGTTCTTGGGCATGGCGCAACTGGCTCAGGACCCTGGCCCCGGAGCGGGGGGACCGTGCGGCCCAGCCCCGGAGCGGGGTGGGAGGCAAGGTCTCCTGGGCAGATTCCTCGGAATGATCATAAACTCTTTGCCAAGGACCACCAAACCGGAAACGAGAATTGGTTTCACCCAACTTCGGCCTGGCGGCCGGAACCGGGGGTCAGGTCATCGTGAGGACCAGTTCGTCGTGGAGGAACCTGGCGCCGGTGACCTGGCGGCCGTGCAGCGAGTCCGGCATCGCGATCCGGCGATGTTCGTTCCGGTGTGCGAGCAGCAGGTCGTCGCCGTCCTGACGGAGGTCGAGTTCGGCCCGATCCGCGTGGGGCAGGCTGATGTGGAGTCGCAGGCAGCCGTCGCCGCGGGTGACACGCAGGTAGTCGCCCCGGTAGTTGACAGCCGCCGGGTCGTCGTCGCCGTACATCGTCCGGGCCAGGTCTCCGAGGGCCTCCAGCCCGGCGATCTCTCGTTCCTGGAACGGGAGACGGTGGATCGGCAGGTGCGCGAAGCTCTCCTCGATCCGTCGGATGCCCGCCGCCTGCGCCTCGGCCCACGGCTCGAAGTAGTCGTCGAGGGCCGAGTCGGGGTAGATGCGGTTGAGTACCACGGCGTCGACGATGAAGCCGTACATCGTCAGCCAGGTGTGGGCGCGCCGGGTCTCGGCGATGACCACGTGCTCCGGGGTGGTGACCAGCCTGAAGGTGGTGACCTCCCCGTCGTGGAGCAGCTCGCCCAGCCGTTTGAGCCGGTCCAGCAACCCGAGCACGTCGTCGAAGAGGCGATCCTCGGGCATCGGGATCCGGGTCAACCGCTCGAACGGTTTGCCGAGGACCCGCACCAGCGCCCGCTTCGTCGGCAGTGCGGTGCGGAACAGCTGGTCGAGGCGTTCCGGGTATTTCAGCAGCGACAGGGTTTCGCCGGTCGGTGCGCAGTCCACCACCAGAACGTCATAGTTTCCGGAGGAGGCGTGATCGAGGACCCGCAGCAGGCTGAACAACTCACCCAGCCCGGGCAGCAGCAGCGCCTCCTGGGTGGCGAGCGTCACCTCACCCTCCCGGACCATGAGACGCGCCAGGTAGTCGCGCAGACCCGCCCACGCCCGGTCGTTCTCCACCAGGGTGTCGATCTCCAGGGCATCCAGGCTGGGGGCGACGCAGGTCGGTTCGCTGGTCAGCGACAGACTCAGCGCATCACCCAGCGAATGCGCCGGGTCGGTGCTCATCACCAGGACCCGGTTTCCCCGGTCCGCCAGGTGCAGGGCCGTGGCGGCGGCGACGGTGGTCTTGCCGACCCCGCCCTTGCCGGTGTGCAGGATGATCCGCATGCTCACTCCTCGATGTCGATCCGTCTGGGTCCCGACGGGCCGGTCGGTTCCTGGGTGGATCCGGTCGGATCCTCGGACAGGCACTCGACGATCAGTGCCCGCCATTCGCGTTCGATGTTGCGGAGCCGTTTCCTGGGGGCTGGCGGGACCAGGCTCAGGGTGGCCTCGCGGAGATGACGACGGGCGTGCAGCAGATGACGAACGAATTCGCGGTTCATGACTGGACCTCCTGTGGGGTGGGGCGGAATCGGATGGTCAGGACGTCGTCGCGGAGTTTCGCGCCGGCGATGTCGTGGCCCAGCAGGGTGCTGGGCAGGGGGATGTTGCGCTGGAAGTTGCCGATGCGAACCGCGAGGTCGGTGGCGGACAACTTGAGGTCGACCTGCTCGGCTGCGGTTCCCGGCAGCGGTAGCCGGAGGTCGTAGCCGTCGTCGGCGTTGACGTAGCGTTCATGGGCCAGGTCCGGCACGATGTCGAAGGCGTGGGCATCGATGGCGACCTCGGCCAGGCGGGTCACATCGCCCTGGCCGACGAGATCCTTGCGGAACCGTGGCACCTCGGTGATCGGGAGATGAGCGAATGACGAGCGGATCTCGGCCAGGTGCTGCTGTTGATGCTCCACCCAGGTGCTGAAGAACGCACCCACCTCCTTGGCGGGGTACAGCCCGCCGACGAAGACGTGGTCGACGCTGTAGCCGAACAGGTTGAGGTAGAGGTAGCTGCGGCGGGTCTCCTCGATCACCATCCGTTCCGGCAGGGTGACCAGACGAACCGACGTGATGGCGGGATCCTTCAACAACGCCTGGATCTCCTGGAGGCGCTGGAAGAGCCGTTCGATGTCGTTCATGGCGGCGGCGTTGGGCAGTTCGACCCGCCACGCCCCCCTGACCACGGGGCGCAGCACCCTGACCGCGAGCTTCTGCAACGGGAAGATCCGTTCCATCCACCAGGTGAGCAGCTCCGGGAACTGAAGCAGCGACAGGGTCTCGCCGGTGGGGGCCATGTCCAGGATGATGCGGTCGTAGTCGCCGGTGTGGGCCAGCTGGTGGACCCGCAGCAGGAAGAACAGCGGGTCGAAGCCGGGGAGATCCAGCACCTGGTCATCGTCGTTCTGGGCGATGAGTGCTGACAGGGCGGCGGCGACGTCGGCGAACTCCTCCTCGGCGACGCGCCCCGCATCCACCTCGGTGATCTCCAGGTTCGGGGCCACCTCGGTGGGTTCGGGCGCCGGGGGGCGGTCGAACAGGTCCGAGAGGTTGTGGGCGGCGTCCATACTCGCCAGGAGCGTGCGTTTTCCGTCCCCGGCCGAGGCGACGGCGTGGGCGGCCGCCAGAGATGTCTTGCCGACGCCTCCTTTCCCGGTCAGCAGGATCATTCGCTCCATGGCTACTCCTTCCGTTTGAGAATCATTCGAAAGTCGAACTATTTGGGGTGGGTCTGCCCGTTCGATGGTTGGGTGGGGTCACTCGATGGGGATTCGTCGGATGGCCCGAGGCCTGCGCTCCGCCGACTGTTCGGCCAACAGGTTCGGGATACGGTTGATTACCCGCAGCACCACCTCGACCTCCTCGGGGCTCAGCTCCTCGAAGAGACGCCCGATCAGCGAGACGCTGTCCTTGATGCCCTGGGCGATGAGCCTGCCTCCCTTCTCGGTCAGGGAGATCAACACGATGCGCTTGTCGTCCGGGCTGTGCTGGCGTTTCACCAGGCCGCGCTGCTGCAGCCGGGCGACCACCCCCGTCGCAGTGTTGAGCGGGGCTTCCAGGTAGGCGGCGAGGTCGCTCATCCGCGAGGATCGCGCGCGGTGGAGGTGGAGCAGGGCCAGCACATCGTTCTTGGCCAGGTCCCGGGCGAGACCCTGCCAGGCGCCCGAGGGTAGGAGGGAGCGGAAGCGGTCCACGTAGTCGAACAGCATGTCGTGCAGATCCATGGCTCCCTCCCTCCGTGATACTTCGGGCATCGAACTGTTGCCAAGGTTAGCAGGCGACGGGGCCCGGCTTTGACTGACCTCCCGTGGCTGAGTCGCGCGTGGCATCGGGGAGATCGTCCGGGTCTCGTCGAGATGTTTGGCGAATCTTTCCCGACTCGGTACGATTGCTCCTCGGTCATGACGTGGTTGTGGTCGATCGGACGAAGGGAATGCATGCCATGAACTCCGTGCATCACCACCCGGACCGTCGCTCTCCCTACGTTTTCGACGTGCTGGAGTTGGGGCGCCGTCCGGGAGCGATGAAGGAAATTCGGGTTGACGTCCCCGCCCCGGCCGATCTCGGCTACGACATGATCTCGGTACCACAGGGCTCCGAAGTCGATCTCGACCTCAAACTCGAGGCGGTCGTCGAAGGGGTGCTGGTCACGGGAACGGCTCGCGCGCTGGTGCGTGGCGAGTGCGCCCGATGCCTGAGCGCGATGGAGGACGAGAACTCCTTCGAGCTGCAGGAACTCTATTTCTACCCCGGAAACGAGGTGGACGAGGACGAGAGCGTCGTCATTGACGAAGCCATCGACCTCGAGGAGGCCCTGCGTGATGCTGTGGTGCTGGAGCTGCCGTTCACGCCCCTGTGTGATCCCGACTGCCTCGGCCTGTGCCAGGAATGCGGGTTCAACCTGAACGACGACCCGGACCACGGGCACGAGGCCAAGGTTGATCCGCGATGGGAGAAACTCGCGGGGCTTGATCTCGGCGGCGAGAACTGAGACCAGAACAGGAAGCGCTGATCGGCGCAGTCCCGCGCGGGGCTGGGGGATCAGCGGATCCAACAAGTCCGAGGAGAAGATCGTGGCCGTTCCGAAGCGCAAGATGTCGCGCAGCAACACCCGTTCGCGTCGTGCGCAGTGGAAGACTTCTGTCGTCCCCACCGTCACCTGCGTGAACCCGGCCTGCCGTGAACCGCACCTGTCCCACACCGCCTGCCCCTCCTGCGGGCAGTACGGTGCCAAGGGTGCCCGTCGTCAGGTCGTTCAGGCCTGAACAAGCTGTCAGCCCTCCTCGACGAGCTGGGTGTCCATGTGGACACCCAGCTGTTCGAGCTCGCCTTCACCCACCGCAGCTTCGCCTTCGAACACGGACGCATCCCCAGCAACGAGAGGCTGGAGTTCCTGGGCGACGCGGTGCTGCAGATCGTGGTGACCGAGCACATCTTCAGATCCTTTCCCGACCTGGCGGAGGGGCAGCTCGCCAAGCTGCGCGCGTCGGTGGTCAGCTCCCACGCCCTGGCGGAGGTGGCCCGTGGACTTGACCTGGGGGAGCTGATCCGGCTGGGACAAGGAGAGATAAACACCGGGGGAGCGGACAAGACCTCCATTCTGGCCGACACCATGGAAGCGGTGATCGGTGCCGTTCACATGTCCTGCGGGGCTGAGGCCTCCGCCTGTTTCGTGCACGCCCTCCTAGACGAACGAATCGCCTCCAGCGAACTGAAAGGGCACTACACCGACTACAAGACGGCCCTGCAGGAGTACTGCGCCCACAACGGCCTGGAACCTCCCCGCTACGAGATCGTCGGCGAGGGCCCCGATCACCAGCGTGTCTTCACGGCCACCGCCATGGTAGGCGGGCGGGCCGTCGGCTCGGGGGTCGCCTCCAGCAAGAAACGTGCCGAACAACTGGCCGCCCACGAGGCCTGCCGGAGCCTGCTGCCAGATGCCTGAGCTCCCGGAGGTCGAGGTGGTGCGCCGGGGCCTGGAGAACCACCTCAAAGGACGCGAAATCGAAGCGGTCACCGTCCTTCACCCCCGCCCCGTGCGTTCCCATCCCGCCGGTCCGGAGGGTTTCGTCTCCGACCTGGCGGGCCGGGGCGTCGACGCCGTCGCGCGCCGGGGCAAGTACCTCTGGCTGGTCCTGGGCGATGACGCCATGATCGCTCACCTGGGGATGAGCGGACAATTCCGGGTGAACCGGCCCCGGGATCCCCAGCTGCGCAACACGCGGGTCCTGTTCGACCTCGACGACGGCACCCAGCTGCGTTTCGTCGACCAGCGCATGTTCGGTGGGCTCGAGTTCGTTCCGGGAGGCGGCGAGTGCCCGGTCCCGCACATCGCCCTCGACCCCTTCGACCCCGAGTTCGATCCCGCAAAAGTGGCCCGCCGGTTGCGGGGGAGACGCACCACGGTCAAGCGCGCCATCCTCGACCAGGGACTCGTCTCCGGGATCGGGAACATCTACGCCGACGAATCCCTGTGGCGTGCGAAGCTGCACTTCGACCACCCCACGCAACGTCTCACCCAGGTCCGCGCCGTCGCCCTGCTGGGACACGCCCGTGACGTCATGTCGGAGGCCCTGGCCGCCGGCGGCACCTCCTTTGATTCACTGTATGTCAATGTCAACGGCGAATCGGGGTATTTTGAACGTGGGCTCGACGCCTACGGACGCGAGGACCAACCGTGCCGACGCTGTGCAACACCCGTGGTGCGCCGGCGATTCGCCAATCGAAGCAGCTTCCTGTGCCCGAGATGCCAGCGGCTGCCCAAGTCGTGAGGATGGTGCATGAACGCGATCGGTCAGTTGTTCCGGAACAACCGGGATTCCCTGTGGCAGTTCATCCGGTTCGGGGTCGTTGGTGGCCTCGGCGTTCTGGTGAACATGGGGGTGCTCATCGCGTGCCGGAAACTGTTCCCGCTGCTCTGGGCCAGCGCGGGTGTTCCCGAGGGGGAGGGGGTGTGGTTCGCCATCCCGGGCACCGAGTACAACATCCGCTGGTACCACGTCATGTCCACCATCGCGTTCCTGCTGGCGAACCTGTTCAACTTCCAGCTGAACCGCTGGTGGACCTTCAAGTCCCACAAACTGGCCGGTTGGTTCCGTGAGTACTGGCCCTTCCTGATCGTCGGGCTGGTCGCGCTGGCCGTCGGACAGGTGATCATCACGGCCCTGATGCACCCCTATTCCCCGGTGGCGCTGCCCGCCACCGTCTTCGACGGATCCTCCGGGTTTCGGAGCCGGCAGTACTGGGCGAACCTGATCTCCATCGTCTGCACCATCCCGGTGAACTTCCTGGTGAACAAGTTCTGGACCTTCCGGGCCGCCCGTGAACCCTCCGCCAAACAGGGGGAACAGTCTGCATGTACCTCAAACAGCTGATCCTCAGGGGTTTCAAGTCCTTCGCCTCGGCCACCACCCTCAATTTCGAGCCGGGCATCACCTGCATAGTCGGACCCAACGGATCCGGGAAATCCAACGTCGTGGACGCGCTGAGCTGGGTCATGGGGGAGCAGGGAGCCAAGAGCCTGCGCGGCGGGAAGATGGAGGACGTCATCTTCGCGGGCACCCCGAAACGCGCCCCACTGGGCCGGGCGGAGGTGCAGTTGACCATCGACAACTCCGATGGCGCGCTGCCCATCGAGTACTCAGAGGTCACCATCACCCGCACCATGTTCCGCAGCGGCGGTTCCGAGTACGCCATCAACGGCGTTCCATCCCGTCTGCTGGACGTCACGGAGCTGCTCAGCGACTCCGGTATCGGGCGGGAGATGCACGTGATCGTCGGTCAGGGTCAGCTCGACGCGATCCTCCAGGCCACTCCCGAGTCCCGTCGGGGATTCATCGAGGAAGCGGCCGGGGTGCTCAAACACCGCAAACGCAAAGAGAAGGCAGTCCGCAAGCTGGAGGGCACCAGGGCGAACCTGGAACGGCTCCAGGACCTCATCGGCGAGTTGCAGCGCCAGCTCAAACCGCTCGGACGCCAGGCGGAGGCGGCCCGCCGCGCCGCCGTCATCCAGGCGGAGCAGCGCGACGCGAAGGCCCGGCTGCTGGCCGACGACCTCCACGCAGCGCGCCAGGCGCTGGCGACCGATCTCGCTGATGAGGCAGCGGCCGCCAAGGCGAAGGAAATCGCTGAGGTCGAGACCCGGGCCGCGATGGCCGCGGAGGAGGCCGCAGAGGTGGAATTGAAGGAAGCCGCGCGGGACTTCGACCGCTGCCAGGAACGCTGGTACGCGCTGGCCGCCCTGAAGGAGCGGGTCTCCTCGACGATCTCGGTGGCGGCCGAACGCATGAGACACGGCGACGCCCAGCCGGCCATCGACGCCTCCGGCCGGGATCCCGACTCCCTGGAGGCCGAGGCGCGCGAGGTCAGGCGACGCGAGACCGAACTGGCGGACGACATCGAACAGGCCCGGTCCACCCTCCACGACGCATCCGGTCGGCGAAACGAGGCCGAGACCCAGCACACCGAGGCCGAACAGGCCTACGCGGCCGCGTTGCGCGCGGTCGCGGACCGCAGGGAGGGGCTGGCCCGCCTCAAGGGACAGGTGGCTTCCGTCCGTTCCCGGCTGGAGGCCGGGCAGGGGGAGGAGGAACGCCTGGCCGCGCGGCGGGAGGAGGCCCTCACCCGGGCCCGGGAGGCCGCCGACCAGTACCGGCAGGCCGAGAACACCCTCGCCGGGCTGGGAACCGATGAGTCGAATCTGGACGCAGCCTGGGAGGCCGCGAGCAGCGCCGTGACGGAGCACGAGACCGAGGTGGCGCGACTCGTGGAGGAAGGAACCCGTCTCGCAAGGCAGAAAGCCGCCCTCACCGCTCGGGTGGAGGCGCTGCGACTGGCAACCAGGCAACGCGACGGTTCCACCGAACTGCTGGGCCGTCCCGGTGTGCTGGGACGCATGGGAGACCTCATCCAGGTGGCCCCCGGCTGGGAACAGGCCGTGGCGACGGGCCTCGGGACGGCGGCCGAGGCGGTAGTCGCCACCGGACTCGACGACGCCCTATCGGCAGTTGCCCACCTGGCTGAGGAGGACCTCGGGCGGGCCCACGTGGTGATCACCGGGGCAGTGGTGGGGGAGGGAACCCCGTTGCTCGAACTCATCACCGCACCCGGGGAATTGGTGGGGGCGCTGTCCCGGTTGCTGGCCGGGATCGTGGCCGTGGAGGACCTGTCCAAGGCGAGGGATGTGATCGGGGCCGACCCGTCGCTGATCGCCGTCACCAGGACAGGAGATCTGCTTTCCGGTTGGCTGGTAGAGGGCGGATCGGCCGCCAAACCCTCGCTGCTTGCCCTGAACGCGGACCTGACGGAAACCGAGGAGCAGCTGGTGCGGGTCGAGGCCGACTCGGACCGGCAGCGTTTCGCCCTGGAGGTGGCACAGGCAGCGCTGCAGGGGGCACGCGACGAAGAAACGACGGCCCTGGCTGCCCTGCACGAATCCGACGCGCAGTTCACGGCCATCTCGGATGCCCTCGGCGCCCACCGGCAGGCGCAGGCGGCCGCGGCCCGCGAGGCCGAACGGTTGGCCTCGGCCATTGAGACCGCCCGCCGGGGCCGGGCCGAGCACGAAACCCGGCTGGCCGAACTGGAGGCCCGGCTGGTCGCGGCCAGCGGGGAGGAGATCCTCGAACCCGATCCCACCAGCCGCGACGAGCTGGCCATGGCAGCCAGGCTGGCCCGGCAGGCGGAGATGGACGCCAGGCTGCTGCTGCGAACGGCCGAGGAACAAGCCCGTTCGCTCGCGGGCAGGGCCGATGGCCTGCTGCGGGCCGCGGCCGCGGAACGCCAGTCGCGTGCCCGGGCCCGCGCCCGGGCGGAGCAGCTTCGCCGCGAGGCGGCGGTGGGTCGGGCGGTGCACGACGCGGCACAGCGACTGTCCGGGATGGTCGAGATCACCATGGGGCGGGCCACGGCCAGCCGGGACGCCGCGGAGGCCCGCCGACGAGCCGCCGAGACCGCGACGGTGGAGGCCAGGCAGGCCTCCCGGGCCGCCGGTCAACGTCTCGAAGAGCTCACACGGGGCGCCCACCGGGACGAACTGGCCCGGATCGAACGCCGGATGCGGATCGAACAGCTGGAGGAGAAGAGCCTGACCGAACTGGGCCTGGAAGGAGACCAGCTCGTCGCCGAATACGGCCCGGACCAGCCGGTCCCGGTCATCACCCGGCCCGATGGCACCGCATTCGGCCCCGACGACGAGATTCCCGAACCCATTGCCTACGTGCGCGCGGAGCAGGAGAAACGCCTGCGCCGCGCCGAGCGGGGGCTGGCGGCCCTGGGGCGGGTCAATCCGCTGGCGTTGGAGGAGTTCGAGGCGTTGAAGACCCGGCACGCCTTCCTGGCCGAGCAACTCGCCGACCTGAAACAGACCCGCGCCGACCTGCTCGCGCTGATCGACGACGTCGACCGGAGGGTGCAGGAGGTCTTCGAGGCGGCCTATCGCGATGTCGAACGCACCTTCGGGGAGGTTTTCCAGCGGCTCTTCCCCGGAGGCGAGGGCAAGCTGCTGCTCACCGACCCCGGGAACTGGCTGGAAACCGGGGTGGATGTCGAGGCCCGGCCTGCGGGCAAACAGGTCAAACGGCTCTCGCTGCTCTCGGGAGGGGAACGCTCGCTGGTGGCAGTGACCTTCCTGGTCAGCCTGTTCATCGCCCGCCCGAGCCCCTTCTACATCCTGGACGAGGTGGAGGCTGCCCTGGACGACGCAAATCTGGGCCGCCTGCTCGGAATCTACGAGGAGCTGAGGCAGAACTCCCAGCTGCTGGTGATCACCCACCAGAAACGCACCATGGAGATCGCGGACAGTCTCTACGGTGTGACCATGCGCGGCGACGGTCTCTCCACAGTGGTCAGCCAGCGGCTCCAGTAGCCGCCATCCGGCGCCCCGTCACGCGGTCACATCCGCCCCGGGAAGCGGGATGACGTGGGTTCGAGAGGGAGACCGTGACGCCGGGCCATGGACCAGCGGGACAGGGCCTCCCTTTTCCTTTTCTGCCCGGTGGCCGCGGGTGTTGCCTCTTGTCGCCCGGGACATCGTGATCTGCCCGGCGGGCGAAACCTTCTAGGATTGCCCCGTGGGAGATTTGATTTTCTGGTTGGTCGTCGCGATCGTCGGGGCCGGGCTGGTGGTGGCTGCGCTCATCATCAGGTACGGCAAGAAGGAACTACCCCCCGGCGAGACACGGGAGGCCATCGAGGCCCCCGGGGCGGGAGCCGTCGTCGAAGAGGAACCGGTGGTCGAAGAAGAGCCGGTGGCCGAAGAGGAGTCGGTGGCCGGGGAGGAACCGGTCGAGGCCGGGGAACCGGCAGTAGAAGCCGCGGAACCCGAGCTGGATCGACCCGAGGAGCCGCGCTCCCGGTTCGCCCGGCTGCGTCGCCGTCTGGCGTCGAGCAACAACGTGCTGGCCCGGGCTCTCGGCGAGCTGCTGAGCGTCGACCGGATCGATTCCGAGACCTGGGACGACTTCGAGGCCACCCTGATCGCCTCCGACCTGGGAGTCGGACCCACCACGGAACTCACCGAGGCACTGCGTCGGGAACTGAGCATCGACGGTGTGTCTGACCCCGAACGTGCCCGTCAGGTGCTGCGCACCGAACTCCTGAAACTGGTCGGGCCGGACCTCGACCGGGGCCTGAACCTGACCGCCGCTGAGGGCGACCCTGCCGTTGTGATGGTGGTCGGGGTGAACGGGACGGGCAAGACCACCACCGTGGGCAAGCTGGCCCGGGTGCTGGTCGCCGAGGGTCGTTCCGTGGTGCTGGGCGCGGCCGACACCTTCCGGGCCGCGGCCGCCGAACAGCTCGCGACGTGGGGGGAACGGGTCGGCGTCGCGACGGTGAGTTCCGCCGAGGGCAGCGACCCCGCATCCGTCGCCTTCGACGCGGTGGCCAAGGGCAAGGAGGAGGGAACCGACGTGGTTCTCGTCGACACCGCAGGGCGGCTGCACACCAAGGTCGGGCTGATGGACGAGCTCGGCAAGGTGAAGCGAGTCATCGAGAAGAAGGCCCCCGTCAGCGAGGTCCTGCTGGTTCTCGACGCCACCACGGGTCAGAACGGCATGACGCAGGCCCGGATCTTCTCCGAGGTGGTGGATGTCACCGGAATCGTGCTCACCAAGCTGGACGGCTCCGCCAAGGGAGGCATAGTCATCCAGGTGCAGCGGGAACTCGGGGTGCCGGTCAAGCTCGTCGGTCTCGGGGAAGGCGTGGACGATCTGGCCCCCTTCGACCCCGAGGGTTTCGTGGCCGGAATCCTCGGGGAGTGAAGGTGAACAGGAACCTCAGGACACCCCGGGGGTCATGAGCGTCGGATCGACGAGCCCCAGCTGAATGGCCCGCACCAGGATCTGGGTGCGGGACTTCAGCCCCATTTTGTCACCGATGTGGGACAGGTACTGTTTCACGGAGCCCTCGGAGATGAACATCTTGGCGGCTATCTGGGCATTGGTCATACCCTGGCCCAGCCAGATCAGCAGTTCCTTCTCACGCGGGGCGAGCCCGGCGGCTGCGGCCTCGTCGGTCAGGATCTTGGGGTGGCCGGTCAGGAGATCGGCCACCAGTTCACGCCGGACTCCCGGGGCGAGCGGCATCTCGCCGTCGCGGGCCTGCTGGATGTCGGTCAACAGCGCCGGGCCGCCGCAGTCCTTCATCAGGTACCCGGAGGCGCCGGCGCGCAGGGCGGAGACGATGTATTCCTGGGTGCCAAAGGTGGTCAGGGCCACTATGCAGGCCCCGCGGTGCTTTCGGTTGATCTCGCGTATGGCATCCACCCCCGACATGTCCGGCATCTGCAGGTCCATGAGCACCACATCGGGTTTCAGCTCCTCGTATGCCTCCACTGCTTCCCGACCGTTGCGTGCCTCTCCGACCACCTCGTAGTTGTCGTGTCGGGTCAGGAACATGCGATAGGCCTCACGGACCATGGGATCATCGTCGGCGACGAGTACGCGACAGAGCTCGGTCATGGTGGAACCATAATCCAAACAGGCGAGATTTGTCTCATCTACTGTCGCGCCACGCGGAACGGCGTGTCTTCCAGAGGACTCGGGGGAGATCGGGAAATCCTCGACGCTGAACCAGGTTGAACGGGAGGTTCGATGGAGGTGCTCTACGGATGACCCGCCAACAAAACTGTGCTTACAGCGACGCGGTGTGTAAGATTCCCTGTGTTGTCTGGGGAAGGATGTCGGTGGTCGCGTGAAAAGTGGAGGAAAGCGATGAAGAAGATGCGCCTCGCGGCAGCCGCCCTCGTTCTGGGCTCCTGCATCACCCTTGGCGCGGTTCCCGCGAATGCCAACACCACCGAACCGGTCACCAATCAGGTCCCCATCTCCACCATCCAGGGCAATGACACCAATGGCCTCGGATGCATTGTCAAGCTGTGGTTCGGGATCCGCACCTGGTGTAAGGTTCGGTAGCGATTCGGCGGGGCTCCGGGCCGCCGCCGACTGAAAAATGATCTGAATCGATTGGGGGTTCATGGGGTCGAAGACAGGGGATCAGGGGCCGACAGCCGCGTTGACGGGTGTCGGCCGCTGGATTGTTTTGACCATCGTCGGGGTCCAGCTGATCTCAGATATCTTGGAAATCCCTATGGCGGGACAAGAGATTTCACCCATGGTCGCTCTGATCTATTGCACCATTGGGGTGGCCTGTTTCGTTCTGCTTTGGCGGCCGTGGATTGGCCTGTCCATTGGCCTGCTGCCCACAACCCTCATTCTGATCAGCAATGACACCGGGGCTGACTTCGTCTTCTTCATGTTGGCCTCGGCGATCTTTGCCTTCCAGTATGGTGCACGGACAATTCTCCCGACCTTTCTGGCGGGAGCATGCTATGGGGGGCTGCGCGGACTCAACGCGGTGGGTACCCCTGACGGTCCCATGGAACAGATGGTTCATTATGCCGCTCTGACGCTGTTCGGTGTTTTCCTGGGGTTGGTCATCAGGGGGCTCCACGCCGCCATTGGCCGCAGAGAGGTGCGGCTCGCCATCTTGGCCGGGGACATCGCCGAGATTCGCAGCGGCGAGCGGCTGAGGCTGGCAGGTGAGCTCCGGACGGTGGTGGGAGAGCGGCTGGAGGAGGCCTGGGAGGGCCAGAAGGCCCCGCGCCACACCTGCGACGCCTGGGTTCTCAGGGATGCGCTCGAAAGGGTGCAGATCATCTGCCTGGACGCGGTCACCCGCGTCCGGGCCCTGGTCGGGATGCTGCGGGAGGACCCCGTGGCAGAAGGCAACGACGAGTCCCTGTCGATCATCGGACCGGTCCAGATACTCGCCAGCATGGCCGAGACCCTGCGCAGGCAGGGGTTCCACGTGGAGTTGAAGGTTGACGACAGACTCAACCACAGGAGCGTCGTCACCCAGCTGACCGCCACCCGGGTGGCGCAGCTGCTGCTGAACTCCGCCGAGGCCCTGCGTCCCGACCCGTTGCGGCTCAAGGTGGACTGCCCACCCGGGGAAACCCAGGTGATGGCGGAGATCGTCACACCCAACGAACTCCGCAAAGAAGACATCTCCGCGTTCGAACGGATCCAGGAACGGGTGCAGGCCCTCGGGGGACGCTTCTCCAGGGCGTTCACCGGAAAAGGCCAGCTGCTTGAGTTCCGCCTCCCGGAATCCAGGGCAGGCGGGGTGGACGACGCCGCCTCCACCGAGGAGAAGAAATCGCTCGGACGAAGGATCGCCTGCGTCGCGCTGCCCCTGCTCGTCCTCGGAGCCCTGGCGTTCTGGACCTACAACACCCAGCGGCTGGACTGGTCGCTGGCCTGGGCGATCTTCGGCTACCTGAGCACCGCGATCATGTACTGGTGGCCGATCCCCGGCGGGGTCATGGGTGCCGTGGCCGTCGCTGGCATATTGATCACCCCCGAGCAGACCCCCGTGGCGCTGTCCGCGGTGATCCTGATGGCCTGTTGGAAGTTCACCCGGGGACGGAACCCCTACTGGGCCCTCGGCGCCGGGCTGGCGGCCCTGATCGGGCTGTGGGTGCTCAGCATAACCAGGCTGACCGACAGCCCGGAACTCGTCGTCGGGGTCTCGATGCCCTTCATCGGCTTGGTCTGCGCTGCCATCAGCTGGCAGTACGCGAAGATCCGGAGCCGCCAGGACCAGCAGGCCGCCGCCCTGATGGAGGCCATCGAGGCCGCCCGGACGGAGGAACGCAACCTTTTGGCACGCGAGCTCCACGACGTCCTGGCGCACCACTTCTCCGTGGTCCTGTTGCAGTGCATGGCCTATGGTGACAGCGACGACGCGGAGGAGGTCCGGTTCGCCCTGGACCGGATAGCGGGTTCCCTGGAGGCCGCGGAGGGAGAACTCTTCCTCCTGACGGATGTCATGTCCGACGGGGAGAAAGGGGAGCTTCCCGCCCTGGTGCGTCCCCTCACCGTGGCCGACCGGTTGGAGGGAACCCTCAAGAACGCGCACTTCCAGACCGAGTTCAAGATCGACCCATCATCCGACGATCTGCCCCAGATCACGAGACGTACCATCACCCGAGCCATGCAGGAGGGCGTCACCAACATCATCCGCTACGCGGAGCACGGGGGAAAATGCCTGGTGGAACTGAAAGTGGAGGAAACCGTCGTCAGGCTCCGCGTCTGCAACGAACTGCCCGAGAACAAACGCGAGTCCAAGCTGTCGCTGGGCTACGGGCTGGCCGGGATCCAGGAACGCATCGACCTGTCAGGGGGTAGATTCACCGCCGGCCCGGAGGGCAACCAGTGGGTCGTGAGCGTTGAACTGCCAAACCGGGGACGCGAGGCGGAGTCCCTCGGCGGCCCGAGCACCTACATACACTGACAACTCCACTGTATTCTTGGCAGGCACCGCCCCGGAACCCAAGGAGCCAAGGACTTGTTCGACACACTTCAGGACCGTTTAGCAGATCTGTTCAAGAGCCTCAGGTCCAAGGGGCGCCTCAGCCAGGCCGACATCGACGCCACCATGCGCGAGATCCGCATCGCCCTGCTCGAAGCGGACGTCAACCTTGGTGTGGTCAAGCAATTCGTCTCAGCGGTCAAGGAACGCTGCGCAGGAACCGAGATCAGCCGCGCCCTCAACCCCTCGCAGCAGATCATCAAGATCGTCAACGAGGAACTCATCGGCATCCTGGGCGGCCAGGCCCGCACCGTCCGGTTCGCCAAGAAACCACCGACGGTGATCATGCTCGCAGGCCTGCAGGGCGCGGGCAAGACCACCCTCGCCGGGAAACTGGGCCGCTGGCTGAAATCCGAGAAACACAGCCCCCTGCTGGTGGCCTGCGACCTGCAGCGGCCGAACGCGGTGAATCAGCTCCAGATCGTGGGGGAGCGGGCCGGGGTGCACGTCTTCGCGCCGGAACCCGGCAACGGCGTCGGCGATCCGGTCCAGGTGGCCCGGAAGGCCTTGGAGCACGCGGAGCGCAGCCTCTACGACGTGGTGGTCATCGACACCGCGGGCCGGTTGGGCATCGACGAGGTGCTGATGCAGCAGGCCGCCGACATCAAGGCCGCCACCCACCCCGACGAGGTGCTGTTCGTCGTCGACGCCATGATCGGTCAGGACGCCGTCAACACCGCCAAGGCCTTCAACGAGGGCATCGGCTTCGACGGGGTTGTCCTCACCAAACTCGACGGCGATGCTCGCGGCGGCGCCGCCCTGTCCATCGCCCGGGTGATCGGCAAACCCATCATGTTCGCATCGAACGGCGAGGGCCTGGCCGACTTCGACGTTTTCCACCCGGACCGGATGGCCTCCCGCATCCTCGGCATGGGGGATGTGCTGACCCTGATCGAGCAGGCCGAGAAGAACTTCGACGCGGAATCCTCCCGCAAGGCGGCCGAGAAACTCAGCGCCGGCAAGGGAAGTTTTGGGCTGCAGGATTTCCTGGCCCAGATGCAACAACTGCGGAAACTGGGACCGCTGAGCAAGATCTTCGGAATGCTGCCCGGCGCCGGTCAGTTCAAGGACGCCATCAACTCGATCGACGAGAAAGAAGTGGATCGGATCGAGGCGATCATCTTCTCCATGACCCCGGCCGAACGCGACGACGTCGGCATCCTCAACGGTTCTCGCAGGGCGCGGATCGCCAAGGGTGCAGGGGTGCAGGTCTCGGACGTGAACAACCTCGTCAACCGGTTCGTCGAGGCCCGCAAGATGATGGAGCAGATGGCAGGGGGGAAGATGCCCGGAATGCCGGGTATGGGCGGGGGACGTGCAGCACGCAAGCAGCAGGGCAAGTCTCGGAAACGCGGGCACAAGATCTCCGGCAACCCAGCCAAACGCAAACAGCAGGAGGCCGAGCGCGCCCGCGGCATCAAACCCGGGGCCGCGCAGTCCATCCCCCAGACGATGGACGACTTCCAGCTGCCCCCCGAGCTGCAGAAGATGTTCGACGAGCAGCAGCGGAAATAGGCCGTTCCCGGCCCGGAGTCTCTATGCTTTCGCCCATGACTGCGGAGCCCATGCACATACACGGCACCTTCCTGCCCGATGAGGAACCCAGGGACTTCTGGGTGGCCGACGGCAGACTCACCTCCGAACCCGTCGCCGGGGCGAGAACCCTGGCCCGGGACGCCTACATCATCCCCGGACTGGTGGACGCCCACTGCCACATCGGGCTGGGGGTGGAGGGAGCCGTCAGCGTCGAGGAGACACTTCGCCAGGCGCGTGCCGACCTGGCCGCCGGAACCATGCTGGTCCGTGATGCGGGATCCCCCTCCAACACCCGCTGGGTGCAGCAGGACGAGACCCTGCCGAGGCTGATCCGCGCGGGCAGACACGTCGCCCGCACCCGCCGCTACATCCGTCACCTGGCCGTCGAGGTGGAACCCGAGGCCCTGATCGAACAGATACGTCACGAGGCCCGCGACGGCGACGGCTGGGTGAAGCTCGTCGGCGACTGGATAGACCGTTCCACGGGTGACCTCGAGCCGTCCTTCCCGGCAGCCCTGGCGGCCGAGGCGATCGCGGTGGCCCACGAGGAGGGGGCCCGGGTCACCGCCCACTGCTTCGGGGAACAGTCCGTAGCGGAGCTGGTGGCGGCCGGGATTGACTGCATCGAACACGGCACCGGGATGAGTGACGAGGTGATCCAGCAGATGGCCGACGGTGGTGTCGCCCTGGTGCCGACCATGGTCAACCTGAACCGTTTCCCCCAGTACGCGGAACCGGGACGTGACAAGTATCCGGTGTTCGCCGACCACATGATGGCCCTGTACGCGCGTCGCCGGGAAACCATCGGCAAGGCCATCGAGGCCGGGATCGATGTCCACTCGGGCACCGACGCGGGTACCGTGGTGCCCCACGGGGAGATTCTCTCCGAGGTTGCGGAACTGGCCTCGCTCGGAGGTGGGGCGTTCGCCATCGAGGCGTCGAGCTGGGGCGCCAGGTCCTGGCTCGGTGCGGATTCCCTCACGGAAGGGGCCAGCGCGGACCTGATCGTCACCAGCACCGACCCGCGTCTCGACACGGGTGTGCTCCGGGATCCGGTCGCCCGGGTTCTGCGCGGACGGCTGATTTCCTGACCCGGATTTGATTGACTTGGTGCATGACGGAGCCTGAGAAGTCGAAGAACGAATCCCACGAGCCCGAGACCAATCCCTACGCCCCGCCTCTCGGCCGTCCCATCCAACCGGTGGCGCCACCCCCGGCCGGGAAGGGCGGCTTCAAACGCGGATTCGGCACCGGTCTGGGGGCCGGGCTGGGGTTGATGACCGGTTTCGTGGTGCTCAGCATCGTGGGCGGACTGTTCGCCGTGATCTCGCTGGGAATGCTGCTCAGTTCCATCACCAAGGACGGAGCCAGCACCTCCCTCGAGAGGGTCTGGGGAGCTGAAGGGGCCAGCGGCCACCTGCGGGCCATCCGGATCTCCGGCATCATCATGACCGACGCCACCGACGGGGCGCTGCTCCCCTCCGGAACCTACGGCTACGAGGTGGCGGATCAACTGGACTCCCTGAAGACGGACCAGGCCGACGGGGTGGTGCTGCTGGTCAACACCCCGGGCGGCACCATCACCGGGTCCAAGGCCATCGCCGACGCCATCACCCGCTATCGCGAGCGCACCGGGAAACCGGTGCTCGTGCACGTCGAGGGCTCCTCCACCTCGGGTGGGGTCTACTCCACCGCGACGGCGAACGAGATCATCGCCGATCACGGTTCCATGATCGGCTCCATCGGCGTGATCCTGGGCCCGCTGCCGCGCTACAAGGATGTCGTCGCTACGGGAAGCACTCTGTTGCAGCAGGGGATCACCACCACGGGAGGCATCAGCCAGGAGTACATCACCTCGGGCACCGGAAAGGACCTGAGCAACCCGTACCGGGATCTGACCGAGCAGGAACGCCAGCGACTCCAAGCGATGGTTGACGACGACTACGAGATTTTCGTCTCCGAGGTGGCTGCGGGTAGGAAGATCGACCCGCAACGAATCCGAAACGAATTCGGGGCCGGGGTCTTCAGCGCCCGGCAGGCGGTGGAACTCGGACTCGCCGACGCCGTCATGGGGCGCGACGAGTTCTTCCGGCACGCCGCCACCGCAGCCGGCCTGGATCCGGACAAAACCGTGGTGGAGAAGGTCGCTGAACCCAAGGGCCTGTCGGCACTGCTCGGAGCGAAACGTGCCTGGGGAACCTCGCTGCCGTTGTCGGCGCTGGGGGACAGGACCGTGGCCTCCGCCAGCATGTGCAGCGTCACGGCCCCGATCGCCTACGCTGGAGACCTCTCCGGGGTCTGTGGGAACTCCTGAGGAAAGGCTCAACCCCAGCCCAGCTCGTGGAGCCGTTCCTCCTCGATGCCGTGGTAGTGCCCGATCTCGTGGACCAGGGTGATGGCGATCTCCTCGAACAGTTCGTCCTCGTCCTCGCACATCCGCGACAGGGGGCCGCGAAACAGCACCACCCGGTCCGGCAGCATCCCGAACCACGAGGAATCACGCTCGGTGAGGGCGGTTCCCTCGTAGACCCCCAAGGTGTCGGAACCGTCCTCCGGTTCGTCCTCCACCACGATGGCCACGTTGTCCAGACCGTCCAGCAATTCCTCCGGGAGGGTGTCCAGGGCCTCCTCGACCAGCGCGTAGAAGTCTTCCTCACCGATGTCCACGCGACCGATCCTACGGGGGAATTGTTGGGACTGCCCGGGGAAATCTGGCAGAATACATCCGCACCTGTCGCTGGCGCCCTCTAACTCCGGCGAGCACGGTTCATCCGGTCAGTGCCGGGCGTGCCCCACACGCACCGCCCACTGGCCATCCAACTCGTCTGGTCACAGACCCAAAAGCAACAGGAGATTCCGAACTTGGCCACCAAGATTCGTCTGAAGCGTTTCGGCAAGATTCGCTCACCCCACTACCGCATCGTCGTCATGGACTCCCGTTCCAAGCGGGACGGGCAGGCCATCGAGGAGATCGGTCTCTACCATCCCAAGAATGATCCGTCGTTGATCCGCGTCAATTCCGAGCGCGCCCAGTACTGGCTGTCCGTGGGCGCCCAGCCGACTGAGGCAGTGGTAGCCATCCTCAAGCGTTCCGGCGACTGGCAGAAGTTCACGGGCGAGGACACCTCCTCCGGGATCCTTCCCCAGCCCGAGCCGCGCGACCGCGAGGCCGAATTCGCAAAGGCCCTGGCCGAGGACGGCAATGCCGTCGCCCCCGCCATCTCGAAGGCGAAGAAGAAGGCCGAGGAAGAAGCCGCCAAGGCTGCTGCCGAGGACGAGGCCGCCGAGCAGGAGGCCTGAGTCGTGCTCGCCGACGCTCTTGAGCACCTGGTGGCAGGGATCGTCTCCAACCCCGACGATGTGACCGTGCGCGACAAGGACCTGCGCCGCGGTCGTCTTCTGGAGGTGCGTGTCCATCCCGAGGACATCGGAAAGGTGATCGGTCGGCAGGGTCGTACCGCGAGTGCGCTGCGCACCGTGGTCGGGGCGCTGGCGGGAAACGAACAGGTCCGCGTCGACTTCGTTGATGTCGACCGGCCCCGTCGCCGCTGAACGGGTCCGCCTTGACCGATCTGGTTGAGGTGCTCGTCGGGGTCGTGGGTCGCGCCCACGGCATCCGCGGCGACGTGTTCATCGATCTGCGTACCGACGAGCCCGGACGCCGGTTCCAACCGGGGTCCGGGCTCCGTCTCGCGTCCGGTGCACAGCTGGTCCTGGAGCGCATCCGCTGGCATCGCGGGAGACTCGTGGTCTCCTTCCGGGGTTACCCGGACAGGACCGCTGTCGAGACGCTTCGCGGCGAACGCCTGTTCGTCGACGTTCCTGCAGATGAGACCCCGAGTGAACCGGAGGAGTACTTCGACCGGCAGCTGATCGGGCTTCGCGCCTTGGACGCCGACGGCCGGCAGGTCGGTGAGATCGTGGAGGTGCTGCACCTACCGGCGCAGGACTGCCTGGCGGTCGAGACCACCCACGGGCGGCGCCTGGTTCCCTTCGTGTCGGCCCTGGTGCCCCGGGTCGATCTCGTGGCGGGGGAGGTGCAGTTCGCTGAAGTGGGTGGACTGTTGGAGGAACTCGAATGAGAATCGACGTCATCACGATCTTCCCCGATTATTTGGCGCCGCTGTCGTTGTCGCTGGTGGGCCGGGCGGTCGAGGCGGGCATCGTCGACCTGGCCATCCACGATCTTCGCTGGTGGACCCACGACCGGCACCACACCACCGACGACACCCCTTACGGCGGGGGCGCCGGCATGGTGATGAAGCCCGAACCCTGGGGCGAGGCCCTGGATGCCATGGAACACCTCAACCCCGCGCCCATGACGGTGGTGGTGCCGACCCCGACGGGCCGGGTGCTGGACCAGGGCCTGGCCCACGAATTGAGCACCCGGGAGAGGCTGGTGTTCGCTTGCGGACGCTACGAGGGCATCGATCAGCGGGTGCTGGACCACTGCGCGGAGAGCTACGACTTCATTGAGGTAAGCCTTGGCGACTATGTCCTGAACGGTGGTGAAGCAGCGGTGCTGGTCATCACCGAGGCGGTGGTTCGGCTCCTCCCGGGGGTGCTCGGGAACCCGGACTCGCTGGTGGAGGAATCACACGCTCCCGGACACCGGCTGCTGGAATACCCCAACTACACGAAACCCCCCGTCTGGCGGGGCCGTCAGGTGCCTCCCATCCTGTTGTCCGGCAACCACGCGGCCATCGCGGCATGGCGTCGGGAACAGGCTCTGGAGCGCACTCGGCAACGCCGCCCGGACCTGCTCGAAGAGGGCACCTGAGGGACATATTTTCGTCCCTTCCGGGTAGCGTAAAACCCCTTATGGGCAAGGGTTTGGCGCATTTTTGCGACGGGGCGACCCTTAATCGGACCCGGTGTGCGAAACAACGTCCGAAGGCAGCTAGAGTGAGCCTCGTGGCAACATCACTAACTATCCATCAACGAGCGTTGCGGTCCACGGTCGCCCGGAAGGCCCTGATGGCGGTAACCGGTCTGATCCTGATTGTCTTCCTGCTCGTGCACATGTACGGCAACTTGAAGATGTTCGTCGGCTACGACTTCGCGGCCAACGCCGGCGCGAACACATACCACGCCTTCGATCACTACGCCCACTGGCTGAAGGGCGCCAGCGAGGACGGTGGCATCCTGTACCCGGTCATGCCGGCCGGGCAGTTCATATGGGTGTTCAGGGCGGTGCTGCTCCTGTCCATCGTCCTCCACATCTGGTCCGCGGCGACGCTGTCGGCGAAGACCGTCAAGAACCGCGGCAGCAAGTACCAGGTCACCAAACGCCAGGCGCAGACCTACGCGTCCCGGACCATGCGCTGGGGCGGCGTGATCATCCTGGTGTTCGTGATCTTCCACCTGATCCAGTTCACCGTCGTCCCGGGCTCCCTGGGCGGTAACGGCGATCATCCGCACAGCATGGTGATCGCCGGATTCCAGCAATGGTGGATCACCGTGTTCTACGCCGTCTCCATAGCGCTCGTGTGCATGCACATCCGTCACGGCCTGTGGAGCGCCTTCGCGACGTTGGGTGGGAATCTCTCCGCCAACTCCCGCAAGTGGCTGAACATCATCGCGCTGGTCGTCTCCGTCGTGCTCTACGCCGGATTCATGATCATGCCCCTTTGTGTCCAGTTCGGAATCCTGAAGTGAGCAGCACCATGACGACCACGACTTTCAACCCTTCCGACTACTGGATCGAAGGCGAGGACATCGCCGACGCCAAGGCACCCGCGGTGGAGATCGACAAGGTCTGGCAGACCCGCCAGTTCCAGGCCCGTCTCGTCAACCCTGCGAACCGACGCAAGCTGAGCGTCATCATCGTCGGCACCGGCCTGGCCGGTGGTGCCGCCGCCGCGACCCTTGGTGAGGCCGGCTACAACGTCCTGAACTTCTGCTACCAGGACAGCCCCCGTCGCGCCCACTCCATCGCGGCCCAGGGTGGCATCAACGCGGCGAAGAACTACCGCAACGACAACGACTCCACCTACCGGCTGTTCTACGACACGGTCAAGGGCGGCGATTACCGTGCCCGCGAGACCAACGTCTACCGGCTGGCGGAGGTCAGCGCCAACATCATCGACCAGTGCGTCGCCCAGGGCGTTCCGTTCGCCCGCGAGTATGGCGGCCTCCTGGACACCCGGTCCTTCGGTGGCGTGCAGGTGCAGCGCACCTTCTACGCCCGTGGCCAGACGGGCCAGCAGCTGCTGATCGGTTGTTACCAGCAGCTGGAACGCCAGATCGAGGCGGGCACCGTCAAGATGTACTCGCGCCACGAGATGGTCGAACTGATCGTCGTTGACGGCCGCGCCCGCGGCATCGTCACCCGCAACATGGTCAACGGCAAGATCGAGGCCTGGACCGCCGACGCAGTCGTGCTCGGTACCGGTGGCTACGGCAACGTGTTCTTCCTCTCGACCAACGCCATGGGATGCAACGCCACTGCCGCTTGGCGTGCGCACCGCAAGGGCGCCTACTTCGGGAACCCCTGCTACACGCAGATCCATCCCACCTGCATCCCCGTTCACGGCGACACCCAGTCCAAGCTGACCCTGATGTCGGAGTCGCTGCGAAACGACGGCCGCATCTGGGTGCCAAAGAAGGCCGCGGACTGCGCCAAGGATCCCCGCGACATCCCCGAGGAGGATCGCGACTACTACCTGGAGCGGATCTACCCGGCGTTCGGCAACCTGGTGCCCCGCGACATCGCGTCGCGTCAGGCCAAGAACATGTGCGACGAGGGCCGCGGGGTCGGCCCGGCAGTGGCCGAGAAGCAGGCGGACGGGACCATCAAACAGGTGCGTAGGGGCGTCTACCTCGACTTCTCCGACGCCATCAACCGGCTGGGCAAGGACGGGGTCTCCAACAGGTACGGCAACCTCTTCGACATGTACCAGCAGATCACCGGTGAGAACCCCTACGAGGTGCCCATGCGCATCTACCCGGCGGTTCACTACACCATGGGTGGGGTCTGGGTGGACTACGACCTGCAGAGCACGATCTCGGGTCTCTACGTCACGGGTGAGGCCAACTTCTCCGATCACGGCGCGAACCGCCTCGGCGCCTCGGCCCTGATGCAGGGGCTCGCCGACGGGTACTTCGTGCTTCCCAACACGATCAACGACTACCTGGCCGACGGCCCCTTCGAGAAGATCTCGGACAACCACCCGGCTGTGGTGGAGGCGGTGCAGACCGCCACGGCACGCTTCTACAAGCTGCTGAAAATCCAGGGCACCCGTTCCGTGGATTCCTTCCACAAGGAACTGGGCCAGATCATGTGGGAATACTGCGGCATGAACCGCACGCAGGAGGGACTGATCAAGGCCATCGGTCTCATCCGAGAGCTCCGTGAGGAGTACTGGCGCAACGTGCGTGTCACCGGCGTCAACGAGGACTTCAACCAGGCCCTCGAACGCGCCGGACGGGTCGCTGACTTCTTCGAACTCGGTGAGTTGATGTGCATCGACGCCCTGCACCGCAGGGAGTCCTGTGGCGGTCACTTCCGGGCGGAGTCCCAGACCGAGGAGGGCGAGGCGCTGCGTCACGACGACGAGTTCCTCTACGTCGCGGCCTGGGAGTGGACCGGCGAGGGCAACAAGCCGATCCTGCACCGC
Source organism: Arachnia sp. (assembly GCF_057238465.1). Classification (NCBI taxonomy): domain Bacteria; kingdom Bacillati; phylum Actinomycetota; class Actinomycetes; order Propionibacteriales; family Propionibacteriaceae; genus Arachnia; species Arachnia sp. The sequence continues at coordinate 417,721 of NZ_DBHHFZ010000001.1, forward strand.
GAGCCACTCGTCTACAAGGCAATCGAACTGAAGCAACGGAGTTACAAGTGAAGCTCAAGCTGCGCATCTGGCGCCAGGCCGGCCCCAACTCGAGGGGTGCGATGGCCGAGTACGACATCGACGGCGTGTCCCCGGACATGTCCTTCCTGGAGATGCTCGACATGCTCAACGAGCAGCTCACGGACGCCAACCAGGAACCGGTTGCCTTCGACCATGACTGCCGTGAGGGCATCTGTGGCATGTGTGGTCTCGTGATCAACGGCGTTGCCCACGGCGGTTCCGCAACCACCACCTGTCAGCTGCACATGCGTTCCTTCGCTGACGGGGCGACCATCGAGATCGAGCCCTGGCGGGCCGGGGCATTCCCGGTCATCAAGGACCTCGCGGTGGATCGCACGGCACTGGACCGGATCGTCCAGTCCGGTGGGTACATCTCCTCCAACACGGGTTCCGCTCCGGATGCCCACGCGACCCCTGCCCCGAAGCGGGAGTCCGACAAGGCCTTCGACAACGCCACCTGCATCGGCTGCGGTGCCTGCGTGGCTGCCTGCCCGAACAGCTCCGCGATGCTGTTCACCTCGGCGAAGATCACCCACCTGGCGATGCTCCCGCAGGGCCAGCCGGAACGCTACCGTCGCGTGAAGGCGATGGTCGCCCAGCACGACGAAGAGGGCTTCGGCAACTGCACCAACATCGGGGAGTGCTCCGCGGTCTGCCCGAAGGGCATCCCGCTGGAGTCCATTTCCCAGCTGAACCGCGACCTCATCAAGTCGCTGTTCAAGGGCGACGGCAAGTAGGAGACCGGGTCTCACCGAACCGTCAGCTCAAGCCACCCGCGTGGGGCGTCCGGGAACGGGCGCCCCACGTCGGCTACTGGAGATCCGGCATCGCCACGCCTCTTGTGGCATAATTGTCAGCCGCTGCCCAACAGGGCGGTCCGCTCAGTTCCGGCTCCTGCCACAGGGGGACAGTCCGGGACGCGGCGAGGAAACGACTACCGCGGTGACCTGTGGCACTGACGAGGACACCATGACCAATCCGTTGATCAAGGCCGTTGACCAGGCCTCCCTGCGTCCAGACATCCCCGAGTTCCGTCCCGGCGATTCGGTGCGTGTTCACGTGCGGGTAATCGAGGGCGGCCGATCCCGTATCCAGGTGTTCGCCGGCGTCGTGATCGCCCGCAACGCCAGTGGCGTGCAGGAGGCCTTCACGGTTCGCAAGATAAGCCTCGGCGTGGGCGTGGAACGCACCTTCCCGCTTCACAGCCCCATCATCGAGAAAATCGAGGTGGAACGCCGCGGTGACGTGCGGCGCGCCAAGCTGTACTACCTGCGTGGTCTGCGCGGCAAGGCCGCCAGGATCAAGGAAAAGCGCGCCTGAGCGCGTTTGTTTGGCCCGCGCCTGTAGGGTGAGACCCGGCGGCGCGGGCCGTTTGTTTTTCTCAGGAAGGCGATTGCGTTGGAAAACACCGAGGAATCCAGCACCGGGGTCGCGCAGGAGAAACCACGGTCCTTCAACCGAAGGTTTTTCAGTGGGGTTGGGGAGATCGCCATCATCCTCGTCGGTGCGCTCCTGATCTCCACCTTGCTGCGGGGCTTCGTCGCCCAGATGTTCAGCATCCCGAGCGGCAGCATGGAAAACACCCTCAAGGTGGGGGACAGGGTACTGGTCGCCAAGTTCGGGGGATTCCAGCGCGGCGATGTCGTGGTCTTCGAGGATCCCGCGCACTGGCTCTCGGGCCCGCAACCTGAACGCACACCAGCGGAGCAGGTCCTCGAGTTCATCGGGGTCCTGCCGAACTCCGGCGCGGGATATCTCATCAAACGCGTGATCGGCATGCCCGGGGACCGGGTGGCCTGCTGCACGGCGGCGGGGGCGGTGACCGTGAACGGGGAGGCGCTGGACGAGTCGCAATACCTGTACTCCGAGAACGGGGTCCAGGTGGCCCCCTCGACCATGTCGTTCGACGTAATCGTTCCCGCCGGTCACATATTCGTGCTGGGGGACCACCGGAACGCGTCAGCGGATTCCCGCTGCCACCTGAGGGACACCCGGGACGGCAGGAAGGCCGGATCGGCTGCGTTCGTGCCAACGAACAAAGTGGTTGGGGCGGCGGTGGCCGTCGTGGCGCCGCTGGACAGATTGTCGACCTTCCATGTGCCGGATACCTACGCGAAGGTCCCAGCGCCCGAGCAGGAGGCACCCGCGGAACCCACCATCATCGAGGCCCCGGCAGGGTGTTGACCGGCGCCCACGCATATGAGGCCGCCCTGACGGCAGCGGGTTTCGGCCCGGTCGCGGGGGCGGACGAGGCGGGGCGCGGAGCCTGCGCCGGGCCGCTGGTGGCGGCTGCCGTGATCCTGGACCCCGCCCGCCCTGTGGAGGGGCTCGACGACTCCAAGACGCTCAGCCCGAAACGCAGGGCCGGGCTCTGCGAACTGATATTGGAACGCGCCATGGCGGTTGCCTGGACCCGTGTCGAACCCGCCGAATGCGACGCGCTGGGGATGCACGAGGCCGATCTGCAGGGGCTTCGCAGGGCCGTGGCCCGGCTGGGGGTCAGGCCCGGGTTCGTCCTGACCGACGGCTTCCCGGTGAGCGGCCTGGGAACGCCGGGGCTGGGTATCTGGAAGGGGGACAAGGTGTCGGCCTGCATCAGCGCCGCGTCCATCGTCGCAAAGGTCCAGCGCGACGCGATCATGGTCGCCTACGAACGGGAATACCCCGGCTATGGTCTCGCCGTGCACAAGGGATACTGCACCACAGCCCACAAGAAAGCCCTGGAACGGCTCGGGCCGAGCCCCATCCACCGTCTCAGCTACGCCTGCGTACCCGATGCGGCTAGAGTGTGAGGCACCATGAGCACGGAAGACCTGGAACAGTACGAGAGCAAGCTGGAGCTTGACCTCTACCACGAGTACAAGGACGTAGTCAGCATCTTCACGTATGCCGTGGAGACCGAGAGACGGTTCTACCTGTGCAACGCTGTCGACCTGAAGGTTCGTACCGAGGGCAGCGATGTCTACTACGAGGTGTCCATGGGGGACGCCTGGGTCTGGGACATGTACCGGCCCGCCAGGTTCGTGAAGAGCGCAAAGGTCCTGACCTTCCGTGACGTCTCGATCGAGGAGATCACCCACTCCGATTTCCCGGTTCCCAACCAGACCTAGGTTCTGTTCTCCGCCGGACCCCCCGTCTGGGTGATTTCTTCAGGGGTCTCGCGGGGAGAAGGTCCTGTGGAAATAGTTCGCGGGACCGGCTTCCTGCCCAGAGTGTGGGCAGGAGGTGATCTTGTGGTTGTTCGTGGAAAAACCCGGGCGATCGGCCGGATCGGGGAGGAACACGCAGTTGAGCATCTGATCGGTCTCGGATGGCAGGTGCTTGACCGCAACTGGCGGTGCAACGAGGGTGAGCTCGACATCATCGCCCACGACCCGCACGCCGGGGCGCTGGTGTTCATCGAGGTGAAGTGCCGTTCGGGACTCGGTTTCGGGGATCCCCTCGAAGCGATCACGTGGCGCAAACGCAGCAAACTCCGGCAACTCAGCCTGTTGTGGCTCGCTGAGCACAGGATCCGGGCGGACCGGTTGCGCATCGATGCCGTCGGGGTGCTGCTGCGTCCCGGACGAGAACCCGTTGTCAACCACGTCCGGGGGATCGAGGAATGAGCACCGCATCGGCCTGGTCCGTGGCGCTCAATGGGCTCGACGGGGCGATGGTGGAGGTCGAGGTGGCCGAGGGAGGCGGCCTGCCCCGCACCGTGCTCGTCGGCCTGCCGGATGCGGCGCTCTCGCAGGCGAAGGAACGGGTCCGGGCGGCCGTGACGGGGGCCGGCCTGCCGTGGCCCAACGGGTTGGTGACCATCAACCTCTCCCCGGCAAACCTGCCGAAGACCGGCACCCATTACGATCTGGCCATAGCGACGGCCGCCCTGGCCGCCATCGAAAAGGTACCGGTGGAGGCCGCCCGGAACCACGTGTGTCTGGGAGAGCTGGGACTGGACGGCAGGCTGCGCAGGGTCCCCGGAATCCTGCCTGCGGTGCTGGCCGCCGTGCGGAGCGGATTCGACAAGGTGATCGTCCCGGCCAGTCAGGAGGCCGAGGCCTCGCTGGTGCCCGGGATCACGGTTTGGGCCGTCGGTCACCTGAAGGACCTCGTCGCCGTGCTGAACGGGGAACCGCCATCGGGTGGCTGGGAACTTCCCGTCGAGGAGGACACGAATCCCCGGCAGCGGCCCCCGCTGGACTTCCGGGATGTGCGTGGGCATCTCGATGGCCGCTGGGTCATGGAGGTGGCGGCTGCGGGGAGGCATCACGTGTTCCTGCACGGCGCCCCGGGGGTCGGAAAGACCATGCTCGCGGCCAGGCTGACCAGCATCCTGCCCTGTCTCGACGGTGAGGAGGCGGTTGAGGTATCGGCCCTGCACTCGCTTGCCGGGATGGATCTCAGCGGGGGTTTGCTGATCGAACCGCCGTACGCGGATCCGCACCACTCATCCTCCCCGGCCTCGATAATCGGTGGGGGAGCGCGACTGGTGCGTCCCGGATCCATCTCCCTGGCCCACCGGGGAGTGCTGTTTCTCGACGAGGCCCCCGAGTTCGGGGCGCGCATCCTTGACGCGTTGCGTACCCCACTCGAGTCCGGGTGGGTCACCATAGGCAGGGCGGCCGTGCAGGTGCGCTACCCGGCACGATTCCAACTGGTGCTGGCGGCGAACCCTTGCCCTTGCGGTTTCCACGGGGTGACGGGCCGCGAATGCCGCTGTTCTCCCATGACGGTGCGGAGGTACCAGGAACGGTTGTCGGGGCCGATCATGGACCGAATCGACATCCGGCATCACATGCTGCCGCAGCATCGTTCCTTCCTGGGCGGAGCCTTGGAACAACCCGAGTCCAGCGCGGGGATCGCTGCGCGTGTTCTGGAGGCGCGGGAAAGACAGGCGGGGCGGCTTCGGAACACGCCCTGGCGGACGAACGGTGAGGTGTCCGGCCCGTGGCTGCGTTCGCACCTGCCCCTGCCGGAGGATCCGTCACCCCTGGAACGGGCTTTGAACCGTGGCCTGCTGAGCGCCCGTGGCGTGGACAAGGTGCTGCGACTGGCGTGGACCGTTGCCGACCTGGCCGGGGAGGAGCGGATATCGGCGGCCTCCCTGCGTGTGGCCATGCAGTTGAGGCAGGGCGCATTCCAGGAGGCTGCGTGATGGATACCGCGGAACGCAGGGCCCGAATGGCCCTGTGTGCACTTCAGGTCGCCGCTGATCCGAGGCTTGCCCATCTCGTCGAGACCCACGGGGCCCGGGAAGTGTGGGAAACCATCCGGCGGCAGGGCGAATCCACATCCCTGGGGCGCCGTGCGCAGGGGGTTGATCCAGAGAAGTTGGAAGCCGCAACCACCCGAAGCGGTGCCTGTTTCCTCGTTCCCGGGGACGAGTTCTGGCCCGGAGCCCTCGCCGATCTCGGGACTTGCCAGCTGGGGGACCAGGGCGGGCAGCCGCTGGGGTTGTGGGTCGCGGGAAACCCTGAGTTGTTGATGATGCCGCGGGCCGTGGCGGTTGTCGGGGCCCGGGCGGCCACCAGCTACGGCCTGCAAGTGGCGGAAGAACTGGCGGCCGACCTCAGCGCCTCCGGCTGGCTGGTGGTCTCCGGACTGGCCTTCGGGATCGACAGCGCCGCCCACCGTGGCGCGCTGGGGGCGGGAGGCCCGACCCTGGCCGTGATGGCGACCGGGGTGGACAAGACCTATCCAGCCAGCCATCACGGGCTTCGGAACCAGATCCAGGCCACCGGCGCCGTCATCACGGAGCTGGCTCCGGGCATCCATCCGCTGCGAGCCAGTTTCCTCGGGCGGAACCGGCTGATAGCGGCCCTCGGAAGCGGCACCGTGGTTGTGGAGGCGGGAGCCCGTTCCGGGGCGAGGAACACCATCTCCTGGGCGGCGGAGCTGGGTCGTGTGGCCATGGCGGTTCCCGGGCCGGTCACGTCGTCGCTGTCCGTGACCCCGCATCATCTGATCCGGGAATCAATTGCCACACTCGTCACCTCGGCCACGGACGTGACCGCCCTGCTGTCCCCTCTGGGGTTTCAGGAAGAACTTCCGCTGCGGGGAGAGGAGCGGCCCATCGATTCCCTTCCCGTCCCCCTCAGATCCGTCAGGGAGGCCGTCCCCGTGGGAACGACGGTGGGGGCCTCGGAACTGGCGGTAGCAACCGGGATGACGGTGCCCGAGGTGATCGCCGCGGCCGCGGAACTCACCGAACTGGGCTGGCTCGAGGACACTGGGCCGGGATGGCGACTGCCCGGGGGATGACCGGCCGTTCCGATCGGGGCCAGCGACTTCACGGAAACGGCATTGGAACCCCGGATGTCCAGGAGACAGAATCCCGGCGACCGGTTGCGGCAGGCAGGAGGCCTGGTGGCCACGGCTGTTGCCACCAGCCTCCACCGGTCCGCGTGAAGCACAGTGCCTCCCGGCGTTGACGGATCCCCCGGCTTCCGGGATCCGGGAATTCGGGCCGTCTCCTGGGCTCCGGTGCGCTGATGATGCCCTCGCCTCGGTGTTTGCGTTGACCCCCATACAGCACATCGTCTCGTCTCGGTTGAAACGAAAGGTCGGAAAAATGACCGCCGGCCTGATCAGGAACTCGGTTTCATGGAACCCTGCCGACGACTGGTCCCACTCCGGGCCCGTACACAGGAAGCGGGGGAGCGGGAACTGGGGGTGGGGGAAACCGGATCGTGTCCGGTGCGATGGTTTTCGCCAGGCCCAGCAGCACGACGGTTATGAGCAGAGGCGGAGCAAAGACATCGTCACCCAGCTTCTCCCAGACCTCAAGGTCGAAGTAGCCGGTGGTGTCCCGTGTCAGCGTGCTGAAAAGCAGGAGGGTGCAGGCGAAACCGGCATTCGCCAGATACAGCAGCACCCGGGTGGTGCGAGGCAGGGTTTTCGTGTCCGCGTGAGTGAACTCGCCATCGGTCAGCAGACGCCAGGTCAGACCGAAGAGCAGCACGGCCACGGAGGAGAAACCCACCACCCAGCTCAGTGGGTCGTCCAGTATGAAACGCAGGTCGTGAACCACCAGCACGGCCCCGACCGTCAGCAGCATGCGCGCGCGTTCTCTGGTGAACTCGCGCCGAATCGCGACAAGGATGACCGCCGCGGTGAAGGCGATCTGCAACCACAGGGCGGTCGCGGACCGATCGAGGTCGGGGCTCATCCAGCTGGGCAGGAGTCCGGTCAGCAGCAGAAGCGCCTGGGGAACCGCGAAGGCCGCGGCAAGCGCCCCCACCTGCCATCGGCCGCGTCCACGGGTCAGGACCACGCCCACCACCAGCAACCCCAACCCGCTCAGCAACCGTCTCCACGGGTTGCTATTGGCCATGGAGCTGCTGTCCGCCAAGGCGATGAGCCAATCCGGGTTCTGTTGCCCCAGCGAGGTCAGCGCGGTGTTGGTGGTGTGTGCCAGGACCGGGATGAAGAGCCACAGCGTGGTGCCCAGAACGAGCAGATAGCTGACCTGGGAGAAGGGCTCCAGCAGGGTTTCGAGGGGATCGTCCGCGTGTCGCCCGGCCAAGGACAAGAGCAGCCAGAGAAGCAGGGCGGTGATGCTGAGCGACAGGAGGGTCCAGAGGAGCTTGGTGGACAACATCTGCGGCGGGATGTCCGCCAGATCACGCAGCACCGCGAAGGTGCGCCAGGCCAGGATCGCGATCAGGACCAGCCACGTCCACAGCGGTGACAGGGAACGGCTGGTCACCGACCCGAGGGACAAGCCCGCCTGGATGGAAACCTGGGCCAGGGCCGCTCCCGCCACCGTCAGCGGAATCACTGCGACGATGAGGAGGACCTGGAGGTGGATGGCCAACAGCATGAGTCGTATGTCGAAACCGAACGATATCCCCGAGAGGACGGCCTGCAACGGCGCCCCGATGAGCAGGGCCGTGAGTACTCCTACCACGAGGGGTTCCCAATCCGAGTAGCTGCGACGGAACCGGAGCAGGTGCAGCAGCAACAACAGGCCTGCGGCAAGCAGGGACAACCACCAGAAATTTTTGTCTGATGCCACGATGAAGGCGGCCTGAAGCGACGCCGCCAACAGCAGTAGCGCCAGCAACCGGACGAACCAGCCGGAGTGCAGCGCTGCCGTGTGCAGCAACGTCGTGGAGAGCCATATGCCGGCGATGACCAAGGGCAGGGAGGCCTGGGGGAAGAACAACCCCAGGGAACCAAAGGGCTGCAGCTCACCGTTTCCCCTGAGCAGCGGCGTGGCGATGATGTGGATCACGGAAAGGGCGAAGACGATGAGCAGCATGACCCCGAGGAGTTTGACCACGGGAGGCCATCCGGATGGCCGAACGCAACCCGTGACCAGGGGACGGACGACGATTCCTCGCCAGAGTTGCTTCAACGCCCTGATCATGATGACTTCCTGACTATGCCGTCCATTCCCAGGCTGGCGACTCCCTGCTGCAGCGTCCCTAGGCTCAGGTTGGTGGCGGGGGTGGCCGCCGTCATGGGCCACGAGCCGAGCTGGCCGCCCGAGGAACCCAGGGCGACCAGGGTGTCGGAACTCAGCGCGGCGATTACGTGACCGTCCGTCACCATTGAATGAAACCGCCCCCCGACCCTCCAAGTGGCCCTCAGGTCATCCCCGCCCAAGGTGAACCCGCGAATGGAGTTCCTGCTCAGCGTCACCAACGTGTCGTCCACGTTGAGAAGCTCACCAAGGTTGTCCTCGGCCATGGTGTGGGCGGACAGAAGGTTCCCGTCCGGGGATGCCACGACCAGCCTCGGATTGGCCGCTGCCACTACGTGACCGGCGATGCAGGCCACCGAATTGGGGCGTTCCTGAAGGTCCAGGGACCAGGCCGTTTCGCCGGACTGAGCATCGATTCCCGTCAAACCGTCGCTGGTGGGGACCACGACGTGATCGCCGCACCAAATGGCTTTGGCGGTGGGTCCTGCGTCCAGCTCCTGCTGCCACAGGATGGATCCCGTGGCGCCGTCGAGTGCCGTCACGGTCCCGCTGGCGTCCACCATCACGACCCTGTCCTCCCGCCAGTCTGGGGCGAAGGGAACGGTGTCGGGTAGGCGGGTGCGCCAGCGTGGCCGTCCCTGCAGGTCGTAGCCCGTGGCGTTCGGGGTAGTGGTGGTGGCCAGGATCAGGTCGCCCTGTCGGGTGAGGGACGTTACGTAACCTCCGGGATGGGCGCGGAAGGTCTTGGCGTTCGTGCCCATGAACAACAGGTCCCCGGCCGTTTGATGGGCGACGACCATGACGTCGTGATTACCCACCGGTGGCAACTCGACGGGCCAGACTACGGGTTCACGCTGGGAGAGGGAGGTTGATGTCGGGTTCCAGTCCTCCACCCGCCAGTCCAGATCAGAGGCCAGGGTGAGCGGTGGCACCGTAACCGGCTGTTGAGATGCGGAAGGAACGGGCCCCAGCCCGGGACACCAGGTTCGGTCCGTGTTCTCGATCCTCCCGTCGATTTCGAGTTCGGAGGTGATCCGGAGACACCCCGGGGCGGCCTGTCCCGGATCCTCCGGGGTGGAGGCCTTGGCCTGGTAGCGCCACCCCGTCTCTGTCATCGTCTGCAGGTCACGCGACACCTGCACCCGTCCCTCGGCCTTCCACACCGAACCGGGCCGTGTACTCGCGGGGAGCTCGGGCAGGCCCGGTTTGAAGACGCGCAACTCCGTGCCCGGCCCGATCACCAAGGTCTGCTCCACGTTCCCGGCCTGTAGCCTTCGCAAGGTCAGTTGCCTTTCGACGCCGGATACGGAGGTGCGGGTCGTCAACTCCCGCCACCAGGTCCGCTCCGCATCACCGATGTTCTCGGATCTCATGGCTAACGCGATGTGCTCGGGCCCGCTCGACACAACTTGGGCCAGGGACGAGATGGCATGTTCCCGGGTCACCCAGGTGTGCCCGTCCATGTGGCTGGACAGGACGCCGTCCACCGGGATCAGCTCGCCGTTCCAGGAGTTCCCCATGGGGCGTGCCAGCCAGACCAACGCGGACACGGTCATGGTGAAGACGACGATCGCCGCCACCACGTGGTGCACATTCGTCCGGTTTCGGGGGAGGGCGGTGAAACCGGATCCTTGAGGCGGTGGGATCACAGCCGCCAGGTGACCTGTCGGCCGATCGTGCCCCAGAGCAGATCGGGAACCTGGTTCAGCTCCTCGATCCGCGACTCCACCGAGGCGCGCCGCGCCGCGAGGCCCAGGCGTTCGGCGGTTGCGCCGTGCAGCTCATTGGCGGTGAAGGCGTCGATGGAATCCAGCGAGCGTTTCAGACGGGCCAGTTCCACCTCGCGGAGCGCGGAAACGCGTTCCTCGTACCAGTCGGATGCCAGCACGGAATCGCGACTGAACAGCTCCCGGAACGGGGCGTCGTCCAGGGTCAGGCCATCCTGGGTGTGGCCGGTGGCCATGATCTCGAGGAGCGCCCGCACCGGGGGAACAGCCAGGGCCACGGTGCCGTCGTCGAAATACGCCTGGGCGACCCGGGCGTGCGTGGTCGAGATGGTTCGCACCGATTCGGCGAACACATCCGGGTCCTGCAGCTCGGGGCGCAGCATCTCGGGGGTGAAGACAACATGGGGGTGCAGGAAGATCCGCCCGAAGTACTTGGACGCGAATTTCTCGGTCATCCGGTAGCCCAGCCGGGAGGCGAGAATCAGCTCGCCGTCCACCTCGTAGTCCTGGACGCGCTCCAGGCAGCCCTCCTCGATTAGGTTCGCCGCGCAACGCTCGGAGTCGGACATCCGGGAGAAGACCTCGGGAACCAGGAGACTGATGTCGTGGTCGACCCGCACGTGCGGTCCCACCACCCCGGCGCTGGACAACCACCCGTCGTATCCGGTCAGCGCCAAGGACAGGAAGGCGGCGTTCAGGTCGATCACCGACGGAAGAGCGTTGAAGGGTCCCTTGGTCATGGCCCCCTCGGAACCGGCCCCCGTCGTGGAGGGCGATTTCCCGGTCATGGAGCTGATGAACTCCATGAACAGCTCCGGAAGTTCCATGTAGTGCAGGGGGGAGTAGGCGCACAGCGGTGGGATGCCGGGCTCAGCGGCGTTGTTCCTGCGGCCCGCGGCCACCACGTCGACCGGCAGGCACAGCTCCTGGGTCATCGGCAGTTTGCGTTGCAGCCGGGCTGCCAGTTCCGCCTCCGCGGAGCGTTCCGGGTTGGTGATGTCGGGACGTTGCTGCAGATAGCGGGGATTCTTGGAGGGATTGCCATTGACCAGCCGCGGATGGGCCGAGCTCACGAGCCAGGAGGGTGAAGGACCGGTCGATGCCGCGAAGGAACGGATCAGCTCCTGTGTGGGAGCCGTGAACTGGCTGAACTCGATCGCGTTGTCCACCAACGCCCGGGCATCCTGGAGCGAGAGCGGTTCGAAATTTGAAAGGAAGGTCCCGGGTTGGGCGATGTCCCACTCCGCCTGCTTGTCGTAGCCGCGGTGGATGGCGTCGTCGGGGCGTTGGAACAGCAGCTGCTCGCAGTTGGTCACGAACTTCCTGGAGAGGGTGCTGCCCGAGGGTCGGGGAGGCACGACGATGCTGGCGGTGATGTCGTCCTCGGTCTGCACCTTCGCCGCGGGCTGGAAGTCGTGGCGCAGCCCGAACAGCCGCCACGAACCGTCGGGGGCGAAACCCACCCGCAGCATGTTCACGCGGATCTTCTCCCCGTCGAGACGCAGCGAACTTCCCTTTCGTCCGTTGATGATGCCCACCGTGAAATGGCTGGCCCAGTCCTCGCCCCACTCCGGGCGGTAGAACCGTTTCACCACGAAAACGAGTTCCTTGACATGGTTGGGGATCGCTTCCAGCCACGCGTTGTACTCGTCGTTGTAGTCGCGGCTCGGGGTGAGCAGCTTGATCACCGAACCCACGGAACGCCGGTCGGACAACACGGGCCGGGCGTCATGACCGTTCCGGGCCGGGTCCGCGAAACGGCGGCTGAAGTCATAACCCAGGATCCGGGTGACCGCCGCCATGTCCTCGTCGAAATCCCGGACGTAGGCGTCGCCGGTGATCACGGCGTCGGTGATGGCCTTGGAGATCTCGGACTTGCCACCGCCCGAGACCGTGGCGGGCTTGTGGCAGTGGGTGGCGCGGGGCGCGGTTCCGACCAGGGTCCACTGGGTGCCGTCGGTCTCCGGGTGGTGCAGCCGCACGAGATAACCATCCGGCCCGACGTATGCCTTGTCGGCGTGCAACGGGATCTGGCCCTTGCGGCCGTCGACCTCCCAGGTGACGGTCTGGTCACGCAGGCTGTAGGTGGAATGCTCGGGGACCAGGATGATGTGTTCGTTCTCCAGATCCAAGGCGTGCCCCTCGGGCTGGGAGATGAAACGCTGCGGGTCGCGGGCGATGATGTCGGCCAGCCGATAGCTGGGATCGGCGTAGTTGTCGGTGAACTGCTGGCCCAGGTTGTAGCGGGGGAAACAGATGGCGCCGCCCGCGTGCTCCTCCTCCACCAGCCCCAGCAGGTTGGCGGAGTAGCTGATCTGGGCCTTGACCTCCTTCTTGCAGTACCCGAAGTAGTTGTCGGCGATCACGGTGACGATCACCCCGCGCTCGTCACGGGCGCACACCTTGAAAGCGCTGCCGCCGTTGTACAGCTCCTCCGGGTCCTGCCAGCACATGCCGTCGCGGCGCTGGCGCTGTGTCGCGTCGTCGTGGTGGGGAAGGCCGAGTTCCCGTTTGGTGAGTTTCGTCAGGTGCGGGGCCAGGATCACCGCGCCAGTGTGACCCGTCCAGCCCCTGGGTTTCAAGGAGGCGTCGTTGTCCGGCAGGTAGGGGTCACCCCCATTTCCGAAGATGCCCTCCACGAAGTCAAGGTTCGCCACCAACGTGCCGGGGGCGAAGAAACGCACCTCCAGGCTGCGTTCCCGCGCGAAACCCGGGACGCGGGGAACCACCACGGGACGCAGCAGCAGGGACACCCACGCCTGGGCGGGGGCTGCATCTCCAGCGCAGTAGGGCAGGGTCATCGCATCCGCGGGCGGGTTCAGGGCGTGCTCCAGCAGGCGCCCGTAGACCTCCCGGGGAACCGCCAGTTTGTCGTCCTGCACCGCGGTGCCACCCTCGGCGATGTGGAAGACCCCCTTGGTGGTGCGGCGATCGTTGAGGGGATTGTGCAGCACCCCGTTGACCAGGCGGTAGCTGCTCAGATATTCCGAGGAGAACTGGTCGGCCCCGACGGGCAACGACAACGTCCTGGCCAGTCCGGCCTGATCCAGCACGAAGGTCTGCCGGGGTAGCTTCGGGGCGGTACCGGTCCCCTCCAGGTAGGAATCCAGGAACGCCTGGATGCGGCCATCAACTGCGGGAAGCCGGTGTGAGAGCCGCCGGTCCAGCTCACGCTGCCGCGCCAGTATCGGGCGCACAAGGTCGGATCCCTCGGCGTGGTCGACGGCCTCCGGAACCCGCAGCCCCAGCAGATTCAGTCTCAGATTGATGGCAGCGATCGCTGCGGTGTCTACCATGGCTCAACTATTCCACGGCACCTGAGCAGCCAGGGATGATGGTCGTGTTCTCAGCCGATGATCTCGTAGCTGACCTTCGCGACCCCCTGCCGGGTGTCCGCTATGGATCTGAACGCGCCCGTGGTCAGGTCGAGGCAGCGGCCGGTGACGTAGGGTCCCCGATCGTTCACCGTCACGTCGACGGTCTTGCCGTTTGCGAGGTTCCTCACCCGCAGCCGGGTGCCGAGGGGCAGCGTCTTGTGGGCTGTCTTCATCGCCCACTGGTCGAAGGGTTCACCGGATGCGGTGGCGGAGTCATCGCTGTAGAACGAAGCCAGGCAGGTCTCCCCACCGGAGGAGGCGGACGACCTGGCGGGGGCGCTGTCGGTCAGGTGGCGGGCGGTAACCCAGCGCACCGCGCCCTTCCACACGACCTGGGCGCGCCCGCCGGAGACGGTGCCCGTGATCTTGAACTCGGTGCCCTTCGGCGCCACCTCGACGAACCGGTCGCCGCGCGCGGCGGTCCACAGGTTGAGTTCGGTGCTTCCCCATCGGGAACCGATCGTCTCGGGCGCTTCGGTGGCGGAAACGGATGCTGGTTGGGGGGTGGGTGCTGTTCCTCCGGGGGTGAACGGGCCCAGGTAACGGGTCGCCACCCAGGCCGTGTCGCCGTTCAGGTCGATCTGGCTCCACCGTCCCGAGACCCGGCCGGTCAGGGAAACCCGGGCGCCCTTGTCGAGGACCGCCCGGATATCGGCACTGAGGGAGGGGGAGCTACGCGCGTTGAGTTTGACCCTCGTCCAGGCGAAACCCTTCTCGCTGGTGGAGGAACCCGATTCGCCGTCCCCCCACCCGGTGACGTAGGCCGAGGCCACCCAGGCGTTGCGGCCGTGCCAGGTGACGGGAACCCAGCCGTTGGCGGCGGAACCCCGGATGGACAGCGATTCACCCGGGTAGAGCACGCCGAGGCGGGAGTGACCGGTTCCGGGACCGGAACGGACGTTCACGGCCACCCTGGCGGTGACATTGCCACCGGCGGCCTCGGCCCTGCCGTCGGGGAAGATGGCGGGTACGACGACCGTCAACTGGGCGGTCAGCACCAACCCGATGGCCGAGTCGCGCAACAGCCTGAGCGCACGGCCCTTTCGTGGGGAGTCGATCATCGCTGGTCCTTTCTCGCGGATCCGAGTCGGGTAATCCGGAACGTTAGGAAAACAAGCCTTGAAGCTCAAGCCGAAGCCCCTGCGCATTTCCCGGGGTGAATAAGTGAAACCCCTAGTCAGAGGCGTATCTAATGGATTTGTGAGATTTTTCGAAACCCTCGAGCGGTGATCGAGGTTGAGGGTTCATCGAGGCGTTGCCGAAGAATTGCGGAGGGGGTCGTGGAAAATGCTCCCGAGGACCGCGGAATGGGTTTCGGGTGCGGTGCCGTGGGCCTGTCGCCCGGGTGGTGGCCCGATCGTCCGGGTGGGTGGCGTCTCAGCATTCAGGACAGGTGGGGTGTGTCGCTTGACAGCATCCGGGCCTCCCGCAATCCTTGGGCGCATGACCAACAGTCAGCTCGTAATCGTCTGACAGCGTTTCGATCCAGTGTCGAGACGCCCCCTCGCGTGCCAGATGGCGCCGAGGGTTTTTTGTTGAACGAAGCAGTTCCGGGCTGCAATCGAAGGGAGAGCGATGTCCAGGGCAGACGGCCAGTTGCTGACGGGCGCGCAGGCGCTCGTCGAGTCTCTCGAACGTTCCGGGGTGGAAGTAGCCTTCGGGATTCCCGGCGGGGCGATCCTTCCCGCGTACGACCCGTTGTTCGACTCGAAGATCCGTCACATCCTGGTGCGCCACGAACAGGGTGGCGGTCACGCGGCCGAGGGCTACGCGATCGCGAGCGGCAAGGTGGGGGTCTGCATCGCCACGTCCGGTCCCGGGGCCACGAACCTGGTCACCGCGATCGGAAACGCCTACATGGACTCCACCCCGCTCGTGGCGATCACCGGGCAGGTCAACGGGACCGCCATCGGCACCGACGCCTTTCAGGAGGCCGACATCCGCGGGATCGTGATGCCGATCACGAAACACAGTTTTCTGATCAAGGAAACCAAGGAGATCCCTTCGGCCATCAAGGAGGCCTTCCACATCGCCTCGACGGGAAGACCCGGGCCCGTGCTCGTCGACATCGCGAAGGACGCGCTGGCCGCGAAGGCCCCGTTCCACTGGCCCGAGGAATTGGACCTGCCCGGTTACAAACCCACCGTCAAGCCGCACGTCCGTCAGATCCGCGCGGCCGCGAAACTGATCTCGCAGTCGAGGAGACCCGTCCTCTACGTCGGCGGGGGCATCGTCAAGGCGGAGGCGTTCGAGGAACTCGCCGCCCTGGTGGAGAAGGCCCGGATACCCGTGGTCACCACCCTGATGGCTCGTGGTGTGCTTCCCGACTCCCATCCACTGCACATGGGGATGCCCGGGATGCACGGGACCGTTGCCGCCGTGGGTGCGCTTCAGCGCGCCGACCTGCTCGTCGCCATCGGCACCCGCTTCGACGACCGGGTCACGGGCAGACTGGACTCCTTCGCACCCAACGCCAAGGTGATCCACGCCGACATCGACCCGGCCGAGATCGGCAAGAACCGCGCGGTCGACGTGCCGATCGTGGGCGACTGCCGCCAGACCCTGGCCCTGCTCGCCAAGGAAA
Organism: Arachnia sp.; assembly: GCF_057238465.1. Lineage (NCBI taxonomy): Bacteria > Bacillati > Actinomycetota > Actinomycetes > Propionibacteriales > Propionibacteriaceae > Arachnia > Arachnia sp. The sequence continues at coordinate 433,882 of NZ_DBHHFZ010000001.1, forward strand.
TCGTCCGCGCCCCCGACACCGACGAGTGGGTGCAGGCCCTCGGCAGGGTGAAGGAGCGCTACCAACCCCGCTGGGACGAGGCGCCCGACGGGAAGCTCTCGCCGCAGGAGGTCATCCAGCGCATCGGGCAGCTCAGCCCCGAGGACACCGTCTACGTCACCGGGGTCGGGCAGCACCAGATGTGGGCGGCGCACTTCCTTCCCCACGAACAGCCGATGAAATGGCTCACCTCCGGAGGCTCGGGCACCATGGGGTTCTGCGTTCCCGCGGCGATGGGAGCCAAGGTGGCCCAGCCCGACAAAGTGGTGTGGGGCATCGACGGCGATGGCTGTTTCCAGATGACCAACCAGGAACTGGTCACGTGTGCCTTGAACCGGATCCCGGTCAAGATCGCGATCATCAACAACCATGCCCTGGGCATGGTCCGGCAGTGGCAGTCCCTGTTCTACGACTCCCGCTACTCCAACACCGACCTCCACACCGAACACCTCCCGAACTTCCCGATGCTCGCCGAGGCGATGGGGTGCGTCGGTCTGCGTGCCACCAACGAGACCGAGATGGACGAGTGCATCGCGAAGGCGTTGGAGATCAACGACCGCCCCGTCGTGGTGGAGTTCGTCGTCCACAAGGACGCGATGGTGTGGCCCATGGTGGCCGCGGGGGTCAGCAACGATGAAATCCAGGTGGCCCGTAACATGGCCCCAGTGTGGGAAGAGGAAGAACTGTGAGTATGCACACCCTTGGGGTTCTGGTCTCCAACAAACCGGGGGTCCTGACCCGGATCGCCGCCCTCTTCTCCCGTCGTGGATTCAACATCGACTCGCTCGCGGTCGGCCCCACCGAGCGCCCGGAGATCTCCCGGATGACGGTGGTGGCCTCCGTCGAGGACGATGCCGTTCTGGAGCAGATCGTCAAACAGCTCAACAAGTTGATCGAGGTCCGGAAGGTGCTGGAACTCGGACCCAACACCGTGTGCCGTGAGATGGTTCTGGTCAAGGTTCGCGCAGACGTGCACTCTCGTAGCCAGATCATCGACGTGGTGAGCCTGTTCAGGGGAAAGGCCGTGGACGTCAGTCCCGAGTCCGTCACCATCGAGGCAACCGGCAGCCCCGAGAAGCTCGCCGCCCTCCTGGAGATGCTGTCCCCCCATGGCATCCAGGAGCTGGTGCAGTCGGGCCAGGTGGCCCTGGGGCGGGGAGCCAGGACCCTCGCCGATCACAAGTCCAAGTAATTCACCAGGAAAAGTGAGGAAACAGAAATGGCTGAGATGTTCTACGACTCGGACGCCGACCTGTCCATAATTCAGAACCGCAGCGTCGCCGTCATCGGCTACGGCTCCCAGGGACACGCCCACGCGCTGAGCCTGCGTGACTCCGGGGTCGATGTCCGGGTCGGACTGCGGCCCGGGTCGAAGTCCGTCGCGAAGGCCGAGGCGGAGGGGCTGCGTGTGGTCTCCGTGGCGGAGGCGGTCGAGGAGGCGGATCTCGTCATGATCCTGGCCCCGGACCAGGTGCAGCGGAAGCTCTACGCCGAGGAGATCGCACCCCACCTGGTGCCCGGCGACGCCCTGTTCTTCGCCCATGGCTTCAACGTCCGGTTCGGCTACATCAAGGCCCCGGAAGGTGTCGATGTCTGCATGGTCGCACCCAAGGGGCCGGGGCACCTGGTGCGCCGTGAGTACTCCGAGGGCAGGGGGGTGCCCGCCATCATCGCCGTCGAGGTGGACGCCACCGGAAACGCCTGGCCGCTGGCGCTCTCCTACGCCAAGGCCATCGGTGCGCTGCGCGCGGGTGGTATCAAAACGACGTTCACGGAGGAGACCGAGACCGACCTGTTCGGCGAGCAGGCGGTTCTCTGCGGCGGTGTCTCCGCTCTCATCCAGTCGGGTTTCGAAACCCTGGTCGAGGCTGGTTACCAGCCCGAGGTGGCCTATTTCGAGTGCCTGCACGAAATGAAGCTGATCGTCGATCTCATGTACGAGGGGGGCATCGCCAAGCAGCGGTGGAGCATCTCCGACACCGCCGAGTTCGGTGACTACGTCTCCGGGCCTCGCGTCATCGACGCACACGTCAAGGAGAACATGAAGGCCGTGCTGGACGACATCCGCTCCGGGGCCTTTGCGAAGCGTTTCATCGAGGACCAGGAGGCCGGGGCCCCCGAGTTCAAGGAGCTGCGCGCCAAGGGTGAGGCCCACCCGATCGAGGCCACCGGCCGCGAGCTGCGCAGGCTCATGAGCTGGGTCAAGGACCACGGCACCGATGACTACGTGGAGGGCACGGCCGCTCGCTGATCCCAACGCCGACAACGGGTGCCCGTTGTCGGCGGGCACCCGTTGTTTAGATCCGGAGGAAAAACTGAAATGCTGACCAGAACAGAACGCCTGGAACGACTGCCCATGACGCGCGAACACGGCAAATTACTGGGCGCATCGGGGGTCGGATGGGCCCTGGACGCGATGGACGTGGGCCTGATCTCCTTTGTCATCGTCGCGCTCGGGCAGCAGTGGGGACTGGATGACGCCACCAAGTCGTGGGTCGTCTCGATCGGATTCGTCGGCATGGCCCTGGGGGCCACATTCGGTGGGTTGCTCGCCGACAAGATCGGTCGTCGTTCCGTGTTCGCGCTCACGCTCCTGGTCTACGGGCTGGCGACCGGGGCCACGGCCGTCGTGTCCTCGGTGGCCGCCCTGCTGCTGCTGCGTTTCGTGGTGGGGCTGGGGCTCGGTGCTGAACTCCCCGTGGCCTCCACCCTGATCTCGGAATTCGCCCCCCGTCGGATCCGGGGCCGTGTGGTGATCTGGCTGGAGGCGTTCTGGGCCGTGGGCTGGATCCTGTCGGCGATCATCGGGTACTTCGTGGTGGCCGGCTCCGAACAGGGATGGCGCTGGGCCCTCGCGCTGGGTGCCGTGCCGGCCCTGTGGGCGCTGTTGATCCGGCTCGGCACACCCGAATCCGTGCGATACCTGGAGACCGCAGGACGCTATGAGCAGGCCGAGGCGACGGTCGGGCGTTTCGAGAGGTCGGCGAAAACCTCCTACGACGGCCCCACGATCGACACCGCCGAGCAGGCCGCGAAGCACCGGGGAGAGACGATCGAGACGACCAGGTCCACCCTGTTCTCCAAGCAGCTGAGGCGCCGTACCCTGGCGTTGTGGCTGGTGTGGTTCTGCATCAACCTGTCCTACTACGGGGCCTTCATCTGGATTCCGTCGCTGCTGGTGAAACAGGGTTTCACCCTGGTCAAGTCCTTCGAGTTCACCCTGATCATCACCTTGGCCCAACTACCCGGATATGCCGTGGCGGCCTGGTTGATCGAGGTCATCGGCCGCCGTCTGACCCTGGCGCTGTTCCTCGCAGGATCGGCCCTCTCCGCGCTGGGTTTCGCGGTCGCGGGAACGGAGGGCGCGATCATTGCAGCCGGATGCGCCCTGTCATTTTTCAACCTGGGCGCGTGGGGTGCCCTGTACGCCATCGGCCCCGAACTGTATCCAACGTCGCTGCGCGGCACCGGTACCGGGGCTGCGGCCGGGGTGGGCAGGCTCGCCTCGATAATCGCGCCCCTGCTCGTTCCGGTGCTGATGAGCAGCGGTGGCATCGTGACCACCTTCGCGGTCTTCGCAGTTTCCTTCGCGATGGCCGCGGGCGCCGCTTTCCTGCTTCCCGAGAAACGCGACGCCGGGATCGACTGACCTCGACGATTCGGCTGCGCTGGGAATGAGAACCACCCCTGATTCCTTTCCCCTTGGCCGTGATCCAGGGATTCGCCCGCGCCGGAAAGGCCTCGCGGGAAGAGTTCTTGAAACCGATTGAGACGGCGCTTGGAAACCCCGGGGCGCGGGTGGGCCATCCGGCCCGGGGAGGCCCGCTGCCGTTTCTCACCGGCTCTGTCTAGGGGTGATACGCACCCGGGGCTGCACTGCTGGTTTGGTAAATTTGGACCACTGGACAAGAGGAGAAGGGACAACGGTGAGCATCTTCCTGATTCTCGGGATCGCAGGGGTCATGGTCCTGTTGGTGTCCCTGATCCTGGGAGATCTACTGGATTCCGCCCTTCATTTCGACGGTCTGGATTCCGAGGTTTTCTCCACCTCGGTGATCGCCGCCTTCGTCGGGGCCTTCGGGTTCGGTGGGGTGGCCGTTCATGAATTCACCGACAGCGTGTGGTTGGCCTCCTTGGCCGGTCTGGTCGCAGGAAGCCTGGCCGGTTGGGGAGCGGTGGCCCTCACCCGCTGGTTGAAACGCGCGGAAACCGGGCAGGCCCTTCGCAGCGACCACCTGGTCGGGGCGGAGGCCCGCGTCATCACGGATATCCCGGAAGGTGGTTTTGGTGAAATCCGGATCGGCACCCACAAGCGTGCGGCGCGGGCGGAACTGTCGATCCCCGCGGGAACCCCGGTCTGGGTTTCCGGTGTCCTGTCCCCCACAGCTGTCGAGGTTCGCCCCACCGCCGATGAACCTCCCCAGTACTGAACAGAAAGGTTCGCACATCCATGAATAATTTCTCCTCCCTGGTCACCGGAGCAGGGGGCATAGTTCTACTGGTCGCCCTGGTGATCTGGCTGATCGCCAGCAGGTACCGGGTGGCCCGTCCGAACGAGGCGTACATCATCACGGGTCAGAAGGGCAAGGCAGTCACCAACCCCGAGACCGGTCTGGTTTCCACCGACCTGTCCGGCCAGAAGGTCATCATGGGTGGCGGTGTCTTCGTGATTCCCCTGATCCAGCGTCTGCACGTGCTCGACCTGTCCAGCCGCCGCATCATGGTGCAGATCCGCAACGCGGTCTCCGGGCAGGGCATCAAACTGAACCTCGACGGCGTCGCGATCGTCAAGGTGGGGGGCAATGAGGATTCCATCCGGGCCGCTGCGCAGCGCTTCCTGATGCAGCAGGAGGAGATCGAGACGTTCACCCAGGAAACCCTCGCGGGTGCGCTCCGGTCCATCGTCGGTGGTCTTTCCGTGGAGCAGATCATCCGTGACCGCGCCGCCTTCGCCCAGCGGGTGGCAGACGAGTCCGAGGCCTCCCTGACCGGTCAGGGTTTGGTGCTCGACACCTTCCAGATCCAGGACATCACCGACGACGGCACCTACCTTTCCGACCTGGGACGTCCCGAGTCGGCCAAGGTCGGCCAGATCGCCGCGATCGCCGAGGCCAATGCGCGTCGCGAGGCGGAGCAGGCGAGGCTGGCGGCGGAACAGGAGATCGCGATCTCGGAGCGCGAACTGGTGCTCAAGGAGGCCGAGATCAAGGCCGAGACGGATGCCGCCCGCGCCCAGGCCGCGGCCGCCGGGCCGCTCGCCCAGGCCGACCGCGACCAGGCCATCCTCACCGAGCAGGAGAAGGTCGCCGTGCGCCAGGCCGCTCTGAAGGACCGCCAGCTCGACACCGAGGTCCGCAAGCCCGCGGATGCGAAGCGGTATGAGACCGAAACCGCGGCCCAGGCGCGGCGCAACTCCGAGATCTTCGAGGCCGAGGCCCGCAAGGCGGCCGCCATCGCCAACGCCGAGGCCCAGGCCGAGACCGCACGCCTCACAGGTGAGGGCGAGAAACAGCGCCGCGCCGCGTTGGCCGAGGCCGAGGCCATCGAAGGGGCACGCCGCGGTGAGGCCGAGAAGGCGCGCCGCATCGCGGAGGCCGATGCCGTCCGCGCCGAGGGCGAGGCCAAGGCCGCCGCGGCCCTCGCCGTCGGTACCGCCGAGGCGGAGGCCATGAACAAACGGGCCGCTGCCTTCGCGAACTACAACGATGCCGCGGTGCTGCAGATGCTCATCGAGGTGCTGCCGCAGGTGGCCGAGAAGGTTGCCGCTCCCATGGGCAGCATCGACAAACTCACCGTCGTCTCCACGGAAGGGGCGGCCGCACTGCCCCGCCAGGTCAACGACAATGTGCTGCAGACCGTCGAGATGATCAAGAACACCACCGGCATCGATCTGCTCGACTTCCTGAAGGGCCACACGGACGGCAAGGTGCTCAAGGGCGAAACCGCCGAGTGAAAATCCCGGGAACACGAGGGTGCCGGACCCGATCGGGTCCGGCACCCTCGTTCGTGTCATGGATCAACCGGTCACGGCAGCGGCGATTCGATCCCCGATCTCGGAGGTCCGGGCGGGACCGGGGCGGCGGGCCGCGATGTCGGCGGCCACCGCGGCATCAACGCGGCGGGCCGCCTCGGGGTGCCCGAGGTGAGCCAGCAGGAGGGCCACGGAGCTGATGGCCGCGGTCGGATCTGCGATTCCCCGGCCTGCGATGTCCGGAGCCGAACCGTGAACGGGCTCGAACATCGACGGGTACTCGCCCGACGGGTTGATGTTCGCGGAGGCCGCCAGGCCGATGCCCCCCGTGACCGCCGCCGCCAGGTCGGTGACGATGTCGCCGAACAGATTGTCGGTGACGATCACGTCGAACCGGGCCGGATCGACCACCATGGCGATCATGGCGGCGTCGATGTGCAGGTAGTCGCGCTCGACATCCGGGTATTCCTCACCCACCTGGTCGAAGAGCCGACGCCACAGACCCCCGGCGTTGACCAGGACGTTGTGCTTGTGCAGCAGGGTGATCCTGCCGCGACGCGCCCGGGCGCGCGCGAACGCGTCACGAACCACCCGTTCCACCCCGAACGCGGTGTTGACGGAGACCTCGGTGGCGATCTCCTGCGGGGTGCCGACCCGCACCGCACCGCCGTTGCCGCAGTAGAGCCCCTCGGTTCCCTCGCGGACCACCACGAAGTCGATGTCGCCCCGGGCCACGACCTCGGGAGACAGGGGGGTGGGAACCCCGGTGTGGAGCCGTGACGGTCTCAGGTTCACGGCATGGTCGAAGGCGAACCGCAGTTTCAGCAACAACCCCCGCTCCAGCAAACCGCTCGGGATCCTGCCCGAACCGGGGGCCGCCCCGACCGCCCCGAGCAGGATGGCATCCGCGGCCCTCAGATCCTCCAGTGTGGAGTCGGGCAGGACCTCGCCGGTGCGCAACCAGCGTTCCGCCCCGAGGTCGAAGTGAACCTCCTCGAAGGCGTTTTCGCCCGCGGCGGCCCGCAACACCTTGAGTGCCTCGGCAATCACCTCCGGGCCGATGCCGTCGCCACCAACAACTGCCAAGGTCTGTCGTGTCATGCGGGAAGACTAGGTGTGCTGCCGGGGGTGGCGACGCGGTTCCCATTCCCCGAGATGGTCGCATCCGCCGCGGCCCCGCGCCCGATACCGATTCCGTCGCTAGGCTTGCGCCATGCGCATAGCCCGTTTCGCCGCGGCCGGCAAGGATCCCGCCTACGGCATCATCGAGTTGGAGGTCGACGGCGGGGAGTACCCGGAGACCGTCGCCGCGATAACGGGGGACCCGCTGGCCGGGGTGCCCGTCAATTACACGGGTGCCAGACACGATCTCGCGGATGTGCGTCTGCTGGCCCCCGTCATTCCCCGCAGCAAGATCGTCGCGATCGGGCGCAACTATGCCGATCACGCCGCGGAACAGGGGGCACCAGTCCCTAAGGAACCGATGCTGTTCCTCAAACCGAACACCTGCGTGATCGGCCCCAACGAACCCATCGTGCGACCCGAGGGATGCCGGGACCTGCATCACGAGGGCGAGCTGGCCATCGTCATCGGGAGGATCTGCAAACAGGTCCCGGAGCAACGGGTGGCCGATGTGGTGTTCGGCTACACCATCGCAAACGACGTGACCGCACGGGACTGGCAGCGGGAAACGGACCAGTGGTTCCGGGCCAAGGGATGTGACACCTTCTGCCCCCTCGGTCCCTGGATCAACACGCACCTCACCCCGGCGGAGGCGGGTCATCTCGCGATCGAGACCCGGGGCGGCGAGGATGTGCGGCAGCGGGGGAACACATCCCAGCTGGTCCGGGGAATCCCGGAGCTGGTGACCTACATCTCCTCGTTCGCGACCCTGCTTCCCGGGGACGTCATCCTCACCGGAACACCGGCGGGGGTGGGTCCGATGGCCGACGGGGACGTGGTCTCGGTGGAGATCGATGGGCTCGGGGTGCTGAGCAATCCCGTGACCGCCGCGTGATCACCCACCCGCCCGGATCAGGGCTCAGGTATCCGGTGGCCCTTCGGGGCGAGGATCCCGTGAAACTGGTGATGGGCCTGTCAGGGGCTCTCCTGGCCTTCCTGCTCACGGGGTTGTTGGCCCAGGCCATCTTGAGGGTCGGCTGGCTGCTCAGGGGACTGCCGGATCTCAAGGACTACAACTCCCGGGCGTTGGCCTATGAACTGCCCGACGGAATCCTGGCGAGCCACCTCGGGATCGCGGGTCTGTTGTTGTTCGTGCTGCTGATCCAGCGGTACTGGCACGGCAGGAAGGCCGACTGGGTGATTTCCGTCCAGCCGGGGGGGCGCTGGCGATACCTGCTGATCTGCCTCGCGGTGGCGGCGGCGGTGCTGAACGTCTTCATGTGGCTCATGCGCGGCGGGAACATGGCCTGGCAGGCGGCCCAGCCCGACTGGGGGGTCTATCTCGCGCTGATCCTCATCACCTCGCCCCTGCAGGCGGCCGCGGAGGAGTTCTTCTTCCGCGGTTACCTGCAGCAGGCCATCGGTTCCCTGGCGGGCCGGGCCTGGGTGGGCATCGTGTGTTCGGCCCTGGTTTTCGCGTTCTTCCACGGCAATCAGAACATCGCGCTCTTCGCGCACCGACTGGGTTTCGGCTTGATTGCGGGAACCCTGGTCTGGGCCACGGGTGGTCTGGAGGCCGCGATCGCCGTTCACGTGGCCAACAATGTCTTCGCCTTCGGGTACGCACTGTTCATGGGTGGTGTCGCCGCGCTCAAGGCGACCTCGGAGATCTCCTGGGAGGTGGCCTGCTCGGACCTCGCGAGTTTCGCCGTCTTCGGTGCCCTCGCCTGGTGGATCGGGCGCAGGATGCGCGTAGCGACCCTGACCCCCTGAACCCGCTCAGCGGTTTGCCCGGGACAGCCGCGGCGGGCGGCACCCTACACTGCACCTCATGATGGATGTGCTTCTGGGGATCGTGGACCGGGGCTGGGTGGCCGAGAGCCACCACCGGGGCAGGATCAGCGTGGTTCGCGAGGACGGGCGGGTTCTGCTGAGCCTCGGGGACTTGACCGCGCCCACCCTGCCCAGGTCGGCTCTCAAACCGTTCCAGGCCATCGCGATGCTGCGCAGCGGCCTGGACCTCGAGAATCAGCTGCTCGCGCTGGCCGCGGCGTCGCATCTCGGGCAGTCCATACACACTCAAGGGGCGCTTCGCATCCTCGAGATGACGGGGCTGAGCACGTCGGACTTCCAGCACACCGCCGACCTCCCCGGCGACGAGGCATCGCTCGCGGCATGGCTGGCCGCTGGTAGGAGGAAGGAGCCGCTGGCACACAACTGCTCCGGGAAACACGCAGCCATGCTGCGCACCTGCCGGCTCGCGGGTTGGCCCACCGAGGGCTACCGCGATCCGTCGCATCCCCTGCAACAGGCCATCAGGACCGTCATCGAGGAGTACTGCGGTGTGCTCGGCGATCCGGTGGTCGACGGCTGCACGGCACCCGCCTTCGCCACCACCCTGCCGGGGCTGGCGCATGGTTTCGCGCGCCTGGCCTCCGAGAAGGAGGAAGGTCCCGGCAGGCTGGTGGCGGACGCCTTCCGCCGCTATCCCGAATACACCTCCGGCACCTCCCATCCCGTGGTCAGGCTCGTGGAGCAGGTGCCGGGGGCCGTGGCGAAGGTGGGCGCTGAGGGAATCCTCGCCGTCGGCCTGCCCGAGGGGATCGGGATTGCGGTGAAGATCTCCGACGGCATGGGCCGCGGGCGTTTCGAGGTGGTTGACGCCATCCTCACCCGCCTTGGACACCCGGCGACCAGCGGGCCGGGAGAGGTCCGCATCAGTCCCGAGCTGGAGGAGAACCTCGCCTCCCTGAACGGCTGAATCGCCGAGTTGCGCACCCGAGGCGGGCCGTGTACTGTTTCTCTCCGTGCTCGGGAGAGCACAAAGGGGTATGGGGTAATTGGCAGCCCGACTGATTCTGGTTCAGTTAGTCTTGGTTCGAGTCCAGGTACCCCTGCGGAGCGGGCTTCCCAGGAGGCCCCATCCCATCGCCTGGCCCCGTTGTGTAGCGGCCTAGCACGCCGCCCTCTCAAGGCGGTAGCGCGGGTTCGAATCCCGTCGGGGCTACCAGGGTGGAGGCCTTGGTCGGACACTGGTCCGGCCAAGGCCTTCGTCATTTCCGGGGCGCATCATCATCCCGCGTCAGATCCCGATCCCGTGATTCACGAGGAGCCCTGCAGGATCTCCTCCAAACTCGTCACACCGGTGCGGAGAGCGAACAGCACCAGCTGCACCCGGTCCCTCGATCCCGTCTTCGACAACAACCGGCCCACATGGGTTTTGACCGTGGGCATCGACAGCCAGAGCCGGTCACAGATCTCCTGGTTCGTCAAACCGGCCGCGACCAGCGCCAGGACCTCCCTCTCCCTGGGGGTCATCTGTTCGAGACCGATGCGATCAGACCGGGGAAGTCGGGTGGGCGTGGATGAACAATCATGAACAGGTCCCCGTCGCAGGGAGTGCAGGAGCCTGCGGGTGGGGCCCGGAGAGATCACCGAATCGCCGCTGGCAACTGTTCGAATGGCATCCAGCAAACGGTCCGGTGGTGTGTTCTTCAGCAGGAAACCGGACGCGCCGGTCTCGATGGCGTGGATCACGTGGTCATCCGTGTCGAAGGTGGTCAACACCATTACCCGTCCCGGTAGCCCGCGCGCGATCAACTCGGCGGTGGTTTCCAGGCCGTCCAGGACCGGCATCTGTATGTCCATCAGAATCACATCGGCCGGGTTCCGCTGCTGCCGTTCGAGGGCCAGGATTCCGCTGTCCGCCTGCCAGATGACCTCGAGGTCTTCCTGCGAGTCGATGATCATGGCGAGTCCTGCCGTGAACAACGGCTCGTCGTCCACCAGCGCGATGGTCGTCACGGTTCCTGCGGCTCCCGCGGAACCGTGAGCGAGACGTGCCAGCCATCATCGCCCGGTCCTGCATCGAGGGTCGCTCCCAGCGCCGTTGCCCGTTTCTGCAACCTGGACAGACCGGTTCCGGTGTGGGACACACCACCCGGGACGGTTCCCCGGGACCCTGACCCGTTCTTCACGTCGAGGACGATACCGGTCCCGGTCAGGGCGCACGACAACCGGACGGGGACGAATCCGGCATGCCCCGCCACATTCGCCAGTGCCTCCTTGACCGTGTCCAGGATGAGCGCGGCCCGGGAGGGCGGCATGGCCTGCTGCGGGAGATCCAGCGTGACCCGGATCGGGAGCCCGGTGCTCTCGGCCAGCAGCACGATTTCCGGGAAAAGACCTGGAGCGGTTCTCCGTGGGGCCCGTTCCGGTTCGGGAACCGGGGATGTGGGCACGCCTTCGTCGTTCTGGAGCACATCCACCAGGGAACGCGTCTCGTCGACCCCCCTGCGGCTGATGGCTGCCATGTTGCGCAGCGCCTCCCGGGAACGTTCCGGGGAATGTTCCAACATCAGAAGAGCGCCTTCTGCCTGGACCGCGATGATCGCGAGGGTGTGTCCGAGGACGTCGTGGAGTTCTCGCGCGAACCGCGCCCGCTCCTCCGCGGCGGCAAGGCGGTGCAGAGTGTCCTGTTGTGCTTCCAGAAGCGCCACCCGCTCCAGTGCCCTCTCGGTCCGGGAATTAGCGGCACGTCTGTTTGCTCCGGCCAGCGCCACCACCGCCACGGCGAGCAGAACCGTGCCCACCAGGATCACGTGTTCCAGTGGATCTCGTCTCGGGCTTGCGGCAACCGAGGCCAGGCTGGCGGCCAACCCCGATCCGGCCGTGAAGAACCCGAGAAACAGCCACCGCAACGGTCTGTTCAGGTACGACTGAACGGTCCACACGGCAAGGAGGGTGGAGCTCATGGTCAGCAACGACATGGAGTTGAACACAACGGCATGGATGACCATGGCCCCGCCGATGATCGACACCGAGAACACGGGATGTCGTTGCCGCCAGGCCAGGGCGGTTCCACATGCGACCAGGAGCAGCGGGTAGATCACTTCCGAGTACGGTAGGCCGGAGACCCCGGGCGCCACTGCACCCAGCCAGAGCACTGTGGCAGCGATACCGGCATCCAACGGTTTCGGCAGAAACGCACGGACACGCGATGCGGCGATGGGCATGGGGAAAACCTACGGGCGCTCCGTTCCGGTTGCATCATCCCCGGGTATGAGGTGTCAACCGTGCCGGAACCATTCTTCGGCATGACGTTTTCCGGCCCTCGGATTCCGAAACTTGCGTCATGGAGTTACGAGACGCCGATCTGGCCGTGAGGACCAGGGGTTTGACGAAGAGTTTCGGGAAACGCACTGTCGTGGACGGTCTGGACCTGGCCATTCCCCGAGGGGGTGTCTACGGTTTTCTGGGGCCCAACGGATCCGGGAAATCAACCACCATGAAGATGCTCCTGGGGCTGCTCCACCCGAGCGCGGGACAGATCTTCCTGCTCGGGGAGGATCCGCGGGGTGAGGCCCGGGCACGGCTCATGCCCCGGATCGGATCGATGATCGAGCATCCACCCGGATACGGTCATCTCACAGGGGCAGAGAACATGAGGCTCCTGGCCCGGCTGCTGAACCTGGAGACCACCCGGATCGACAGGGCACTCGAACTGGTGCGTCTGACCGACCACCGGAACCGGCTGCAACGAACCTATTCGCTGGGGATGAAACAGCGCCTCGGAATAGCGATGGCCCTGGCGCGGGAGCCAGAACTGCTGATCCTCGACGAGCCCACCAACGGACTGGACCCCGCCGGCATCGAGGAGATCAGGGAACTGATGATCCACCTGGCCTCCGGAGGGGTCACGGTCATGATTTCCAGTCATCTCCTCGACGAGATCGACAGGATGGCGGACGTCCTCGGTGTCCTTTCACAGGGGCGGCTGGTTTTCCAGGGAAGCAGGAAGGAACTGTTCGAACGGTCCATTCCGGATCTGCTCGTGGTGACACCGCAGGCCAATGCCGCCGCCAATCTGGTCAGGGGCTGCCACCTGGAGAGGAATGGGATCAGGGTGCAGGGTTGCGGTCAGGAAGATGCCGCCCGATTGATCGTGCGACTGGTGCAGGCGGGGATCCCCATTCATGAGGTTCGTCGCCTCCAGCAGTCATTGGAGGAGGTCTTCATGGACCTGACCGGTGGGGCGGAGGCCTTGTGATGGGCGAGATCCGTTTGGAGATGACGAAGATGCGGAGACTGCACGTGATTCCCCTGACGTTGGTCCTGTTGGCTGCCGCGATCCCGGTCGTCGCTCTTTCCTTGTTTGCTCCGGGGGCTGTTTCCCGGCTCAACGATCCCCACGAGTTGCCCTGGGGGCAACCACTTCTCAATTTCGCATTCGCGAATGCTCTCATCCATCCCATTCTCGTGGCGGTGCTGGCATCCCGTCAGACTGACATCGAACACTCCTCGGCAGGCTGGTTCCTGAACGCCACCACGGGTAGAACCCCCGGGACGTTGTGCCGGATGAAGTTTTTCGCCCTCGTGGCGGTGGTGATCCCGGCGACCCTCGTGCAGACCGGGGCCGTTGTGGCGTTGGGGGTGGTGGCCGGCGTCCAGGTGCCCCTCGACGTCCCGATGTGGTCCTGGTATGTGGTGTCGCTGGTTCTGGTCGACACGGTTCTCCTGGCATTCCACATCTGGCTCTCCGCGATCTGTGAGAATCAGCTCGTTGGTGTCGGTACCGGGCTGGTTGGCGGTTTCATCGCGCTCTACATGTTTCTCGCGCCGAGTGTCGCCCGTGTCATTCCTTGGGGGTATTACGCCGTGATCACCCCGGTTGCGATGGCTGCCGGCTCAAACGGGCTCGTTCCCGTCCTGCCGCCGTGGCCATGGCTGATCGGTTTGGTCCTGCTCGGGGCGGCGGCTTTTGCCCGGTGTACGAAACGACTCGACCGGGTTGAGAGGTGACGGTGATGTTTGCCGCCGAAAGAATGAAGCTGCGCCGTTCCATGGTGTGGTGGGTCGTGGTACTCCTGCCGTTGCTGGCGGTTGTCTCGGGCGGAGCCAACTACTGGCTCCAGACGACCAACGGAGCCCTGGAGACGGGCTGGGATGTCCTTACCGGGCAGATCACCTTGTTCTACGGGATGATGTTCTTCTCCACCGGGGTTGCGCTCCTGGGCGCTGCTGTGTGGCGTCCAGAGCATCGGAGCAGCTCGTGGAACCGCGTTCTGACCACGGGACGATCGCCCGTTTCGCTGGTGCTGATGAAGTCCGTCGTGATCCTGCTGCTGGTGGTCCTTGTCCAACTGGTGTTCGTCGGGTTCAGTTGGGGGCTCGGGCTGCTGCTGGGGCTCCAGGGCGCGCCTGCGTCCTCCTTCCTCGTTGCCGCGGCGCTCTGTGTTCCCGTGTCCGTACCGCTGGTGCTGCTGCAATCGTTGATGTCGATGCTGATGAGGTCCTTCGCCGCCCCCGTGGCCATCTGCCTGGCCGGATGCATGATCGGTTTCGCCAGTGCCGCCTCGGGAACCGGGACGGGACCGCTGGACCTCCTGGTCCCGCAGGCCGTCATCACCCGGACCGTGCTTCTGGGATCCGCCGCTGTATCGACAAGCGGCGGGCAGGGCATGGACGAAGTGCTTCCGCTGGCCTGCTCGGCTGCAGGTCTGGCGGCCGTCATGGTCATCGTGACGGTTCTGGTGGTGCAGCGCCGGCCCGTGGTCTCGCAGTAGGCGTTCTTCCACCGGTCATTCGGTGCCGTTGCGGCGCAACACCTCACTCAGGCGTTCGGCAGCGGCCATCACGGCCGGGGCGTGAAGCCGCCCCGGTTGCCGGGTCAGGCGTTCGATGGGACCGGAGACGCTGACGGCCGCGATGATCTTCCCGGAGGGGGAGAGCACCGGGGCCGAGACCGAGGCCACCCCGGGTTCGCGTTCGGCAACCGACTGCGCCCAGCCGCGGCGGCGAACCTGCTGCAGCGTCAGCACCGTGAACGTGGCTTCCTTGAGCAGGCGCGGCAGGTTCTCGGGTTCCTCCCAGGCCAACAGCACCTGCGCGGCCGATCCCGCGGTCATGGACAGCTGCGCCCCGAGGGGAACGGTGTCCCGCAGACCCGATGGGCGTTCGACGGCGGCGGAGCAGATCCGGAGATCACCTTGGCGGCGGAACAACTGGGCGGATTCGCCGGTGATGTCGCGCAGCCGGGTGAGAATTGGCCCCGCGGTGGCCAGCAGCGGGTCCTCCGCGGCGGAACTCGCGAGTTCCGCGAGGCGCGGTCCCAGAACGAAACGTCCCTGGAGGTCCCGGGTGACGAGGCGATGGTGTTCCAGGGCCACGGCCAGCCGGTGTGCCGTCGGGCGTGCCAGACCGGTGGCGCTCACCAGCCCTGCGAGCGTCAGGGGGCTGGTTTCCAAGGCCGTCAGCACCGCAGCTGCCTTGTCGAGAACTCCTACTCCACTTCCTTCGTCCATATTCCGAGACTATCGTTTCGAATGCTGGACATGCAAGATAGAGTGTCGCCATCTGGCAGGCCTTGTCCTGCACCCAATCGTAATGAGGAAGCGTGAAAATGGGGAAGACCCTCGCCGAGAAGGTCTGGGATGCGCATGTTGTACGCGCTGTTGATGGTGAACCCGACCTTCTCTACATCGATCTGCACCTGGTGCACGAGGTCACGAGCCCGCAGGCATTCGAGGGCCTGCGGATGAACGGCCGGAAGGTGCGCCGTCCGGATCTCACCCTGGCAACCGAGGACCACAACACCCCGACGCTGAACATTCTCGCACCCATCGCGGACCCCGTCTCCCGGACCCAGGTGGAAACACTGCGCAGGAACGCGGCCGAGTTCGGAATCCGCCTCCATTCCCTGGGTGATCGCGACCAGGGTGTCGTTCACATCATCGGCCCGCAGCTCGGGGTGACCCAGCCCGGCATGACCATAGTCTGCGGCGACTCCCACACCTCGACCCACGGCGCCTTCGGGGCGCTGGCCTTCGGGATCGGCACATCGGAGGTGGAACATGTGCTCGCCACCCAGACGCTGCCGCAGAAGAAACCGAAGATGATGGCCGTCAACATCAACGGCGACCTGCCGCCCGGGGTCACCGCCAAGGACGTTGTCCTGGCGTTGATCGCCAAGGTCGGCACGGGCGGTGGCCAGGGCTACATCGTCGAGTACCGGGGAAGCACCATCGAACAGTTGTCGATGGAGGGCCGCATGACGATCTGCAACATGTCCATCGAATGGGGTGCCAAGGCCGGCATGATCGCCCCGGACGAGACCACCCTCGCCTACCTGAAGGGCCGCCCGCACGCCCCCGAGGGGGCCGACTGGGATGCCGCGGTCGAGTACTGGAGGACCCTGCGCTCCGACGACGACGCCCACTTCGATGCGCAGGTGGACATCGACGCGACCCGGCTGACCCCCTTCGTGACCTGGGGCACCAACCCCGGGCACGGCGTGCCGCTCGGGGGAGTGGTGCCCGCCCCCGAGGACTTCGACTCCGAGGTGGAGCGGGCCACCGCCCGCCGGGCCCTCGAATACATGGACCTGGCCCCGGGTACCCCGATGCGGCAGATCGCGGTGGACACGGTGTTCCTCGGTTCCTGCACCAACGGCCGGATCGAGGACCTGAGGCTGGCGGCCTCCGTGCTCCGGGGACGCAGGATCGCCGAAGGCGTGCGGATGCTCGTCGTCCCGGGTTCGGCCCGGGTCCGGCTCCAGGCGGAGCTCGAGGGTCTGGACAAGATCTTCCTCGCGTCCGGGGCCGAGTGGCGGGCGGCGGGATGTTCGATGTGCCTCGGCATGAACCCCGACCAGCTCTCCCCGGGGGAGAGGTCGGCCTCCACGTCCAACCGCAACTTCGAGGGACGCCAGGGAAAGGGCGGACGCACCCACCTCGTCAGTCCCGCCGTCGCTGCCGCGACCGCAGTCGCCGGTCACCTTGCCGCCCCTGCCGACCTGATCGGAGCCTGAGACATGGACGCCTTCTCCACCCACACCGGGATCGCAGTGCCGCTGCGGCGCAGCAACGTCGACACCGACCAGATCATCCCCGCCGTCTACCTCAAGCGCATCACCCGGACCGGTTTCGAGGACGGGTTGTTCGCGGGTTGGCGCAGCGACCCCGATTTCGTGCTCAACCGTGAGCCCTTCAGCGGCGGGACCGTCCTGGTTCCCGGACCCGACTTCGGTACCGGCTCGTCGCGGGAACACGCCGTCTGGGCGCTGCAGAACTACGGCTTCAAGGTGATCGTGGGAACCCGGTTCGGTGACATCTTCCGTTCCAACTCGGGCAAGGCAGGGTTGCTCGTGGCCCTCGTCACCGAGGAGGACCGGGACAGGCTCTGGGCCGCCATCGAGGACGCCCCCGAACAACCGGTGACGGTGGACCTGCCGGAGCAGACCATAACCCGCGGGGATCTCGTGATCGGGTTCGAGATCGACGAGTACACCAAGCACCGCCTGCTGAACGGTTTGGACGACATCTCCATGACCCTGCAGCACGACGCCGAGATCGGGGCTTACGAGGCGACCCGCCCGGGATTCAAACCGAAGACCCTGCCCGTGCGGACCGCGGACACCGTCTCCTGAGGACCGCTGCTCGGACGGGCGACGATCCCGACGGTATTCTCCTGCTCCGTGGAAGTCGAAAAACGTCCCTGGCAACGCTCTCTGCGTGAGGCGAACCATGAACCGGCGCCCCGCGCCTACCGTTTCCTGGCGCGGCTGGTTCACCTGGTGATGGGTGGTCTGGTCAGGCGAACCTGGCGGGGACAGGAGAACCTCCCGCCCGGCGGGGTGCTGGTGGTTTCCAATCACCTGTCGAACTTCGACGTCCCCACGACCGGCGAGTTCCTCATCTGGTCCGGGCGCTGGCCCCGCTACCTGGGAAAGTCCGAGATCTGGAAGGTGCCGGTGGTCGGCTGGTTCGCGCGTCAATGCCGCCAGATTCCCGTCGTGCGTCATTCCGAACGGGCCAAGGACTCGCTCGTGCACGCCCGGGAGGCCCTGGAAGCGGGGGAGTGTGTCGCGATCTTCCCCGAGGGCACCATAACGGCCGATCCCGATGGCTGGCCCATGACCGGGCGCCCGGGTGCCGCCCGCCTGGCGCTCACGACCGGGGTGCCGGTGATCCCGGTCTGTCAGGTCGGGACAGACGCCCTCCTGGGCCGGAAGAAACTGGAACTTCACCGGCTGTTCTCCCTGCGCAGGCGCCCCGTGATGGTGCAGGCGGGGCCGCCCGTCGACCTCAGTGCCTTCCCGGTGGGGGAGGAACCCACGCGGGAGGACGTGGAACGGGCCGGTGTCGCGATCATGGACGCGATCACCGCGGTCGTCGCCGAACTCAGGGGCGGACCCGCCCCCGAGGGGCGCTGGGACATGCGGGTCGGGGCCCGAGTACCCCAGCGGGGGTGAGCCTCAGGCGGGATCGTTCATCAGGGCGCGGGCCCGTTCCATCAGCTCGACGGTGGCGACGGTGGCGTCCAGCGGACGCAGCGGGGACTCGGTGAGCCCCGCCGCGATGCAGCGAGCCACCTCCACGGCCTCGTGGAAGAGACCCTCGTGGTGGATGCGCGGCTCGTCCCAGGACAACACCCGGCCATCCCGGAACCGAACCTCGACGGGCCCCGGCCGGTAGAACGGGCCGTCGAGCACCAGGGTCGCGTCGCTGCCCCCGATGACGGCGACGCTCGGGGTGTCGGTCAGCATCGAGGCGAACACGCTCGCCTGACGCCCCTCGCCGTCCTCCAGCAGCGCCATGAACTGTCCGACGGCACCCGTCGCGTGCCGGGGACCGGCGGCCGCCACCACCTCGACCCCGGGCAGGACCCAGTCGGCGAACATCAGCGGATAGATCCCGAGATCGTTCATGGCCCCGCCGCCCTGGGCCGGGTCCATGGCGCGGCGGTGATCCACCAGGTACTCGCCCATGTCCACGGTGACGGCCTCGATCCTGCCCAGCAGATCCGCCTCGAGCACCTGCCGGACCACGTCGAAACGGGGCAGCGCCAGCGACCACACCGCCTCCATGCAGAACAGGCCCTTGCCGCGGGCCAGCTCGACCAGTTCCCGCGTGGCCGCGACGGTGGGGGTCATGGGTTTCTCGACGAGCACGTTCCGCCCGGCCTCCAGGGCGAGCCGGGCGTGGGAGGCGTGATCCAGGTGGCCCGTGGCGACGTAGACGACATCCACGTCCTGGGCCACGAGTTCCTCGTAGGAGCCACAGGCCATCTCGATGCCGTGCTCTTCGGCGAATTCGCGGGCCCGCTCCGGGGAGCGGGAGCCGACGGCGACAATGTGCTGGGAGGTGTTCCGGGTCACCGTGGTGACGAACTGGTCGGCGATCCACCCGGTGCCGATCACGCCCCAGCGGAGGGCGGGCACGGAGGTCGGGTCGGTGGTGCGGGGCCGGGGCAGGGAGTCAGTCATCTGGGGTCCGTTCCGGGCAACAATGCCCACATTGTCAGGACAAATTCTCCGGTTGATTCTATCCCGCGACACGCATCGGCTCACCGGTGACCCCGGGAGGTCACGTCAACAGGGCCGGCCGGTCAACGGACCAGGCCGCGTCGCCCTCCGGAAACGCACGCCTCCGGAGTGATCCCCGCCGCCGACCGGGGCATCCCTGACGCACCGTATCGACGGACGATCTCCAAGAAACCGCAAAAGCGGATCACAAACCTGACCTACGTCCGCCAAAGCGGATCAAATCGTTAGAATCTCCCTGATGTCAAAGGAGATGCCCAAGCGGCGAGTGGTGATGCTGCTGCTGATCGCCCGCGCCCTCTGCCAAGGTGGAAGGCTGCTCGTGCTGGACGAACCCACATCCGCCCTCGACGCCGGAAACCAGATCCGGGTGTTGAGGCGGCTCCGCCGGCTCGTGGACAGCCAGGGCCTGACGGTGCTGCTCAGCTCCCACCAGCCCAACCACGCCTTCGAATTCGCCGACGACGTCCTGCTCCTCAAGCAGGGTCGCAGCCCCGGGCTGAAACCCATCGCCGACCTGACCGGGGAGGACCTCAGCCACCTCTACGACCTTCCCATGAGGGTGGTTGACCTGACGGAAATGCCCGGGCTACGCCTCTGTGTGACCCGGCCCGAGACCAGAGGAGACCAATGAACAATCCGTGGCAGCTCTACGACGACCTCATCGACCTGATCCCGCCCGGGGTGAAGGTGCGTGAGGCCCATATCGGCAACTGGGCCTGCGTCACATCCGACGCCGGGACCGGGGTGGCGATGATCTACCGCGGCGGCCCCCGGGCCGGTTTCGCCGAACGCGACATCGTCGGACGCGACCTCCGGGATGCCGCGTGTGCAGTGAAATCCTGGGACCTGGAGCTGGCGGCCCTCGGGGTGGCCGCCATCAACTCCTTCCTGACCACGAAGGAACGGCTCGGCGCCCACCCCTTTGCGGGCGAGGACGAGAGATCCACCTTCGAACGTCACGCGGAAACCCGCCCGGACCTCAGGATCGCCACCATCGGTCATTTCGGCGACATCGAGAAATACGCCGCCGAGGGCCGTGACCTCATCGTCCTGGAGCGGTCGCCCTCGGGAAACGATCTCCCGGACCCCGCGGCCGAGTACCTGCTGGCCGACCGCGAACTCGTCTTCATCACGGGCTCCGCCCTCACCAACAAAACCCTGCCCCGGCTGCTCGAGCTGTGCAGCGGGGCCAGGGTGATCCTCGTCGGTCCGAGCGCGCCCTTCGCGCCCGAGGTGCTACCCGCCTGCGTCGCCGAGATCGGGGGGTCGTTGGTGATCGACCCCGGTCACGTCCGGCGGGCCATCGGCCTCGGCGGCGGGATGGCGGAGGCCCGCCAAGGACTCCGCATGTTCAACCACATCATCAGGAGGAACCCATGAAAACGCAGTGGAAACCGTTGTTCGCGGGGCTGGTCGCCCTGGCCACGCTCCTGACGGGCTGCTCGTCGGCCCCCACTCAGACGACCGGGTCCCGGACCCCCGCGGCCTCCGCGTCGGGAGGCTCACTCAGCTTCAAGGACATGGGTGGGCGTGACACCGAGCTGGCGGCCCCGGCGAAACTGGCCTTCGGGGCGGGCCCTCCCGCCACCGTCATGATCTACACCTTCGGGGCGGACAAACTCGCAGGCTGGAACACCAAGGTGACCGAGCAGGTCTCCCGGTACGTGACCCCGGAGGCCGCGGCGCTGCCGGTTCTCGGCAGGGCGAACGGCAAGGACGGCACGTTCAACGCCGAAACCCTGCTGGGTCGCGGGGTCAACGTCATCCTCGACGCGGGCGAGGTCTCCGCCGAGTACGCGAAGATCGACGACGACCTCGAACAGCAGAGCGGGATCCAGGTGGTCCAGTTGTCGACGGAGCTCCAGAAACTGCCCGAGTCCTACCGGATGATGGGTCGAATCTTCGGTGATGAGGCGCGTGGTGAGCAATTGGCGAGCCACATCGAGCGGATCAACACCGAACTCGCGCGGGGATCGGCGACGATCCCCGATGAGCAACGCGTTTCCGTCTACTACGCCACGGGCGATGCGGGCCTGAGCACCGCGGGCAGCAAGAACATCCACGCCCAGGTGATCGACGCCATCGGAGCCAGGAACGTGTACGGAACGGCCGAGAAGGCCTCGGGACGGGTCGACGTGAACGCCGAGCAACTGCTCACCTGGGATCCCGACTGGATCATCGCCATGCCCGGGAAAGGCGGCGCGGATCTGGCCTTGAGCGACGCCTTCAAATCCTTGCCCGCGGTTTCCAGGGGCAATGTGCTGAACTCCCCGCAGGCTCCCTGGGCCTGGATGGACGGCCCGCCATCGGTCAACCAGGTGATCGGTGCGGTCTGGGCGGCGGAGACCATCTACCCGGATGTATACGATTTCGACCTGCCGAAGGAGGTGAAGGAGTTCTACTCGCTCTTCTACCACCGCGAACTGACCGATTCCGAGGTGAACGAGATTCTCGCAGGAGCCGGACGCAGGAGCTGATCCGGCCGGGTGCCCCGCGGCAAGTAGGATGATTCGGCAGTCGAACTCAGGAGGCCCCAGTGTCGAAACGAACCAAGATCGCCTTGGTTTTCGGAGGAAAATCGTCGGAGCACGGCATCTCCTGCCTGACGGCGGCCAGCGTGCTCGGAGCCATCGACCGGGAACGGTTCGACGTCGTCGCCGTCGGCATCTCGAGGAGCGGCCGGTGGTCCCGGATGTCGTTGGAGGAGGTCGCGGATCTCCACATCACCGGGGGAGCCACACCGGAGGTTCCGGAACCCGAACACGACGCGGTCTGGTTGGTCGGTGACCGCGGGGGCGAGATCGCCACCCGGGTCGGCGACCAGCTGCTGGATGTGCAGGCGGTGGATGTCGTCTTCGCCCTCCTGCACGGCCCCTACGGCGAGGACGGCACCATCCAGGGGATGTTCGAGATGATGGGCATCCGTTATGTCGGGTCGGGTGTGTTGTCCTCCGCGGTGGGCATGGACAAACACTTCATGAAACTGGCCTTCGAGGCGGCGGGGCTGCCCGTCGGCCCCTACGTCGTCGCCTCGGAGCGCAGACTGCGCCTCGAACGGGAGGCCGTGTTCGCCGAGGTCGCGGGGCTCGGTTTCCCGGTCTTCGTAAAACCTGCCAGGGGAGGTTCCTCCATCGGGATCACCCGGGTCACCGACCCGTCCGGTCTGGAGGCGGCCGTGACGGAGGCGCAGCGCCACGACCCCAAGGTGATCTTCGAGCAGGGATTCGTCGGAACCCGGGAGCTGGAGGTGGCGGTGCTGGGTGACCCCGGATCCCCCGACGGGTGCCGGGCCTCGGTGGTGGGCGAGATCCGGGTCCGGGACAAGGACGGTTTCTACGACTTCACCACCAAGTACCTGGACGATGACGGGGCCGCCCTCGACGCCCCGGCCAGGACCACCCCGGAGCTGGCCGCCAAACTCCGGGAGCTGGCCTGCCGGGCCTTCAACGCGCTCGAAGCCGAGGGCCTAGTGCGCGCCGACTTCTTCGCCACCGAGGACCAGGCGTGGATCAACGAGGTGAACACCATGCCCGGATTCACCCGGATCTCGATGTACCCGGCCCTGTGGCAGGCATCCGGGGTGCCCTATCCCGAGCTGGTCACCAGACTCATCGAACTCGCCCTCGAACGCCCGGTGGGGTTGCGTTGATGAGCTCCGAGTTCGAGATGATCGCCGAGCTCACCGACGGCCTGGCATTCGGCTCCGACGTGCGACTGGGGCCCGGTGACGACGCGGCGGTGCTGGTGCCGCGCGGCGACATCGTCATCACAACCGACGTGCTGATCGAGAACGTCCACTTCAAACGCTCCTGGTCGCCCGCCTTCCAGACCGGCAGGAAGGCGGTGGCGGTCAACGTCTCGGATGTCGAGGCAATGGGGGCCGAGCCCAGCGCGGTGGTGATCGGGCTGGCCTTCCCGAGAAACCTGGACCGGCGCTGGGTCAGCGACTTCCAGGAGGGTGTGGTCGAGGAGTGCGCCCGGGCCGGGGTCAGTCTCGTGGGCGGTGACCTGTCCTCGTCGCCGCACATCGCAATCGGGGTGACCGCGCTCGGGAACCTGTCGGGGCGTCCCGCCATCACCCGGGCGGGCGCGAGGATCGGTGACCAGGTCGCGGTGCGCGGCCGGCTCGGCTGCTCGGCGGGCGGCCTGCTGGTCCTGCAGCGGGGATTCGGTTCCCCCAAGGACCTGGTCCTGGAACAGCAGTGCCCGACCGTTCCCTACGGGCAGGGGAAGGTTGCCGCGGAGGCCGGGGCCACCGCGATGATCGATGTCTCCGACGGTCTGCTGCAGGACCTGGGACACATCTGTGAGCTCTCCGGGGTGGGTATCGACGTGAGAACCGAGTCCCTGAGGGTGCACGACAGCCTGGCCCGCCTCGCGGCCGCCACGGGCAAGGATCCGCTGGGTTTCATCCTCGCCGGCGGCGAGGACCATGCGCTGGTTGCGACCTTCTCCGCGGATGTGGAACTCCCGCAGGACTGGCTGCGAATCGGCACGGTGACCTCAGGTGCGGAAGTGATTGTTGACGGCATGCCATGGACGGGTAGCGTCGGCTGGGATCACTTTGCGTGAAAGGAAAACCAGTGAAAATCAGTGCCCGCAATCAGTTCAAGGGAACCGTCATCTCCATCGAACAGGGCGCCGTCAACGGCATCGTCCAGATCGAGGTCGCGCCCGGGGTGGTCATCAGCTCCTCGATCACGAACGAGGCCATCCGGGACCTCGGCCTCGAGGTCGGTGGGGAAGCGGTCGCCCTGATCAAGACCTCCTCCGTGATGGTGGGCGTACAGGACTGAGGGATTCTTCCCACCGAGGCCTGAAAATTCGCGTGTCAAACCCCGACCGGGTGGGTCACCGGAGCGGCTTTGGCATCTGATCCGCTCTCTGGACTAGGTTGGAATCATGGCGACACGCGGCTCTTCCTCTGCCAGGAGTTCTTCCAGCAAGTCGGGTGCCGGGCAGCGGACCAGGCAATCGGGCACCGCATCCCGCGGCGGCTCGAAGAAATCCGGTACCCGAAAACCGGCCGCCAGCTCGTCCGGTGCTCGAGACCGGGCCACGGGACCGAATCCCGTGGTCCAGTTCCTGGGGCGGATGCTCCGGGGACTTGCCCGCGGGGTGGGAACGCTCGCCCGGAGCTTCGGGGGGGTCGAGAAGGACGTCGAGCCCGAACGGCGCAGGGACGGCACGGGTCTGTTCATCCTGGTGCTAGCCATCGTGTTCGCATCACGGACCTGGTTCATGCTGCCGGGGCCCGTCGGAGAAGCCATTGGGGCCGTCACCTCGACCTTCTTCGGAATGACCGCCCCGCTGGTGCCGGCGGTCCTGTTCTACGGTGCATGGCGAGTTCTGCGGCACCCCAAGGACATGGACGGTGCACCCCGCACGGGGCTGGGCTGGTTCCTGCTCACCATGGGCGTGCTCGGGCTCATCAACCTCTCCCGCGGGCTGCCCCGTCCGGACCAGATGGCCGAGCTGCAGCGCGCCGGCGGGGTGCTCGGTTTCCTGGCCAGCAGTTTCATAGCCGACCTGACTTCGACGTGGGTCGCGGTTCCCGTGCTTCTCATCGTCACCCTCCTGGGTGTTTTCTTCGTGATCGGCAAACCCCTACGGGTGATCCTCGCCGGCATCCGGAGGGCCTTCTCGTCGTTGGTGGAGCGCCCGGAGGAACCCCGGGAGAAGCTGGAACTCGGCGTCGACGTGCCCTATGACACCCCGCTGATAACCGAGGACGACGAACCCTCCCACCACGACTCGGTCTACGACTACGAGGCCGATGAGGACTACTCCCTCGAATCCGGTACGGGGCTGGACGACCCGACGCCGCAGGTCCATGCCCCGAAGATTCCCGGGACGGAGGAGAAACCCGACCTGCCCCCGCCGGTGCACACCCCCATGGCGGGGCGTGCCGAACAGCTGCAGCTCAGCGGCGACATCATGTACCAGCTCCCGGACGAATCGCTGCTGGTGCCCGGAACCCGCCCGAAGGTCCGGACGGACGCCTCCGACCGGATCGTGCGGCAGCTCGCGGCCACTCTTGAGGAGTTCGCGATCGACGCCCGGGTCACCGGTTACACGCGCGGGCCCACCGTCACCCGCTACGAGGTCGAGCTCGGCAACGCCATCAAGGTCTCGAAGGTCACGGGCCTGGCGGACAACATCGCCTACGCCGTCGGCAGCAACGAGATCCGCATCCTCACCCCGATCCCCGGGAAATCCGCGATCGGGATCGAGATCCCGAACCTCGACAAGGAAGTGGTCAGTCTCGGGGACGTGCTGCGTTCCCCGAAGGCGCGATCCGATCACCATCCCCTCACCGTCGGGCTGGGCAAGGACGTCGAGGGCGGTTTCGTGCTGGCCAACATGGCCAAGATGCCGCACCTGCTGGTGGCGGGCGCCACCGGATCCGGCAAGTCCAGCTTCATAAACTCGTTGATCACCTCGATCATGATGCGCGCCACCCCGGAGGAGGTGCGGATGCTGCTGGTGGATCCCAAACGGGTGGAGCTCAACCAGTACGAGGGCATTCCGCACCTGGTCACCCCCATAATCACGAACCCGAAGAAGGCCGCCGAGGCCCTCGCCTGGGTGGTCCGCGAGATGGACATGCGCTACGACGACCTGGCCGCCTTCGGATTCCGGCACGTCGACGACTTCAACAAGGCCGTCAAGGCCGGGCAGGTCAAACTTCCCGAGGGGTCGCAGCGGGTGCTGGCCCCCTATCCCTACCTGCTGGTCGTGGTGGATGAGCTCGCCGACCTGATGATGGTCGCCCCGCGGGACGTGGAGGAGTCGGTGGTGCGGATCACGCAGCTGGCGCGGGCCGCAGGGATTCACCTGGTCCTGGCCACGCAGCGACCCTCCACGGACGTCGTGACCGGGTTGATCAAGGCCAACGTGCCGTCGCGCCTGGCCTTCGCCACCTCGTCCATGACCGATTCCCGGGTGATCCTCGACCAGCCGGGCGCGGAGAAACTGGTGGGCAAGGGGGACGGGCTGTTCCTGCCCATGGGTGCCGGAAAGCCGATTCGCGTGCAGGGCGCGTGGGTGAACGAATCCGAGATCCGCGAGGTCGTCGCCCACATCTCGGGGCAGCTGCAGCCCACCTACCGGGAGGACGTCACGACGGCAGCGGCCGAGAAGAAGGTCGTGGACGACATCGGCGACGATCTCGAACTGGTGCTGGACGCGGCCCGCCTCGTGGTGGAACTCCAGCTCGGCTCCACCTCGATGCTGCAACGCAAGCTGCGCGTCGGTTTCGCCAAGGCGGGACGCCTGATGGACATTCTCGAATCCCGAGGGGTGGTTGGTCCCTCGGAGGGCTCCAAGGCGCGTGATGTGCTGGTGAAACCCGACGATCTCGATGATCTGCTCGCCTCCCTCGCGGCCGGGTGAGTGATACTGGGAAGATCATGAAAAAGGTCCACATCCAGACTCTGGGCTGCGCCCGCAACGACGTCGACTCGGAGGAACTCGCGGGCCGGCTGGAGGCGGGGGGATTCGTGCTGGTGGATGACCCGGCGGAGGCGGAGACCGTGGTGGTCAACACCTGCGGTTTCATCGAACAGGCCAAGAAGGACTCCATCGACACCCTGCTGGCCGCCGCCGACCTCAAGGAATCCGGCACGACGAAGGCGGTCGTGGCGGTGGGGTGCATGGCGGAACGCTACGGGGCGCAACTGGCGGGGGCCCTGCCCGAGGCCGATGCGGTGCTCGGGTTCGACGACTACGCGGACATCGCCGATCGGCTCCGGTCGATCCTCGCCGGAGGCAGTCACGAGACCCATGTTCCGAGGGACCGGCGCAAACTGCTGCCGATCGCGCCGGCGGGCCGCCAGCAGGCCGCCGGACGGATCGCGACTCCGGGGCACACCCCCCTGCCGGAAGGGCTGGCCCCGGCAACAGGGCCGCGCGTGATCCGTCGCCGCTTGGGATCGGGGCCCGCAGCACCCTTGAAGATAGCCTCCGGATGCGACCGGCGCTGCGCTTTCTGCGCCATCCCCGCCTTCAGGGGCTCCTACCTCTCGCGGCCCGTCGCCGACATCATCGCCGAGGCTCGCTGGCTCGCGGAGCAGGGGGTGAAGGAGGTGCTGCTGGTTTCCGAGAACACCTCCAGCTACGGCAAGGATCTCCCCGGTGTGAACCTGGAGACCCTGCTGCCCCAGCTGTCCCGGGTGGATGGGCTGGAATGGATCCGGGTCTCCTACCTGCAACCCGCCGAGATCCGGCCCGGAATGCTGGAGGCCATGTTGGACACCGGCAAGGTGGTGCCCTATTTCGATCTCTCCTTCCAGCACGCCGCGCCCGGGGTGTTGCGGAGGATGCGGCGTTTCGGTGACCCGGAATCCTTCCTCGGACTGCTCGAACGGATCAGGGCGGCCGAGCCGAGGGCAGGGATCCGCAGCAACGTGATCGCCGGGTTCCCGGGGGAGACCGAGTCGGATGTCGAGACGCTCCGCGAGTTCATCATCGACGCCAACCTGGATTTCCTCGGGGTGTTCGGCTATTCCGACGAGGAGGGCACGGAGGGGGAGGGCCTGGACGCCCACCTGGACCAGGCGGAAGTGGATGCGCGTCGGGAGCTGCTGGCCGACGTCGCCAACATGGTGTGCGAGTCCCGCGCCGCGGAGAGGGTGGGGGAGCGGAGCGTGGTCCTGGTCGAGGAAACCGGTGCCGACGGGGCCTCGGGGCGTGCGCCGCATCAGGGCCCCGAGACCGACGGGATTGTGGAGCTTCCCGGGGCCGATGCCCGGATCGGGCAGTTCATTGAAGTTGAGTTCATCGACGCCACAGGAGTCGACATGGTGGGAGAAGCCCGATGACCGAACCACGGCCCAGCAATCTGAACGTTCCCAACGTGCTCACGGTGCTCCGCATCATCATGGTGCCGCTGTTCGTCGTGGTGCTGTTCTGGCAACCGGCGAACCAGGGGTGGCGGTTCGTCGCCACCGGAATCTTCGTGGCCGCGATGCTGACCGATCTCGCGGACGGCTACATCGCCAGGCGCTACAACCTGATCACGGATTTCGGAAAGCTCTGGGATCCGATAGCCGACAAGGCCCTGACGGGTGCGGCCTTCATCTGCCTGAGTCTGCTGGGTGAGCTTCCCTGGTATTTCACGGTGCTGATCCTGGTCCGTGAATGGGGGATCACATGGCTGCGGGCGGCCATCGCCAAGTACGGGATCATGGCCGCCAATCGCGGTGGCAAGTTGAAAACCGTCACCCAGTCGCTGGCCCTGATCGTCTTTCTCGCATGGTTGCCGGGCCTGCCGGGGGCGGTGCAGTTCCTGGCCTGGGTGTTGATGTGGGCGGCCCTGATCCTGACACTGGTGACCGGGGCCGATTACATCCGTGAGGCCATCCGGATCCGCGCCAGGGGGAAACAGCCACGGCGCTCCGCCGAATGACGGGAAACGATCAGCTGCCGGGTGTGGCCTTCGGGTCGGTGGGAACCGGGACGATCACCACCTCGACCCCTATGTCCCGGATGCGGTCCAGTTCGTCCTCCGGGGCGTTGGAATCGGTGACGAGGATGTCGATCTCGCTCAGGTCCGCCATCTTCGCCAGGGTGACGTGGCCGATCTTGGATGCGTCGGCCACTGCGATCACCCGCTGGGCCCGTTCGATCATCGTGTGATTGGTGCGTGCCTCGATGTCGTCGTGGGTGGTCAGTCCCCCGGACGAACTGAGCCCGTCGGCCCCCACCAGGGCGGTTCCGACGTTCACGAGCCGGAGTGTCGCCTCGGCCAGGGAACCCACGAGTTCCAGTGAATTGGAACGCAGCACACCACCGGCGATGAGGACACGTCCTTGTCCCTGCTCGGCCGCTTCCAGGCCGATGCTCAGCGAGTTGGTGATGATCGTCAAATCGGTTCGGTGACGCAGGGCACGAAGCACCTCGGCGGCCGTGGTTCCGCCGCTGAGACCGATGGCGTGCTTTCCCTCGGGAACCAGCTTGGCAGCCGCCGCCGCTATGCGGGACTTGGCGGCCTGATTGCGCCCGTCCCGCAGCCGTACCGGGAGTTCGCGGCTGCCCTGGATCGGGCGTGCGCCGCCATGGGTGCGGTCCAACAATCCCTGGGACGCGAGCACGGCAACATCACGCCTGATGGTGGCCTCGGAAGTTCCCAGTTCGGCGGCGAGCTTGGACAGCGACATCTGACCATTCTCTTGAAGCAGCGCCAGCATCGCGAGCATTCGATCGGAGCGCTTGTGGGAATGCGTACCCGCAGCGTTCATGTCGACTCCTTCGTGCACTTTCTGACCAATTGATGATCGTGTTCGAGGGTCAGTGTACGAGAAACCGTGTCGGTTCGCTCTGGGGCGCTTGGGATAAGGACTTTCTCAAATGGCTGATGGGTGGGGTTTATATCCCGTGACGGGGTCTTGCGGGAAGGTTTGGGAGGAGGGGAGAGTGGCGGTTGTCGCTCGCGGACCGGGATCGGTGGACATCGCGGGGAACGCGCAGGCGGGGTTCGGCGCGATGATGGGATGGCTCGGCGATGGGCGGGGGAGCGCGCCGGAGGATGAAGCGGTCCGGCGTGTCACCGGGATGGGTGCAGGGCGCCACTTGTCCGCGGGGCCTAGGGTTGCCAACATGCGCGAAGCGGAACTGTGGGCGAAACTCGAGGTTGTGCTCGGGAAGGGATACGCCGGGAGCTGGGCGTCGACGATCACCCTGCAGGAACTCGAGAGCCGCACCGTGGATGAGGCGCTGGCAGCGGGGGTTCCGTGCAAGAAAATCTGGAGGGCCGTGTGGGTCGCACTCGAGCTGCCGGAAACGATGCGGTGAGGCATCGGCGCCGGCGCGCCCCATGCAATCGAACACATGTTCGGCTAGACTGTGCATGTCTCCGGGTTTTCCACAGCCCGGAGGTGAACTGGAGTTTTTGTCACCCCCGATTCCTACAGTGAGGGTGAAGGTTGAGTCGGTCTGAAAGGAACGGCTCAGGGAGTCGAAAGGAACCACACCATGGCTGTTGCGGATCGCACCAAGGCACTCGAGGCCGCCCTCGCCCAGATCGAGAAGGTGCACGGGAAGGGATCGGTGATGCGTCTGGGGGAGGACACCCGCCTGCCCATCGACGTCATCCCGACGGGAAGTGTCGCCTTGGACGTCGCCCTGGGGATCGGTGGCCTGCCCCGGGGACGGATCATCGAGATCTATGGCCCGGAGTCCTCGGGCAAGACCACGGTCGCCCTCCACGCCATCGCGAACGCACAGGCCGAGGGCGGGATCTGCGCCTTCATCGACGCGGAGCACGCCCTGGACCCGGATTACGCGAGCAAGCTCGGCGTCAACACCGACGAGCTCCTGGTCTCGCAACCCGACAACGGTGAGCAGGCCCTGGAGATCGCGGACACCCTGGTGCGTTCCGGGGCCCTGGCGCTCATCGTCATCGACTCGGTGGCCGCGCTGACGCCGCGCGCCGAGATCGAGGGCGAGATGGGGGATTCCCACGTCGGTCTCCAGGCACGCCTGATGAGCCAGGCCCTTCGGAAGATGACCGGGGCCCTGAAGTCCGCAAACACCACCGCCATTTTCATCAACCAGCTGCGCGAGAAGATCGGGGTGATGTTCGGTTCTCCCGAAACCACCACGGGTGGCCGCGCGCTCAAGTTCTACTCCTCCGTGCGCCTTGATGTCAGGAGGATCGAAACGCTGAAGGACGGCTCCGAGATGGTCGGCAACCGCACCCGCGTGAAGGTGGTCAAGAACAAGGTCGCGCCGCCTTTCAAGCAGGCCGAGTTCGACATCATTTACGGTGAGGGAATTTCCCGGGAGGGAAGCCTGATCGACATGGGCGTCGCCAATGGGATCATTCGCAAGGCGGGAGCCTGGTTCACCTATGAATCCGATCAGCTGGGGCAGGGCAAGGAAAATGCCCGGAACTTCCTGAAGAACAATCCGAAGATCGCGGAGGAGATCGATCGCCGGATCCGGGCTGCGCTCGGTGTCGTGGAACAGGAGGCCTCGGGAGGCAGGATCAACCCCGAGACGGGAGAGGTTGAGGTTGCCTCCTGAAATCAGCCGCGCGGAGCAGCTGGAATTCGCCAGGCGGATCGCACTCAGGTTGTTGGATGCCCGGAGCCGGTCGGAGGCCGAGCTTCGGTCCCGGTTGGCCTCCCGGGGGGTCCCCGAGGATGTCTCCGAGGAACTGATGGAGCGTTTCCGCGAGGTTGGGCTGCTGGATGATGCCGCCTTCGCGGAGGCGCTCACGCAGACCCGGGTTCAGGTGGACCGGCATGGTGTCACCCGGATCCGGGCGGAGCTGCGGCGCCGGGGTGTGGATGAGGACGTGGCGGCGGAGGCCCTGTCGCGGGTGGGGCAGGAGGAGCAACTGGAGGCGGCGCGAGCCTTCGCGCAACGTCGTGCCCGCACCTTGGCCGGGCTGGATTCCCGGGTGGCGCGTCGGCGCCTGGCCGGGGCCCTCGGGCGCAGGGGATTCGGTGGAGCCGTGGTGTCGTCGGTCGTGGACGAGGTGCTCGGGGAAATGGACCCCGACACGGATGACATGCCCTTGTGAACTAGCCTTGGCGGTCGTAAGGTCATTGACTCACGGTTCGAGACATCTTGGTTGGTCCCATGGGCTCGTGTGCGGCCCGGTATGGCGTGGTCACGTCCGCTACTCAGCAGCCCGGGGTGCCCTGAACCTCCAGGTCACTTCGTCGGGTGCAAAGGGGTAGCCATGGAATGGCTGGGCTGGATCATCGCTGGATTACTGGGCGTCGTCCTGGGGATCCTCGCTTGGCGGCAGCGGCGGGTTGCCCTGTCCTTCATCCAGGAACGGGCCCGCATTGAACGCAGAAGCCGTTCCGACGCGGCCTCCATCCGCAAACAGGCGGTGGAGGCGGCCGAGCAGCTCAGGGCGGACGCGGCACGCGCCCTGGAGCAGGCGGAGGAATGGGCCCGCGAGGCCGGCGCCGACATCGACAGGCGCCGCGAGGAGCTGGATGCGTCGATAGCCACGCAGCGCGCCGAGCTGCGCGAGCAACGCAGCGCGCAGGAACGTCAGGAAGAACGCCTGAACGAGAAGGAGGACCGGCTCGCCGCAGAGGCCGAGGGACTCGCGACACGCTCGGAGCTTCTCGAGCAGCAACGCGCGGATCTCAGGAAACAGCGCGAGGAACTCGCCGCGGAACAGGACCGTGCTCAGGCGGAACTCGAACGGGTGGCAGGGCTGACTGCAACCGCAGCCCAGGCGGAGGTGATGGCCGAGGCGGCACGCCAGGCCCGGCTGTCTGCCGCCACCCTGGCCAGGGACATCGAGGAGACCGCGAAGAAAGAAGCGGACCAGCGGGCCCGGGAGATAGTCGTGACCGCCATCCAGCGGTGCGCGGCAGAACAGACCAGCGAATCGGTGGTTTCCAGTGTCGACCTTCCCGGCGATGAGATGAAGGGACGGATCATCGGTAGGGAGGGCCGCAACATCAGGGCCTTCGAGCAGATCACCGGAGTCAACGTGATGGTGGACGACACCCCGGAGACCGTTCTGCTCAGCTGCTTCGACCCGGTGAGGCGTGAAGCGGCCCGGTTGACCCTCGTGGACCTGGTTGCCGACGGGCGCATCCACCCGGCGCGAATCGAGGAGGTGCACGCCCGCAGCATCCGGGTGCTGGATGAGCGCATCAGAACCGCCGGGAACGAGGCCCTGCTGGAGGTGGGAATCGCTGATCTCCACCCGGAGCTGGTCCCCGTGATCGGCTCCCTGGCCTATCGCACCAGCTTCGGGCAGAACGTGCTCGCCCACCTGGTCGAGTGCGCCCACCTGGCCGGGATCATGGCGGCCGAGCTGGGGCTCGACGTGGCGCAGTGCAAGAGAGCGGCCTTCCTGCACGACATAGGCAAGGCCCTCACCCACGAATCCGAGGGGCCCCATGCGATCATCGGCGCCGACCTGCTGCGCCGCCACGGCGAACACCCCGACGTGGTCCACGCCGTCGAGGCGCACCACAACGAGGTCGAACCACGAACCGTCGAGGCCGTCCTCACCCAGGCTGCGGATGCCATCTCCGGGTCCCGCCCGGGCGCGAGGCGCGAGTCACTGGAGGCCTATGTGGAACGGATGCAGCATCTCGAATCCATTGCCATGGCCCACGAGGGAGTGACCCGTGCCTACGCGATGCAGGCGGGAAGGGAGGTCCGGATCATGGTGGCACCCGAGGTCGTGGACGATGCGATGAGCCGGGTGCTGGCACGCGAGATCGCGGCCGAGGTGGAGGCGAACCTCACCTACCCGGGACAGATCCGCATCACGGTGGTGCGTGAATCACGTGCCACTGAACTGGCTCACTGACCGCAGGGTGGCGCGAATCCCCCAGGCGGCGTGCGCGGACTCTCCCGGCCGCAACATGACCCGGTCCCTGTATGTCGGACCCTCGTTGAAGGCGTCTGGGCCACAGGTCATCGGTTCCACCGCCACGCTGTCGCGGTGGGGCGCGGTGAACACCTGTACCCATTGGGTGGTCGCCTCACCCCACACCTCAATCGTGCGGTCGTCGCCGCTCAGGGTGACGGTCCAGTCCCTGGTCAGGGGATCGGTGAAGGAGGTGTCCAGGACCGTTTCCCCGATGACGCGGGGCTGGACGAAGTTGTGCTCGGGGGCGACGGGCCCGAGGCGAATGGGAAGCCGTCTTTCGGGATCGACCGCCAGTTCGGCGTCGAACGGCACCGTCAACTCCACGCCGGAGATGTCCTCGAAACGGAAATAGGGATGGGCGCCATAGCCCCAGGGAACGGACGTGTTTCCGATGTTCGTGGCGTCGACCTCCACACTCAGCCCCTGCGCATCCAGCCGGTGCAGGATCTCCACCGCGAGGATTCCGGGCCAGCCGCGACGGGGCCAGAGAACGCACCTCTGCCGGACAGAGGTCCCGAGATGGGCCAGGCACTCCCAGGCCAGGCCCACGTTCAGGCCATGATTCGCGTTGTTCCGGGCGGGTTCGTTGATGGGCAGCTGGAACTCCTGGCCGCCCAGGTGGTAGCGCCCGTCGCGGAGCCGGTTGGGCCAGGGGAGCAGGTGGGCTCCCTCCCAGCCTTTCGGGGCCTGGTCGGGCCCGTGCGTTGCGAGGAGTTCCGTGCCCTCGATGGTGAAGCTGCGCAGCCTGGCGCCCACTTCGGTGATCACGGCGCGACAACCCCCGGCGTTGATCTCATATTGTTCGCCTGTTGGGAAGACCATGAATCAACACTAGAGGCTGCGTCAATAGGGGATGGTGAATACCGGTACAGTCGCGGGATCTCCGGTGTGCTGTGGGACACGCGGGTTCGGCAATGACGCGTCCGGTCCGCCCCGGAGTGGTCACGGCCACCGGGTTCCCGGCACGAAATGCTGTTTTTCGTGGTGCACCACTAGAGTTGGGCCACCATGAGTTCGCGCACTTATCACGTAATCACCTACGGCTGCCAGATGAACGTCCACGACTCCGAGCGGATCGCGGGACTGCTGGAGGAAGCCGGGTTGAGGCGTGCTCAGGAACCCGCCGAGCCGGTTCTCGGTGCGGGGGCGGACGTGGTGGTCTTCAACACCTGTGCGGTGCGTGAGAACGCCGACAACCGTCTCTACGGGAATCTCGGACACATGGCCGCAATCAAGGCGCGCCACCCCGGGATGCAGATCGCGGTGGGCGGCTGCATGGCCCAGAAGGACCGGGACGTGATCCTGCGGAGGGCGCCATGGGTGGATGTGGTCTTCGGTACCCACAACGTCGGTAGCCTTCCCACGCTGCTCGAACGGGCGCGGGTGGAGAAGGCCGCCCAGGTGGAGGTGGTCGAGGCCCTCCAGACCTTCCCGAGCAACCTGCCTAGCCGTCGCGAGTCGCCCTACTCGGCCTGGGTGTCGGTGAGCGTCGGATGCAACAACACCTGCACCTTCTGCATCGTTCCGCAGCTTCGCGGAAAGGAGACCGACCGGCGACCGGGTGACGTCCTGGCCGAGGTGCGGATGCTGGTTGACCAGGGGGTGCAGGAGATCACCCTGCTGGGGCAGAACGTGAATGCCTACGGGGTGGAGTTCGGGGACCGGCAGGCCTTCGCGAAGCTGCTGCGTGCCTGCGGCCAGGTCGAGGGCCTGGAACGGGTTCGCTTCACATCCCCCCATCCCAAGGATTTCACCGACGACGTGATCGCCGCCATGGCCGAGACCCGCAACGTCATGCCGCAGCTTCACATGCCCCTGCAATCCGGTTCGGACGCGGTCCTGAAGGCAATGCGGCGCTCCTACCGCCGGAAGCGGTTCCTCGGGATCCTGGAACGCGTCCGGGAGGCCATGCCCCATGCGGCCATCACCACGGACATCATCGTGGGTTTCCCGGGCGAGACCGATGAGGACTTCGAGGCCACCATGGACGTGGTGCGCGAGGCCCGTTTCTCCGCTGCTTACACCTTCCAGTACTCGAAACGCCCGGGGACCCCGGCCGCCGAGATGCAGAACCAGGTGGCCCATGAAACGGTCCAGGAACGCTACGAACGGCTTGTCGGACTGGTGGGGGAGATCGCCTGGGAGGAGAACCGCCGTTTCGAGGGGCAGGAGATAGAGGTGATGTTTGCCCTGGGGGAGGGGCGAAAGGACTCCGAAACCAATCGCATGAGCGGGCGGGCACGCGACAACAGGCTGGTGCACGTGGCGGTTGGTGAGGAGCCGTCGGAGCGGCCGAGGCCGGGGGACATCGCCTACGCGACCATCACCCATGCGGCGCCACACCATCTGAACTCGGATGCCCCCTTGAGGGGACTGCGGCGCACCAGGGGTGGCGACGCGTGGGAGGCGGCCAACACCGATGCACCCGAACCCAGAGGGGTTCCCCTGGGCATGCCGAGCCTGCGGCGCTCCTGAAAAGAGAACAACCCCCGGTCCGGGACCGGAGGTTGCCGGGGCGAGAGGTCAAGGACCGCCTCGGTGGGTGACGCCATGGTGGTGGATCGGCGAGGTGGTGCGACGAGGATCGCGCCGGGGCGTGCGCACCCGCAGGACGCCCCGGTCCAGCGTGCCACCGGGGCGTCCGAGCCCAGCGGCATCCACCCGCGAAACCCCGTTCGCGGGACCTGCTACTCGCTCTCCTTCTTGCTGGCCAGGTCGTCAACCTTGCCCTTGACGAAATCAGCGGCCTGGTTGATCTGCTCGCTGTGTTTGCCGCCGGTCTTCTCGTCGATGAACCCGGCGCCCTTCTCGATCGCCTGATCGATGGTTTCCTCGTGCTGGGCCACCTGTTCACCAATGTTGTCGAAGATTCCCATGTCATTGCCTCCTGGTCCGGGTGCCTGGCGCACCGTAGAGGTCCATCATGCCTGTTCCCGCGAAGTTCCGCACCGGGACTGGCAGGATGGTGGCATGCATCCGCCCCTGATAGTGCTCGTCGGCCCAACCGCTACGGGCAAGTCGGAGCTCGCGGTCTCGCTGGCCCACGACCTCATGAGGCGAGGTGAGGTCGCCGAGGTTGTCAACGCGGATTCGATGCTGGTCTACCGGGGCATGGACATCGGCACCGCGAAACCCTCCGAGGCGGAACGAGATGGGGTCGTGCACCACCTGATCGACATCCTGGAGGTCACCGAGACCGCATCCGTCGCTGATTTCCAGACCCGCGCCCGGACCGTGATCGCGGACCTGCGGGCTCGGGGAGCCGTTCCGATCCTCGTCGGCGGTTCCGCCCTCTACACACGGGCCATCACCGACGCCTTCGAGTTCCCGGGTTCCGACCCGGTTCTCAGGGCAGGGCTGGAAACCGAACTGGAGCGCGTCGGGGTGGAGGAGCTGTATGCCCGGCTGGCGGTCCTGGCCCCGGAATCCGCGGCCCGCATCGAACCCGGAAACGGCAGGCGCATCGTGAGGGCGTTGGAGATCCACGCGCTGACGGGGGGACATCGAGCGGTGCTCCCCGAGTGGACCTACGAACTCGACGGGGTCCACCAGTTCGGGCTGGAACTGGACCGGGCCGAACTGGACAGCCGCATCGATGCCCGGGTGGAGGAGATGTGGCGCCGGGGCATCGTGGCCGAGGTCGAGAACCTGATTCCTCGCGGGTTGCGGGAAGGACGGACCGCCTCCCGCGCGATCGGCTACCGGCAGGTTCTCGCCTTCCTCGACGGGCAGTGCAGCGAGGAGGAGGCGAAGGAGGACGTGAAACGGGCCACTCGGAGGTTTTTCCGCAAGCAGTTGGGCTGGTACCGGCGGGATCCCAGGATCGTGTGGCTACCCGCGGGGGATTCGGGCAACCCCGCCCGGATCATGGAAATCTCCGGGACGTAGAATTGTTGAATCGGGCTGGAAGGGATAGGTGGGCACTTTGTTCCGGTACACGTTCGCCAAGGGTCATGCCACCGGCAACGACTTCATCATCATTGATGATCCACACGGAATGCAGGATCTGAGCGCCGAGGCGGTTGCTGCACTCTGTGACCGCCACACGGGTGTCGGAGGGGACGGGCTGTTACGGGTGGTGCGGGCCGGTCAGGTGGCCGGGCACGAGTTCGACCCGGAGCTTTGGTTCATGGACTACCGCAACGCCGACGGGTCGGTGGCCGAGATTTGCGGAAACGGTCTGCGGTTGTTCGCCCGCTATCTCCTGAACGATCAGCTGGTCCAGAGCGGGGAGTTCACCGTCGCGACCCGGGCGGGACTCAAGCAGGTTCGGGTCGCCCGTGGGGGGCTGATAGCGACGAACCTGGGTGTGGTCGGCCTGGGGAAGGAACCCGTCACCATCATCCACGAGGGACGGAAGTTCAAGGGACGGCCTGTCGATGTCGGCAATCCACACGCCGTCGTGTTCACGGATCGTGACGTGATCGGGCAGCTGGATCTTTCCCGGGCCCCGGCCTGGGAACCCGCCGAGGCCTTCCCCGCGGGAGTGAACGTCGAGTTCGTCCACGAGGTCAAGCCCGGGGAGCTGCTCATGCGTGTGTATGAGCGTGGCTGCGGGGAAACCCTGAGCTGCGGCACCGGTGTGGTCGCATCCGCGACCGCCTACCGTGACCGCAGTGGGTTCGACGGTCCCATCCAGGTGCATGTCCGTGGCGGGGACCTGATCGTGACCTTCGAGGGTGACGAGGCCTGGCTGACGGGGCCGGCCGTGATCGTGGCGCGCGGTGAGTACTGGAGCTGAGATTTTCTCACCGGGGCCTGTCAGAATGGTCCGACGATGAGCACATCCCTTCACGCACAGCCGAATCACGACGGCGATCAGTCCGAACTTGCCGAGCGGCACTCGCTCAGGCGGGTCGTCGGTATGAGAACCGAACTGGAGGACATCTCCGAGGTCGAGTACCGACAGCTGCGGTTGGAACGCGTTGTGCTGGTCTCCGTGTGGACCTCCGGGACGCAGGAGGACGCCGACAACGCGATGGCCGAGCTGAAGCTGCTGGCCGAGACCGCCGGCTCCGAGGTTCTTGAGGCCCTGGTGCAGCGCAGGAGCCAACCGGACCCCGCCACCTACATCGGACGCGGCAAGGTGGAGGAAGTGGCCGAGGTGGTCCGAGCCACCGGAGCCGACACCGTCATCTGCGACGGGGAACTGCAACCGGCGCAGCTGCGGAACCTGGAGGACCGCATCAAGGTGAAGGTGGTGGACCGGACCGCGCTGATCCTGGACATCTTCGCCTCCCATGCGAAATCCGCGGAGGGCAAGGCCCAGGTGGAACTGGCCCAGCTGCAGTACCTGAAGCAGCGCCTCCGCGGCTGGGGTGGAAATCTGTCCCGGCAGGCCGGCGGCCGCGCTGCCGGGGGAGCGGGTATCGGAGGCCGGGGACCCGGTGAGACGAAACTCGAGACCGACAGGCGTCGCATCCACCACCGGATCGCGCAGCTTCGCCGCAAGCTCCGTGAAATGGACGCCACCCGGGAGGGCAAACGCGCCGAGCGCCGTAGGAACCGGGTGCCGAGCGTGGCGATCGTCGGATACACCAACGCGGGCAAGTCCTCGCTGCTGAACCGGCTGACGGGCGCGGGTGTGCTCGTGGAGGACGCGCTGTTCGCCACCCTGGATCCCACCACCCGCCGCACCGAGACCCGGGACGGGAGGGTGTTCACGCTGACCGACACCGTGGGATTCGTCCGGCACCTTCCCCACGACCTGGTGGAGGCGTTCCGTTCCACCCTGGAGGAATCCACCACCGCGGACCTCCTCCTTCACGTGGTCGACGCCTCGGACCCGGACCCCGAGGGGCAGATCGCCGCGGTGCGCCAGGTGCTCGCCGAGATCGGCGCCAGCGACGTGCCGGAGCTGCTGGTCTGCAACAAGGCAGATCTTGCGGATGAAACCACGCTGCTGGCCCTGCGGGCCGGGCATCCCGGTTGTGTGGTGGTTTCCGCCCGCACGGGCCATGGCCTGGCTGAGCTGGCCGATGCCGTGGAGGCCCGCCTGCCGAACCCAGAAGTGCGGGTCGAGACGCTCATTCCGTACAGCCGCGGCGACCTCATGGACCGCATCCACCGGACGGGAACCATCGAGACGCTGGAGCACACCGGCGAGGGCACCAGGGTGTGTGCGCGCGTCCACCCCGGCCTGGCGGAGGAGCTGGGCGAATACGGTGCCTGACCTCGCGGAACGGATCCTGGAGCGGGCGGTCTCCGGGATCGGTGGGGGCGAAAGGCCCGGCCAGGTGGCGATGGTGGCTGCCGTCTCCGAGACCCTGGAGGGTGGCACCCACCTGCTGGTCCAGGCGGGAACCGGAACCGGCAAATCCCTCGGCTACTTGGCGCCGGCGCTGGCGCGGATCGTGGAGTACGACGAGGTCATCGTGGTCGCGACGGCCACCCTGGCTCTCCAGGCCCAGCTAGCGGGCTCCGACATTCCCGCGGCCCTGGACGCGGTCGAGCAGGTGACGGGAAAACGCCCCCGGGCCTGTGTGCTGAAGGGACGCAACAACTACGCCTGCCTGTTTCGCACCCGCGACAAGGCGACGGACGGCGGCCAGGGAACTCTCCTGGGCGCGGCCGAGCTGAGCGAGTCCCGCAGCTCCGGGTCCCCCTCGAAGCTCGGGGTTGAGGTGCTGGCGCTGCGTGAATGGGTGGAGGAGCAGCTCCTCGCGGGCGGTGCCGGGGACCGCGATGACGCCCCGACCCACACGGCCGCGGCCTGGCAGCAGGTTTCGATCCCGACCCGGGAATGCCCTGGCGCGTCCCGGTGTCCCTTCGGGGCGGAGTGTTTCGTCGAGAGGTCACGGGAGTCGGCTCGCGCAGCGGACCTGATCGTAACCAACCACGCCCTGGTGGCGATCAACGCCATGCACGGCGGCACGGCGCTTCCAGAGCACGATGCGTTGATCATCGATGAGGCCCATGAAGTGACGGGCCGCCTCACCACGGCCGCTACCGGGGACCTGAGCGCGGGAGCCACGGAACGGGTGGTGAGACGTTGCCTGGCCTGGCTGGGGGATGATCTGGGCGGTGACCTGTTGGACGCGGTCGAGGAACTGCGCGATGCCCTGGCCGACAGCCCCACGGAGCGCATCACCGGGGCCGATGCGCTGTTGCCGGTGGCCTGCGCCGGGCTTCGCGACGCATCCCGCCGGGCGATCAGCGAGTTGGGAAAGGACAGGGAGAACCCCGAACGTTCCCAGGCCGCCGGGGCGCTGGGTGAAATCTTCGACATCTCCGAACGAATGGCGCGACTGGCCGATCAGGACGTGGTTTGGGTGAGCCGCTCGGAACAGCTGGGGGAGATGGCCCACGTCGCCCCGCTATCGGTGGCGGGGCTGCTGCGGGAACAGGTGTTCGGGCGGGCAACCACCGTGCTCACCTCCGCGACCCTCACGCTGGGTGGTGATTTCCGGGTCTTCGCCACCAGCATCGGGCTGAATCCCGCCGACGAACTGGGTGGGGATGCGGAAGGAACCGGAACGGGTTTCAACTGGCGGGGGGTCGACGTGGGATCTCCCTTCGACTACACCAGGCAGGGGATACTGTATGCCGCCGCCGCGCTGCCCCCACCCGGTAGGGACGGGCTCACGGACGCCGTGCTGGCCGAGATCGCGCAGCTCGTCTGGGCGGCCGGTGGGCGGACCCTCGGGTTGTTCGCCTCACGCAGGAACGCCGAGCAGGCGGTGGCGCACTGCCGCCGGGTGCTGCCGGAACTGGAATTCCTGTGTCAGGGCGATGCGCAACTTTCCGAGCTTCAACGAAACTTCAGGGAGAGGCCGGCCACAAGCCTGTTCGGCACCATGTCCCTGTGGCAGGGCGTCGACGTCCCCGGGGAAACCTGCCAGCTGGTCATCATCGACAAGATTCCCTTTCCCCGGCCCGACGACCCGTTGATGCAGGCGCGCAAGAAGGCCGTGGACGATGCGGGAGGCAACGGTTTCATGACGGTGGCCGCCACCCATGCGGCGCTGCTGCTGGCGCAGGGGGCCGGTCGGCTGATCCGGCGCGAGGATGACCGTGGCGTGGTCGCGATTCTCGACCCCCGGGTCGTCAGAGCCCGCTACGGGGGGTTCCTGACCAGCTCCCTTCCGGGATTCTGGCGCACGAAGAACCTGGACATCGCCGTCAATGCGCTGCTGAGACTGCGCGGCGCCGAGTAGAGACCCGGCGCCGCGCAGCTTGAGGGGAGGGGAGAAACCTCACATGGAGATTCCGATCGACCGGAGATAGCTCATCGGGTTCGTGGCGGAGTACACATCGCCCGGGGTGACCCCGGAGGGGTAGTACTCGAAGTGCAGGTGGGCGCCGAAGCTGCGTCCGGTGCTGCCCACGTTCCCGATCTTCTGCCCGGCGGTGACCTGCTGGCCCACCTTCACGTCGGTGTTGCTCATGTGCGCGTACAGGGTGGAGGAACCATCGGCCGCGCGAATGACGACGTAGTTGCCGGCCCAGGAGCCGACGTTCCCGCTGACCACGGTGCCGGAGGTGACGGCGTACACGGGGGTGCCGCTGCTGGCGGCGAAGTCCTGGCCCGTGTGGTAGCGGGACCAGCTTCCGGTGGCACCGAAGGCGGCACCGATCCGGTAGCTTCCCTTCGCCAGGGGAGCGGCCGCACCGTTGACGGTCGTGGTGCTGCTGGAGGCTGCGGCATCGCTGCTGATGGTGGAGTTGTCCGATGAGGTTCTGGAGGAACTGCTCGCGCCGGAGCTGCTGCCCGAGTACGAACGGTTGCCCGAGTACGAACGGTTGCCCGAGTACGAACGGTTGCTCGAGCCGGACCCACTGCTGAACGAGGAACTGGTTCGTTTCTTGCTGCTGGTGGAACCCGATTTCTTGGACCAGGTGGTGTACTTCTTGCTGGTGGAGCGAGAACCGTTGTAGCTGCTCTTCTTGCCGGCGGTGGAGCCGGAGCTCTTGCCATTGCTCGAGGAATGGCTTGTTTTCGAGGCAGAGCCGGAGGTCTTCCGGCTGGAGCCCTCGGAGTATGCGCGCCGGGGGGCGGAGTTCTCCTTGTAGTCATCGTCGCTGCTGGCCGCGCGCTTCGGGCTCGCGGCCTGCTCCGTGCCGGAGGCCCGCCGACCCTGATCGGAGGACTTGGTGGAGGCCGAGCTCTGCTTGCCGGAATTGCCGGAGCCGTCGGCGACGGTTTCATGGTGGCCCGCGGAGGGATCGATTTCGGCGGCGGCCGCGCTCTGGGTTGCCATGCCCATCGTTCCGATGCTGCCCGCCAGCACCAGTGCGGCGAGTGGACGACGCCAGGGTGCGGGCGGAGTCGGCAGGGCCCGGCGCGGGATGGCTCCCGGACCAAAGGCGGCGCAGCCACGACGGGGCTGAGTGGGCTTCAGGAATCCCATGGTCGGTCCTTTCGGTTGGAAGATGCCATCAATCCTGAGGGTTTCTCAGGTTAAGTTCAAGTTTGCTTCAGGGTTTCGGGGGTGACTGCGGGAAAGCTGGAGGGCCAAATCGAGCTGACTAGGGACTTTGCTGGATGTATTCACAGAAAACTCACAGCTTGGTTGAGGTTCGGCGCGCAGGAAGGCTGAGCGAAAACTTAGAAGTTCCTTAAGGGTGGGTTGATCGACGCAGCTCGCGACGGGGTACCCGGTGCGGTACGGTTCCCGGGAACGCGGGTTCGGTGTGCTGAGGTGGGAACGGTCGTTCCCCGAGGCGCATCCTGGGTGAGCGCCGGGGACCATTGCCGAGTGCAACACCTACCGGCCTCCACAAGGGGATCACCCGGGATCGCTCCCTCGAGATCCACCTCCGGTGTCCGCCACGGCCAGAAGCCGGAGCCGGTGGCCGTTGCCGATCCGGAACAAAGAAAATCCCGGCCAGATCTCTCTGGCCGGGATTCCGGAATTGGTAGCGGGGACAGGATTTGAACCTGTGGCCTCCGGCTCGGTGACTTGGTGCTG